>CAYTLD010000008.1:13340-21155 GCA_964438585.1 uncultured Blastochloridaceae bacterium | reverse complement strand
CAAAACTGATGGCAACCTTTATCGAATCCATATACGAGAAGCTGAGGCGTCACCCGAAGCGTATTCTCTACCCGGAAGGGAAAGATCCCCGCATCCTACATGCGGCACGGGAATTTATTGACCGGAAGCTAGGGGTCACGGTTCTCCTCGGTAAGCGGGAGGAAATTCTGGCAGCAGCTGAATCAGAAGGCGTGGATCTCGCTCGCATGATGCTTATCGATCCGGATAGCGCATCCGATATGCCGCTCTTTGTCCGCCGCCTCGAAACCCTGAACCGTTATAAAGGAATCAAGAACCAGGAAGCGGAGCGCATCCTCACCAATCCAAACTACTTCGGAGCCATGATGCTCCAGCATGGACAATGTGACGGCCTCGTCGCCGGAGCCGGTCAATATTCCGGAAACATTCTCCGCCCCTTGTTTCAATTGATTAAACCGCTGCCGCACATTAAAACAGTCTCCAGTTGCATGATCCTCGATATTCCCGATTGTGCTTTCGGGGACAACGGGGTTCTTTTCTTCGCCGATGCGGGTGTCATCCCGAAGCCCACCGTCGATCAACTGGCCGACATCGCCCTCGAAACCGCTTGGCTCAGACGACAACTGACCGGTCAAACCCCCCGCATGGCCTTTTTGTCCTACTCGACCAAGGGAAGTGCCCAGACGGAGGATACCGGTAAGATCACCGCCGCCGTGGCCCGCGCCCGTCAGAAAATCGAGGAGAGCCACCTCGACGCCAAGGTCGATGGTGAACTACAAGTCGATGCCGCCCTCGTGCAGGAGATCGCCGATCTCAAGGTGCGGGGCAGTGAAGTGGCGGGGAAGGCGGACGTGCTCATTTTCCCCGACCTCAATTCGGGAAATATCTCGGTTAAGCTGGTCCAACTTCTCTCCGGTGCCACCGCCTACGGGCAAATCCTCCTCGGCTTATCCAAACCGGCTGCCGAACTCTCGCGCGGTGCCCACGTGTCCGACATCGTCGGGGTCTCCGCCCTCGTCGCCCTCCAGGCCATCGAATACCGCAAACTCTACCCGCAGGACTGAGTGAAAGACTAACCGTGCAGAGTGGACTTCAGAACCGGACCACCCCGCGTATTTTTATCGCGGCGACACGCCAGAACGATGGCAAGACGACCACCTCAATGGGGCTCCTGGGCCTCCTGAAGAAAAGATTCAGGCGGGTCGGCTACATCAAGCCCATCGGGCAGCGCTTTATCGATGTTGAGGGACAGAAAATCGATGAAGACACCCTCCTGGTCAATGACACTTACCACCCCAACTTGCCCCTGGAGGCGATGAGTCCGGTCGCGGTTGACTCCGGATTTACCCGCTACTACCTGAGCCAGGGAAATCCCCGCGAGATCGAACAGAAAATTCTCACCGGCTTTAACCGCGCGGCCTGGGAGCAGGACTTTGTCGTGGTAGAAGGATCGGGACATGCCGGCGTAGGCAGTGTCTTTCACATGTCCAACGCCCAGGTGGCCTCGTTGCTCAATTGTAAGGTGATCATGGTCAGCGGTGGTGGGGTCGGCGGCCCTCTGGATGAGATCAGCCTGAATTTGGCCCTTTTTGAAAAATACGGGGTCGATGTCATCGGTGTTATCCTCAACAAAGTTCTCGATGATAAAATCGAGTCCCTCCGGCCCTACGCGGAATTAGGGCTTCAGCGCCTGGGCTTGCCTCTGCTCGGAATTATTCCCTACTCGCGCGATTTAAAAATGCCCACCCTGGGCCAGATCGCTACCGGGGTGAAGGGCACCTGGATCGCCGGCGAAGAAAACGCCCGCCTGCGGGTGGGACGGCTCAGCATCGGAACCGCTTCCTCCAAAAATGCCGAGCGTTACATGGATCCCGAATGCCTGCTAGTCACCGCTGGCGACCGGGAGGATCTGATCCTCTCCGTCCTCGGCGCGGATACAGACAACGCCCGCCCACCCGTTGCCGGGGTCCTGCTCACCCTGGGCCTGCTGCCTCCCTCCGGGCTCCTGAAATTAATGAAACAGAAAAAAATCCCCTTCATCGGCACTGACCGCGACAGCTTCGAAGTGGTCTCTGCGGTCAATGCCATGACCGTAAAAACCGAACCCGGTGACCACCAGAAAATCGACCTCATCCAGAATCTCTTCGAGAAACACGTCGATGTCGAGCACATCATCGAAGCCGCCAGCATGCCCAATGAACCTCAGGAACTGCCGTTCAGTTAGTAAGGATGCTTTATGGAAGACACAAAGAATACGGATATATCGCTAAGCCCGGGACCGAGTAGTGATCCGATAGATGAGGTAAGGAAGTGCATCAGCGGAGACATCATGGAACTCTACGATGTTTATAGTTACCGGCACGCAGCCTCAATTTTGAAGCATGCATTTCCTCGAGAATTAAAAGAGATCGAAGATGCCCTGAGAAATTTTCGGATTACCACGGTTGACATCGGCACCCCGGGAGGAAATGAATCAACCATACCCAAAAAAATATCTACTGAACTGCGGCCAAAGAAATGGTTCGAGACCAGAATCCAAGGCGATTTATCGGTCCGTGTGGTAGAGACTCAAGAAAGTGTTCTATCAGATGGCAGTGTTAAGAAATCCAAGCCTGTAGAGAGAGAAACCATAGTTTTGAACAATTTTATTGATGGTCATAAAATTGATTATGTTAAGGAGAAAGTTGCCTTTGACCTCGAGTGGAACAGCAAAGACCAGACATTTGATCGGGATCTTTACGCTTTTCGCATGTTTCACGAGTGCGGAGCAATTAATGTAGCGATCTTACTCACCAGAAGCGAGAAGCTGAATCCGCTGTTTGATGTCATACCTCGCCGCGATAAGAATGGCATAATAATTAAAAAAGCGGGGCGGGAAGAGCCTTGTAAGCAAAAGTATGGCGCCAGCACAACCTGGATGGGGAAACTCATTTATCGTTTGAATGCGGGCAGACACGGAGGGTGTCCGGTTTTGGCCTTAGGAATAAAACCTGAGGTGGTGGAAGACTGGCCCTTGAAGTAAACTGGCCATCGGCGTCATCAGACGGCTACTTTCATGGCGGTGGAGGAGTTGTAAGTATACGTTTTCCACGACGGCTTGTAATTTTCCACAGCTTCATTCCCCCAGACGTCCCAGCCTTTCCTGACACCACGGGAAAACATTTCAAGGTAAGGTCCCGGCGAGCAGGATTCGATAACTTCATACTGCTCATCCGGTTTGCGACTGTGTTCTCTTTTTCTGGTTTGAATCATGTTCACCTGACGACGACCGGGGGCGAGAGTCCGGGCATTTTTGCCTCGGACTCCAAATAGAATGACTTCGGTTACATTGCGAAAGTAAAAACCGACTCCCCTCCCGTCGGAACCTCCATCTTTACGAATTTTATGCCAGACAATATTGGACTTATACTGGAACCCCCAACTTTTCAAAACCTGCAAACCTTCCGGCAGCAAGGCATTTGGAACCCAGAGGTAGAGATGTGCCGTTGAATCCGCGACAAAATCGACGGGTAAAGAACAAATATCTTCGAGGGTCATTGTCGAATATCGGTTTAATCTCTTATGCTCGGGTGCAACTTTTCCGGTTCGATTTTGAAATTGCCACGGAGGATCGGCCAAAATCGTTTTAAATTTTTTTGTTCCACAAAAATCCATCAAGCTATCGCGAATGACCTCCAACTCAGAATCCACAGCAGGAACGGTCATGAACTGCTCTTTAACCGCGTTATCAATAATTTGCTGGATGGACTTATTCTCGGTGTAGGCAACTTTTCTTAGCATCTGGTGTCGATCATCTGACATTCTGTAAACAATACCTTTAGTGGACTTGGAGTTGCTCATTTAGAAAAGATGCCAAAATAGTATCATAATACAACTGGAAAGTGTATTTGATTTCTACTCCGCTTTGATTAGCACACTCGTTTCCAGGGTGTGGGTGGCGCTGCCGCGGCTGGAGCCGGTGAGGGTGTGGGCGCAGGCGGGATCGGCTGAGGCGGCGAGGGCGATGTGGTGCTCGCCGACGGCCAGTCCATCGGAGGGATCATAACCCCGCCATCCGCCGCCGGGGATATAGACTTCCGCCCAGGCATGGAGTTCCGGATCCCGTTCTTCGGGGTCATGGTAGCCGGTGACGAATCGTGCGGCCAGGCCCATGGCCCGGGCGCAGGCCATGTAGAGAACGGCGACATCCCGGCAGGCACCTTCCGCGCACTCCAGAGTTTCTTCGGGTCTGTAGGGTTCTCCTTCCGGGCGGTGCGTGTATTTAATTCTGTGATAAATGTGGTCGGAGAGGCGGGAGGCAAAATGTAAGGTTTCGCCGGAGGCTTCTTCTACGCAGGCGCGGGCCATGTTGATGACGCCGGGTGAGGCGGGTTCCGCCGACCCCAGATAAGGTTTCAGGGCGGCGAGGTCCGTCTCCGGATAGGTGAAGGGGATGGTCCCGGCGTAGGCGGGCAGGATATATCCGAAGGGGTTGCGGGGGTGGGTTTCCACCACCGAGCGACCGCGAACAACCAGTTCCGGTGTCAACCCATCGAACCAGGCTTCTTCGACCTGGTTGCCATGGGCGTCGAGGTTCCGGGTGATGCCGGCAGGCTCGGGGGTGATGGTCAGCTTATACTCCCGGCAAGTCTGACTCCAATCGGAGCGCGGGCACATGCGTATCAGATGCGGTTCCAGAAAAACCGGTTCCGTGTAGGTGTAATGCTTGGTGTGTTCGATGAGAAATCGCATGGGGCGAATGAAGGTGCTGCGCGATCAGGGGAGCCGGTCGAGGACATCCTTCGTCCAGTCGGCACTGAGGTTTTGCGCGGCCTGCTTCAGGTGGGTTTCCCACTCTTCGGCCACGGACTGGAGTTGCTTGCGTTCGAAGCGCTGTTCGATGATTTGATAAGTGTCCTTCCGGTAGGCGACGACGTCGATCGGGTAGTCCACATCGACGCAGCATTCATGGGTGGCGTTAAAGGAGAGGAAGCCGACCCGGAGGGCGTGCTCGAGGGTGGAGTCGAATTTTAGGGTTCTTTCCAGAATGGGACGACCGGGGCCGGATTCACCGATGATATAGTAGGGGGTGGCGGTGCCCACTTCGACCCAATTGCCCTGAGGGTAAATCATGTAGAGGCGATGCTCGTCATCCTCATCCAACTGGCCTCCGACGAGGGCGTGAAGGTTGAAATCCAGTCCGCTTTCCTGAAGGGATTCCTTATCCTCACGGGCGACCTGCCGGATTTGCTCAGCGAGCAAGTTGACCAGTTGATAGGTGCGGGGAACGTTATCGGTCTCGTTGTTGAGGATTTGGTTGAAGTAGGTGAGGGCTTTGTCCCGGACAGAGCGGAGTCCGGAAGTCATGAGGAATATGCTGTGATGTCCATGCTGGTGGATGGTGACTTTACGCGCGGTCACGCGCGCGGTTCCAGAAGTCAGGCGGGTATCGGCAATGCCGATCAGGCCGGACTCTACTTTTATACCCAGACAAAAACTCATGGGTGGAAGACTGGGTGACTTATTCGAGGGGAGCAAGGGAGAAAAATTGTTTATAAATCAACTGGTCAATGGTGTTGAGACGTAATTGAAAATTATCGAGGTATTCATGGAGACCGGTGTGAACGATGTCCTCGATGTTAGCGTAATCGAGGTCGGAACAGAGGCGTCCGAGTTCGCGTTCGAGAGGGTTGGCGTAGGTATTCATGGGGGAGCCGGAAATCCGGTGCAGGGACTCGAGCATCTGGAGCATGCCGTAATGAATCGAACGGGGGAATTCCCGGTCGAGCAGGAGAAACTGGGCCACTCGCTCACTGGAAATGCGGCGGCTTTGCTTGCGGTACATTTCCAGAGCGCTGGCGGATTTGAGGAGGGCGGACCACTGGATATTGTCAAAGGGAGTGCCCACATCATCGAGATCCGGGAGGAGGATGTAGTATTTAATATCGAGAATCCGGGACGTCTTGTCGGCGCGCTCGATCATCTGGCCGAGGCGGGCAAAACTCCAGGCTTCATTATGGGACATAGTGTGGTCGAGGAGCCCACCGTAGAGGTGGCAGGACATTTTGATGCGTTTAAAGAAATTGTAGGCAGAATCCGTGAGTTGTCCCTGGCGGGCGTTGTCGTTGACGTAGAGGTAAAGACTGTTGAGGTGTTCCCAGAGCTCGGAGGGAATACTTTCCCGAACCGTGCGGGCATTTTCACGGGCACTTCTCAGGGAGGAGACGATGGAATTGGGATAGTCCGTGTCGATGGTGAGAAAGCGGATGACGTGCTCCTCAGTAGCTGAGGGGTAGTGATCCTTGAAGAAGGCCTGATCTCCGGTCGTAGTCACCAGCGGCATCCATTGGCTCCGGATGTCGGACGGCAGATCGAGGGTGAGGTTCAGGTTGACATCGGCAAAGCGGGCGACGTTATCCGCCCGTTCGACGTTGCGCGCCATCCAGTAAATGGCCTCAGCGACACGGCTTAACATGAGCCTCCTTCCGGCGGGGTGGAAACCACCCAGGTGTCCTTGCTACCACCCCCCTGGGAGGAATTGACGACCAGTGAGCCTTTTTTCAGCGCCACCCGGGTCAGCCCGCCAGGAAGGACAAAGATGTCCTCGCCGTAAATAATGTAGGGGCGCAGGTCCACATGGCGCGGGGCGAATTCTCCATCGATGATGGTGGGCACGGTCGAAAGAGAGATGGTCGGCTGGGCAATGTAATTTCTCGGGTTGTCACGGATCAGGCTGGCAAATTTTTTCCGCTCGGCAGCGGTCGAGTGGGTTCCCATCAGCATGCCATACCCGCCCGCTTCGTTGGCTGCTTTGACCACCAGCTCATCCAGGTGGTCGAGGACATATTTCCGGTCGTCTTCCTTTTCGCAGACGTAGGTCGGGACGTTGGGTAATATCGGTTCTTCGCTCAGATAGAAGCGGATCATATCCGGGACAAAAGCGTAAATGACTTTATCGTCAGCGATCCCGGTGCCGGGGGCATTGGCCAGAGCGACATGCCCCTTCCGGTAGGCCTCGAAGAGTCCGGGGATGCCGATGATCGAATCCTTCCGGAAGACATCAGGATCCATGAAATCGTCATCGATCCGCCGATAAAGGACATCGATCCGCTGCAGGCCTTTGGTGGTTTTCATCATGAGAAAATCGTCCACTACCATCAGGTCGCTACCCATGACTAGTTCTACGCCCATCTGCTGGGCCAGGAAAGAATGCTCGAAGTAGGCGGAATTGTAGATGCCCGGCGTCAGGACCGCGATGGTCGGGTGGCTCACGCCTTCTGGAGCGAGGTATTCGAGGGCATCAAACAGGCGGCTGGGATAATCATCGACCGGCACCACCCGGCTGGCTTCGAAGACACCGGGGAAGGTTCGCTTCATGACTTGCCTGTTCTCGAGCACATAGGATATCCCGGAGGGGCAGCGCAGGTTGTCCTCCAGAACGTAGTATTCCCCGTCCTTTCCCCGGATCAGATCCGTCCCGGTGATGTGGATCCAGATATCTTTCGGAGGTTTGAGCCCGATGCAGGCGGTGCGGAAGGCGCGGCTCGAGAGGATGAGCGATTCCGGGATGACTCCGTCCTTGAGAATTTTCTGGTCATGATAGATGTCGTTGAGGAAGCAGTTGAGAGCGCGGATGCGTTGTTCGAGTCCGCGATGCAGGCGTTCCCATTCCCGCCCTTCAATAATCCGGGGGATGATGTCGAAGGGGAAGATCCGCTCAGTTCCGGATTCCTCCCCATAAACGGTAAAAGTGATGCCCATATTGAGCAGGGCCAGCTCGGCGGCCTGCTGGCGGCGCTGTAGCTCACCACTGCTCAGGGAGTGAATCCGGTCGATGAGCACCTGCGCCCCCGGGCG
>CAYTLD010000008.1:0-13240 GCA_964438585.1 uncultured Blastochloridaceae bacterium | reverse complement strand
GCATCTCCAAGCTTGTGCGCATTCCGCAGCGTGTTATTTTCTCCTCATGCAGGAAGTGGACTACGAGTCGGATGACATCCTTTCGCAATATCTTCTTTTCCATTACGGATGGCGGGAGGAGGTTTTTCCCTACGGATTCGGACCATCGGATGCGCTCGACTACCCGTGGCGTTGCGCAGAATTGTGCCTCGGATTGCTTCCGGAAGAAGGCGAGTATCGCGCCCTCGATCTGGGCTGTGCCGTGGGACGCTCCAGTTTCGAGCTGGCCCGCAAGTGCCAGGAAGTCATTGCTATCGATAAGTCACAAAAATTTATCGATGTGGCCAACTACCTGCGTGAAGAGGGCACTTACTATTACCGGCGCATCGATGAGGGGGATCTCACGACTCCCCTGATGGCGAAGGTGCCTGACGGCATCTACCGGCAGCATGTTCATTTCCGGGTTGGGGATGCCTGTGATCTGCCGGAGGATCTCGGAGAGTTCGACTGTGTGCTCATGGCCAACCTGCTCTGCCGGCTTCCGCGCCCCGACCTCTGTCTGGCCCGGTTGCCTTCCCTGCTCAAACCCGGAGGCTATGCCGCCATCATGACTCCGTCCACCTGGTCGGATATGTTCACCCCCAGGGCCTTCTGGCTGGGAGGGCATGAAAAAGACGGTCACCGGGTCGGAGTCGAAGAGGGCATTCGGAACTTTCTTGACCCCCACCTCAACCGGATCCGCTCCGGGGACATGCCATTCCTTATCCGCGAGCACTCGCGCAAGTATCAGTGGAGTGTCGCCCGCTTCACCTTGTGGCAGAAGCCGTGAGCCGACCCAAGCCCAAGATCGATATCGGGACTCCATCCGGCGCTCCCGGTGGCCTGCAAAACCCCTTCCTTGGACTGGATGCCAGTGGACTTCCGGAGGGTCAGGTGCCGGACGAACCGCAGGAATCCAATGACCCGGATGAACATTCCGTCAATGCAACCGGCGGACGGCTGGTGCTCAGAAAAGAGAAAGCCCACCGGAGCGGAAAGACCGTGACTGTCATCAGCGGCTTCTCTTCCGACACGGATACGGAGGCACTCGAAGTCCTGGCCCATGACTTGAAGCGGGCTTGTGGAACCGGTGGAACCGTCAAGGAAACGGAAATCGAAATTCAGGGGGAAAAATGGCTGGAACTGGCCGCCCTCCTCCGCAAGCGCGGATACCGCATCGCCGGACTGGGGGCCTGACACCCCTCCGTACTTTTTCGTTCTCCAACGTTACTTCCTTGTGACAAGTCGGAAATCCTTTGACCTGCTCGTGTGAGAAAGTACTTTGGGGTGCATGACCTTCGGGAAATGCATAGCGATGGCATGGATGGCCGCACTTTTGGCTCAGCCATTGCTTACTTATGCAGAAACCGATCCCGGTATGGTATGGGCACTGTCGGGAAAAACCAATACCGTCTATCTCGCTGGTTCCATTCACCTGCTCCGCGAAGCCGATCATCCTCTGCCTGAGACCTACGAACGCGCCTTTAAGGATTCGCAAGTCATGGTTGTAGAAGTCGACGAAAAGCAGATGACTAATCCCTCGGCGATGGCAGGAATGATAAAAAAGGCACGCTATCCTAAAGGAGAGTCTATTCAAAACCACCTTTCCCCAGAGACTCTGGAAGTGATTGGGGCGGCAGAGGAAAATGTGGCTGCAACCATTCAAACGATGTCGGCCTATCGGCCCTGGTTTGTCGCCATGACGCTGACCATGGCCGAATTAAGTAAAATGGGGGTCACGCCCGCGCACGGGGTGGAATCCTATTTTTCAGGTAAAAAAGAAAAAGAAGGAAATAAAAGGAAACCGATCGAATCGCTGGAAACGGTCGAGCAGCAAATCGCGTTACTGGCCGATCTGACGCCGGACCAGCAGGATGTTTTCCTGCGTATGACGGTTCAGGATCTCGCCTCGGTTGAGAAAATGTTCCTGGACCTGATACGCCTTTGGCGGCAGGGGGACACCGTCGAGCTTGACGCGAAACTGAACCATCAACTCAACGATCATCCCGAAATCAAGAATCGGCTCTTGCTGGAGCGCAATCGGAACTGGATGAAAAAAATTCGTGACGATTACGCCAAGAGAGACAAAAATATTTTTATACTGGTCGGTGCCGCTCACCTCATCGGAGAGGGCGGCCTGGTCGAATTGCTAGAGACAGAAGGTTGGAAGATCGAGCGTGTTCGCAATGTCTCGCCAGTTTCAATCACAGCGCAGTAAGGAACAGGGTATGATCATAGTTAATCGGATAGATGAAGAGGTTTATGAAGTGGAGGTCATGGCTGACCTTATCACTAAACACCGCGTCAGTCTCGATGACCGATATTACCGGAAATTGACCGGCGGCAACGTGCTCCCCGAGGAGTTGATCCAGCGGTCATTTGAATTTTTACTGGAGCACGAGAGCAACGGCCAGATTTTGCCGGACTTCGACCTCGCCGTCATTCAGTCCTACTTTCCCGTTTACGAAAAAGAAATCAAATTGGTCTGCCGTTAATAGCAATAATTGCTAAGCGACGAAAAAGTGTTAAGTTTCACTTATGGAAATACACAAAGATATAATTGGTGAATTAATAGTTGCCTATGCTATGGAGCTAGAAACTATTCAAAACTACATAGCCTGCTCCACTAACCCGGATGGAGTTCAGTCGGATGTAATTAAAAAAGCTCTGGGCGCGGATATACTGGAAGAGTTGACCCATGCCCAGACGCTGGCGGACAGAATTAAAACAATCGGCGGAATAGTTCCCGGATCACTGGCCTTGCCACGCGGACAGAAATCGCTTCAACCTCCGGAGGATACCACCGACCTCATCGCGGTAATCAAAGGGGTCATCGATGCGGAAGAAGGTGCTGTCGCCCAATACAACAAGATTATCAAAATATCCGATGGACGCGACTACGTCACCCAGGATATGGCTATCGAACTTCTCAGCGGCGAGGAAAAGCACCGTCGCGAGTTTCTCGGCTTCCTGAAAGAATACGAAAAAAAATCGCAGTAACAGATTAGGGACGGGGTATAAACTCCCCGCTCCTTCCAAGCTGCGTAACAAACAACAAACATCGGAGTTTTTACCCCGTCCCTAATTTTGTTCGGGGAGGAAAAGGTTTGTCATTTCACAGGGTTGAGATGTAAACTGTTAAGAGTGAAGCACGTGGTTAAAAATACGATAGCCGTTGTTGTTATCCTGCTTTTGGCTGGGGTGGGAGTTTATTACTTTCTCAAATCGCAGTCTGCCCAAGAAGAAAAAGCCCTCACCGAGGCATCGAAGCAAACGCTGGAAGAACAAATAACCACTTTAAAGGATAAAAATGCCATCCTTTCTCAACAAAATGAGGATTTGCAACGGGCATTGAGCGATCAGCAAAACCGCCTGGCTTCAGCCGAGGATCGAAGTCGGGCTCTGAGCGAGGCTCAGAAAAAACTCAAAGCAGAAGTCGAGTCTACCCTGGCCGCCGTGGCCCAGGAACGGGCGGAATTTGATGAAAAATTAACGGACGCCCGAAAGCAACTGGCTCAGCAGGACGCCAGCCTGGAAGATAAACTACGCGATAAAATCGCCAGCAAGGATGTCATCATTTCCCGCCTCAAGGGACAACTGAAGGTGGATGTGGCCGACAAAATACTTTTCGAACTCGGATCCTACCAATTGAGAGAAGAAGGGAAAAAAGTCCTGAAAGAGTTCGCTCTGGCCCTGGATCAGTCTCCCGACCAGATCATCCGGGTCGAAGGGCACACCGATGACCTCCCCATGTCCGGGCGCTCTGCCCGGGTTCCCACCAATTGGGAACTCTCCTCTCTTCGAGCCTTGGCCGCTGTCCGATACCTCAACGAAATCTGCGGTCTGCCGGGCGACCGTCTGGCCGCTGTCGGCTACGGGCCCTACCGCCCGATCGTGCCCAATGACAGCCCGGAAAACCGCGCCCGCAACCGCCGCATCGAAATCATCCTTACCCCCGTCCCAGCCAGTTAATAGGCTGTGGGTTTCCACCGGCAGCAAGGCTGCCTTTCGAGTGCTCAAGCCTGCTTGAGCTTTGGTTTGGGCAGGGAGGGTGCTCTTGCTGAATGGGATCGGACGTGGCAGTGTGGCGCGATGTCGGATGCCTCTTTATTGATTCCACTGGGGTGGATTGTTTTCGGCGCGGCGGTGTGCATGGGGCTGGCGCGGCGGGTGCAGCTGCCCTCAATCGTGGCCTGTCTATTTGCGGGAGTGCTTTTGGGGCCGGTGTTGGGAGTGGTCGAGGACACGGAGGCGGTGTCGCTGATTTCTGAAATGGGGATTGTCCTGCTGCTCTTTCTGGTCGGGATGGAGTTGAATTTTGAAAAAATCCGCGAGGTGGGGCCAGTGGCGGTGGTGGCGGGAATCGGGCAGGTGCTTTTTACGGCGGCGGTGGGATTTGTGCTTTGCCTGGTTCTGGGGTTCGAGGTGATGGACTCTATTTTTCTGGCGGTGGGACTGACCTTCAGCAGCACGGTGGTGGTGGTCAAGCTGCTGACGGATAAGAACGAGCTGGACACCCTTTATGGCCGGATCGCGGTGGGGATTTTTCTCGTCCAGGATCTGGTGGTGATTCTGGTGCTGACCGTGCTGACGGGATTATCGGGCGTGGACGGGGGGCATGGAGCCGGTGAGGTGGCGGCAGGCGGATCGGTGGCGGGTGCTGCGGGCTGGTGGCCGGTGGTGCAGGGCATAGGCAAGGCCTTTGGCGGGATGCTGTTGTTGCTGGGGACCGTTCTGGTAGCGGCGCGATGGATTCTGCCCCGGCTTTTTTCCTGGGTGGCGGCTTCACCGGCGGCTTTGTTTATCTGGAGCCTGAGCTGGTGCTTTGCTGTTGTGGGGCTGGCCCACGCGCTGGCACTCTCGGTGGAACTGGGAGCCTTTTTCGCCGGGCTAAGCCTGACCACACTGCCCTACCACCGCGACTTGCAGCATCGCATCAAACCTCTGATGAATTTCTTTGTCGCTGTTTTTTTTGTCTCCCTGGGCTTGGAGATTGCTCCGCAGGGAGCGGTGCAGGAGTGGTGGCCGGTGCTGGTTTTATCACTTTTTGTTCTAATCGGTAACCCGCTCATTTTTATGATTATCATCAGCCGGATGGGCTACGGGGAGCGGACCGCATTTTTCACCAGCGTGACGGTGGCGCAGATCAGTGAGTTTTCCTTTATCTTTGCCGGGATGGGGGTGGCGGCAGGACTGGTCGGGCCCCGGGTGCTGGTGATTACGGCGTTGGTCGGGGTGGTGACGATCGCGGTCTCCGCTTACATGATTCTCTACAATGACCGCTGCCTGGCCTGGTGCCGCCGGGTCGGTCTTTTGCGCATCTTCCGCGCCCGACCGGACGAGAATGAGGCGATGGACCCCTCCGCCCTCCCAGGCGCGGAGCGCACGGGTCACGTCATCGTGGTCGGGATGAATGCCTTAGGACGTCGTCTCTGCCAGCGTCTGCACGGGCAGGGAATTCCGGTGTTGGGAATCGATACCGACGGACGCAAGCTCGAGGGGTTGCCCTGCCCGACCTTGCTCGGCAGTGCGGAATACCTCGATATTCTTCTCGAAGCGGGACTGCCCAAGGCCAGGCTGCTGATCAGTGCCCTCCGCATCGAGGAGGCCAATGAGTTGCTGGCCTTCCGGGCCCGGCAATTCGGGGTTCCCTGTGCCATTCACGCAGTTGACACCTCGGTGCTCGACAACCTGCTGGAGCTGGACGTGTCCTATTTGATGCTGTCCAAGGTGGATGGAATGAAAATGCAGAAACGGGTATTGCAGGAGAAGGGGTTACTGCCGTTATGATGGACCTCGCTATCCTGTTGGGAGCCGCCGCGTTGGCCCATCTGGTGGCCTTGCGGCTGGGGCTGCCGGCCATTCCTTTTTTAATCGCTGCTGGCTGGGCGGTGGCGGCTGGCCCCTGGGGGCCGGAGCGCGATATCTCCGATGCCGTCCTACAGATCGGGCTGACCTTTCTCGTTTTCAGTGCCGGGATCGAGCTGACCCCCCGACGCTTTGCCCACCACACGCAGGCCGCCCTCTGGGTGGCACTGGTTCAGTTCATTGTCGTCGGTCTGGCCGGGATGGGCATGGTGCGCTGGCTGGGATACGATGCCCTCACCGCTGTTTACATTGGCTTCGCCCTATCGGCTAGTTCGACCTTGGTGGTCGTCCGCCACCTGCGTCAGCAGCAGCAGATGTTCCAATCCTTCGGGCGGCTGGTGACGGGAGTGCTGCTGGTTCAGGACATCGCTCTGGTAGTCCTGCTGGTGGTCCTGGCTTCCAATATCGGCGAGGGGGCATTGCCCTGGCTCTCTCTCGGCGGGTTGGCTGTCCTTGCGGCGGCCTCCTGGATTTGTCATTACCACATGCTTCCGAAGCTGGTCCGGAAATTGTTGGCCGATGATGAGACCCTCCTGCTCTCCGGACTGGCGCTATTATTTGTCTTTGTCGGCGGGGCCTATGCCTTTGGCCTCCCTCCGGTGGTGGGAGCCTTCCTGGCCGGATTTGCTCTAGCTTCCTTTCCGGTCAACGGGTTACTCCGGGGCCTGATCAGTTCCGTCTCGGACTTTTCCCAGGCGCTTTTCTTTACGGCCATGGGATCACTCCTCATTTTCGACACCCCGGCGGTGATCTGGCATGCCATTGTGCTGGCAGTCCTCGTCGTCCTGGTCACTCCGCCGGTCGTGGCCCTGGTGGCGGAGTGGAAGGGGCAGAATTCCCGTAATGGGATTGAAAGCGGTCTCCTCTTAGCTCAGACCAGCGAGCTTGGCCTGGTTCTCGTCCTGAGCGGCATCCAGATGGGTAACGCCGCTGAAGAATCCTTCACCGTCGTGGCCCTTGTCGCTGCCATCACCATGACCCTGACCTCACTGACGGCAACCGATGCCGTGACCTGGAAACTTCTGCACTGGCACCCCGCCCGGCGCAGCCCGGTCGAGCCCATGGACTTGCAAGATCATGTGGTCATCCTGGGTTTTGGCAGCAGCGGGATGTGGCTGGCGCGGCCCTTCCTCGATGCCGGCATGGAAATCATCGTCGTCGATGATGACCCGGCCGTCATCGAGGCTTTAAGAAAAAAGGGGCTGCCCTGCCTGCGGGCGGACGGGTCCGACCGACGGGTGCTCGACCGCATCAATGCACGGAGTGCCCGGCTGGTCATCGCCTCCATCCCCCGACTTACAGATCTGGTTCAGGTCATCCACCACCTGCGCGGGATTCCGGTCTTTACCCGGGTGCTCGAAGAATTCGAGGTCGATGCCGTCGAAGCCGCCGGCGGCACCGCCATCCGCACCTCATCCGCCGCCGAGGAGGAATTCATGAAATGGTTCGAAAACCGCCTGGGCCGCGACCTTTTATCGAATGCTCAGGAAACCTCCTCCGGATGACCATCGGCCAGGAAATAATATCAAATCAACATGAGTAGGCCAAATAGCTGGAAATAAGGGACAGAGACCTATTTCCGGGCGTCACCATTTTCAGAGCCATTGAAAACCCATCGCTGGAAATAGGTCTCTGTCCCTTATTTCCACGAACGTGCTCACTCAGATTGATTGGGAATAAAATTCCCCTACAGACGCCCCTTACCCATCTTGAGTGTTATACCTATAACACTCAAGATGGCGGTTTGGGGTGGAGGGACTCTTGTTATCCGATACTGCGCAGGTTTGTCGTTTTTAGCATTGACCCTATTTAGTCAGTAGAGTTAGTAGTATATTACATACTTCAGCATGGATTGGACTGATGAGCACGGGAAATGGGCAACTGAATGAAGAGGATATCAGTGTGCTGCTGCGTTTGCTTATATCGGCAGCGGCGGGTGAGTCCGAAAATGAGATCCGGAGAAGGCTCATGGATGGGCTTTGTCAGATGATTGACGTGGATGCCTGGGTCTGGACACTGGGCTGTCGGCAACAACCCGGCGAACCGCAGGTTTGGGTGGGCACTCTGTATGGGGGATTTTCAGAGGAACGCTTCACTGCCTATCTGAAAGCATTGGAAAACCCGAAGATGGTGCCCATTATCGAGCCGTTTTTTACTGCGTTGGAGCGGGATGGTGAGCAAGTCACCATGACCCGCTCGGATATAGATCCGGAAGGTTTATCGTATCGATCTGGAGTGGGCGAATTCTGGGAAAGTGCGAATATCGGGCACCTGATCATGTGCGGACGCCCTGTCGATGAGTCTTCGATCAGCAGTATCGGGCTTTATCGGCGTCTGGACCAGTCCGACTTCACGGAGCGTGAAAAGCGGATCACACATTTGATCATGCAAGAGGTGACTTGGCTGCACGGCAGCGGATGGTCGGCCCCGGTTGCAAAGACCCTGGCCTCTCTCCAACCCCGGCAGCGAGTGGTGCTAAATATGCTTATCGACGGAATGTCGCGAAAGCAGATAGCCAGACAACTGGAAATTACCGAGAATACCGTCTCAGGATACGTCCGGGATATTTATAAAGCGCTCGACGTTAATTCGCAGCCGGAACTGATGAAGTTATTCTTATCCGGTAATATTTAATAGTTAAGACATGCTTCTAACTGCGCCGCCCCCCTGATTGGGGGGTGACAGGCTGCTCCGAAATAAGTAATTTACGCTCGGAATAGACAAACTAATAACCTCTGAAGAACGGATCTGAAAACCGAGGCACCACAAAGCAAATTTATGAAAAAAATATTAATCACCCTCTGCGCAGTCGTTACCCTATCCTGTTCGGCATTCGGGCAGTTGACGACAGCTCCTTCAACCTATAGCTCACGTGCCACCTTTGAGTCGGCGGCCGGTGATACTTTTGTCGAATCGTTCGACGGTGCGCCGACCGGTCAACTGGCCAGTGGAACAACCGATGTGACCATCGCTTTCCGTGATTTTACCGTCACCGTTATTCCGGAATCTGACAACGTGCAAGTCTTTACCGTGCCTAATGGCTTCAGTTCGGAATTTGGAAATACGGGAACGGCTAATCCGAACTTTGCTAACGAGTATATAGGGTGGGAAGGAAGTAGCGTAGGGGCAACTTTCATTTTTACTTTTAATGCGCCGATCACTGGTTTTGGTTTTGACTTCTATGACGGGGACAGCACGGACTCATATGATTTGGTGGTGGACGGATTTGATACAACGAACTTCGGAAATGGCCCGACATTTTTCGGTATTGCAACGGGCGGTGAAAGTTTCACCCAAGTAACCTTCCGTCAAACGGCTGCGGGTGGAGTTGTCGACGGTTTCGGCTTCGACAATTTCACCTATACTTCCTCCGGTTTCGGTGACGCGCCTCCGGATGACGGGCCGCAGATTAATCCCCCGACCGACATCGCTCTCACGTCAGCCTCGGTCGGGGAAAATCTCGCCGCAGGGTCCTTTGTGGGCACTCTTTCGGCAACCGATCCGGACGCCTCGGAATCGTTCACCTTCAGCCTGGTAGCGGGGAGCGGTGATTCCGGAAACTCCGCCTTTTCTATTTCCGGCTCAACTTTGGTAACGGCGGCACCCCTGGATCACGAGGCCCAATCGAGCTACTCCATTCGGATTCGCGTAACCGATTCCGCTGCCAACACCTACGAGGAGGCTTTCACCATCAGCGTTCTGGATGACCGCACTGAAGATTTCGATGGCGACGGCCTGACCGAGGCAGAGGAAGAAGACATTTATGGGACCTCCGATATCGATACAGATTCCGATGGGGACGGGGTCGCGGACGATGTCGAAGTGGCTAATGGCACCGACCCTGCCGATGACGCAAGTTTCCCGGGTAGTTCTCCCGTTTCTATCCCCGATGCGGCTCTTGAGGCGGCGTTACGTGATGCGCTGAGTAAGCCGACGGGCAACCTAACTGAGGCCGACTTGGCCTCGCTTACCAGTCTCGATCTAACGAACCTGGGTATTACCGATCTCACAGGCCTGGAATTCGCCACCAATCTCCGCATCCTCAACCTGCGAGGTAACCCTATAATCGACGAAACTGCCACCTTCGCCATTCTCGACGCGCTGCCGCTTTACTGCCTTTATCGCGACTTCCCACGGTCCGGCGGCAGCAATCCCGGCAACCTGACCGAGGTCGTCGTTTCCGATACCAACGGTAATCCGCTTTATGTCGTCGTGGACACCAATGAGCTGGAAACGCTCGACGTTTCCGACGGTGTGATCGATGTTACCGACGCCGACAACCTCATCATCCTGCAAACCCTGGAAGACGAGGGCGTGGCCATCGAGACCGGTGCCGTGAACCTGCCCCCCGCCGCCGCGGCCCAGTTCACTGTTCTCAATGCGCAAACCGGTGAGGTGGAATTGGACGGCAGTCCATCAGCGGACATCGATGGTACCGTCGTCGGCTACGCCTGGGCGTGGAATGGCGGCAGTGCGGCGGGTGTCAATCCCACCGTCGGCCTGCCGGCGGATAACACCAGTGTCACTCTGACCGTCACCGACGATGCAGGTGCGACGACGGATCGGGTCTTCACCATTACCTTTCCAACACCCCGGGAGATCGCCCAGCAGGCCTACCTCAAAGCTGGCAATACCGGAGCATCGGATGAATTCGGCTATTCCGTGGCGATTTCGGGTGATACTATTGTGGTCGGTGCTTATCGGGAGGACAGCAATACGACCGGGGTCAACGGCGATCAGGCTGACAACAGCGCAGGCGATGCCGGAGCGGCCTACGTCTTTGTCCGCGATCCTTCGACCGGCGTGCTGTCGCAGCAGGCCTACCTCAAGGCCAGTAATACCGGGGCAGGTGACAACTTCGGCTGGTCGGTGGCGGTTTCGGGCGACACGGTGGTCGTCGGGGCACGTAACGAAGACAGCAACGCCTCCGGCGTCAATGGCGACCAAAGCAACAACAGCGCGACCAATGCCGGAGCGGCCTACGTGTTTGTGCGCAATGGCGGCACCTGGAGCCAGCAAGCCTACCTCAAGGCCAGCAATGGCCAGAACTTTGACTCCTTCGGCCAGTCCGTGGCGGTTTCGGGTGAAACCGTGGTCGTCACGTCTCAATACACCTCCGCCTCAACCCAGCCTGGCGCAGCCTATGTGTTTGTGCGCAGCGGTAGCACTTGGAGCCAGCAGGCTTATCTGCAGGCCGTCAATTCAGAGGCCGGTGACTTATTTGGCCACTCCGTGGCGGTTTCGGGAGACACGTTGATTGTCGGGGCACCGGAAGAGGGCAGCAACGCGACCGGCATCAATGGGGACCGGACCAACAACAGCGCATTCAATTCCGGAGCGGCCTATGTTTTTGAGCGCAATGGCAGCACCTGGAGCGAGCAGGCCTACCTCAAGGCCAGCAACAGCGGGGCGGTTGACGCATTTGGTTTTTCCGTGTCGATTTCAGGCAACACCGCAGTTGTCGGGGCTCCCGGCGAGAGCAGCAGCGCGGTTGGAGTCAATGGCGACCAGGCCGACAACAGTGCCAACCTTTCTGGTGCGGCCTATATGTTTGTGCGCAACGGTAGCACCTGGAGTCAGCAGGCTTACCTCAAGGCCAGCAATACAGAGGCAGTTGACAGTTTCGGATGGTCGGTGGCGGTGTCGAGCGACACCGCAGTGGTTGGGGCCATGGGGGAAGGCAGCGCTGCGACTGGAGTCAATGGCAACCAGGCCAACAACAATGCCAGCTCTTCAGGAGCGGCCTATCTTTTCGTTCGTGAGGGCAGCAGCTGGAGCCAGCAGGCCTACCTTAAGGCCAGCAATACCGGGGGTGGTGATCGCTTCGGCGAGGCGGTAGCGGTTTCGGGCGACACCACAGTTGTCGGGGCCAGGTTTGAAGACAGCAATGCGACCGGGGTCAATGGCGACGGGGCCAATAATAGCGCAAGCAATTCCAGCGCGGCCTATGTCTTCGCCATTGCGGACAATTACACGGTGTCCTTTAGTCTCGGCACGCAAGGCAGCCGCACCGGTGGCGGCTTGCTGGGGCAAACTATCGTGGCAGGCAATGGAGCCACTGCCCCGACGGTCTCCGCAAACACGGGTTGGATCTTTGACGGCTGGGATGAGGTGTTTGACAACATCACCTCGAATCTGACCGTGACAGCGCAGTATCTGGCGGATCTTGATAACACCCAGCCGGATCAGGATGTGGAACTAGCCGGTGACCGGACGGGAGGGGATTCTTCTGATCTCTCCAGCACCTTTGAAGCGGCCTCATTGACCTTGGAGGATGGTGCGACCTTCGATCTCGGGCCCAATGAGACCCTGGATCTCAACGGGGGTGACCTCACCATTGGGGAAGGGGCTGTCTTTGAAGGGAACGGAACCATTCTCGGGAATGTGATCAATGCCGGCCTGATGATTATCCGGATCGTGAAGACGGAAATCGTTCTGCCCCAGATTTCCAACGGTGGCTTCTTTGCCATTGAGCGGGAGGAGCGGAAGGCTCCATTGAAAGTGCAGGCACCGGTGGACAATGTCGGGACCTTCTCGACCGATGGTAGCCTCGAGATTACCGGAACCTTCACCCAGACCAGCACCGGCACCCTGCGCTTGTTTGCCGAGGGCGAGGAGTCCGGAATCAGCTACAGCCAATTGACGGTGGGGGACAATGTGACCCTGGACGGGGAAATTCAGTTGGTCCTCGATCAGGCGGAATATGGGCTCTTTGCTCTCCAGCCCGGCGACACCTTCGATTTGATCGTGGTCAATGGGGCGGGTAAATCGATCACCGTGCAACCCGGCTTGAACTACAACCTCCTGGCCACTCAGGCGATTGACTCCCAGTTGACAGATCAGGGCCTGACGACGAGTGCCTATACTCCGACCCAGACCAATGATCCCGATACGCTGGTGGATTTAGATGACAACCTCTTTATCTTTGAGCTGGTCGAAAACGGAACGGTCATTAGGGCCACCTTCCAGGGTAAAACCCCGCCAACGGGAGATATCAATATCACCTCCCTCATTCCCAGCATCGACACGGATCCGGCTTCGGACGCATGGGAGACGGCTAACGGATTTGACCCGGAGGTCAACGACCTGCTGACCCTCGACAGCGATGGGGACGGCGATCCTGATATCCGCGAACTCTTCCAGGGAACCGGTAAGACGGCAGGCGGAGAAAAGTTCGGATTCCAGGGCACCCAGGCCGATGGTGCCAGCAAGACCCTCAGCACCCAATTCCGGCGCAGCAAAGAGACCGCGGCCACCGACGAGGTCGAAGCCGTCAATCAATGGTCCACCGATCTGGTCAACTGGTATGAGTCCGGGGAATCCAACGGAAACGTCATCGTCACCTTCACCGAGC
>CAYTLD010000007.1:21146-31386 GCA_964438585.1 uncultured Blastochloridaceae bacterium | reverse complement strand
AGACCATCGATAAGAATGGTGCCTATAAGACCCTTAAAGAAGCCGGTCTTATTTAACGCGCCCTCCACCTTAATTCCTTCTAAATTATAGCACTTGCTAACAACGGCACCCTTGTTACGCTAGTTACAGGTGATTTGCGTCCATTTTTGGGTTGCTGTCACCTAATTGTAACTAAACCGAAAGGAAAATGATGCCATTTAGCACCGTTAGTAATAAAAGTGGTAAAACATATTACCTCCACGCCCGCGAACAATCCCTCAAAGGCGGACAAACCGTCACCCTCTACTACTTCGCCAGTGATCCACGCGATAATGCCATCGACGCCGTCCCGGAAGGCTACATAGTCAGCGAAAACACCCGCACTGGACTCCCCCTCCTGAAAAAGGGGTAATCAAGAGACAGTCTTTTACATTGAAGAAAAGGTGTGGGCGCAGTCTCCGGGCAAGCCGCTAGTAGACCATGCCAAATGGTATGGCGAGTTTTTAGCGTTCGAGGGTAGAAACTCTCTCTCCGAGACCTCCTAGAGAACGATGTCATCTATCACACCCTTACCTTCTCAAGTCGCGATTGGGGCCTACCTACTTTACTTTCGCGCTCTTCGGTGGGCGTGGGTAGAACCATTCGATCTGGCCGGTGAGGGATTCGGGGGAGGATGGCGGGGATTGTTTAATGCGGTCGGCGAGGTAGGCGATCCACTGCGGGTGGTCATTGAGGCAGGGGATCATATCGAAGGATTCGCCCCCGGCTTCGAGGAAGGACTCGCGTCCAGACATGTTGATTTCCTCGAGGGTTTCGAGGCAGTCGGTGGTAAAGGCGGGACAGATGACGAGAAGGCGTTTCTTCCCGGAGGCGGGGATGGATTCGAGGGTCCGGTCGGTGTAGGGTTGCAGCCAGGGATCTTTGCCGAGGCGCGACTGGAAGCTGACGGAATATTTTTCCTCCGGGATATTGAATTGCCCGACAAAAGCGCGGACCGTGCTCAGGCACTGGTGCCGGTAGCAGGTGGCGTGGGCGGGATGAGGGAGGTCGCAGCAATTCTCACAACTGAGGCAGTGGCTATGTGAGGGATCGGACTTACGGAGGTGGCGTTCGGGGATGCCGTGGAAGCTGAAGAGAAGGTGATCATAGTCTTTTTCGAGATAGGGCTTGGCGACGGCTCCGAGGCACTCGATGTATCCGGGATCTGTGTAGAAGGGGGTCATGATCCGGTAGGGAATATGAAATCCGGCAGCGGTCATAGAGTCGATGACATGGACGAGGGCGGTCTCATAGCTGGACATGCTGTAGTGGGGATAAAGCGGGATGATGAAAACGCTTTCGATCCCGTCCTGCTGCATCTGGCGGATGACGTCCGGGGTGGACGGGTTGCGGTAGCGCATGCCCAGATAGACGGGCAGGCCGGCGACTTTTTCGAGGGCGGCCCGCTGTTTATGGCTGGTGACGATGAGGGGCGAGCCCTCCGGGGTCCAGACTTTCTCATAGGCCTCGGCGGATTGGCGGGGGCGGGTGTTGAGAATGATGCCTCGGACGAGGACCGTGCGCAGCCAGCGGGGGACATCGATAACACGCTCATCCATGAGAAATTCATCGAGGTAATTCCGGACATCTTTGACATCGAGGCTATCGGGAGATCCGAGGTTGAGAAGGAGGGCGGCCTGTTTCATTATAAAGAGTGTAATCCTGAACAGGCACATTTCACCTGTTTTTTTCCTGCCTTGCTAAGCTGGCCAGGTGCGATTACGTTCTCCGGATGCCAATACGCAGCACCTTCCTAGCATTCCTTTTTGTTTTAGGGTCGGCTGCCGGGCTCCGGGCGGTTGAACCGGAGAACTCGGTGGTCAAAATTATGAGTTACATTCAAACTCCGATCTGGAATGAGCCCTGGAGATTCCAGCAGGTTCAGCAGGGGACGGGGTCGGGATTTCTTATCGATGACCGCCTGATCATGACCAACGCGCACGTGGTGAGCTGGGCAAAGCAAATCCGGGTCATGCGCCACCAGGATCCGCGCCCGTATCCGGCGGAAGTGGTCTTTGTCGGGCATGACTGTGACCTGGCGGTTCTGAGGGTGCTCGAAGAAGATTTTTACGACAACATGGAGGCTCTCAAATTTGGCGACCTGCCAGACGTGCGCTCGACGGTTCTGACCTACGGCTACCCGGCCGGGGGGCAGCAAATCTCCTACACCAAGGGGGTGGTTTCGCGGATTGAAATGCAGGGCTATGTGCACAGCAGAAACCGGACGTTTCTGACCGTGCAGACGGATGCGGCCATCAACCCGGGCAACAGCGGGGGGCCGGTGCTTCAGGAGGACAAAGTGGTCGGCGTCTCCTTTCAGGGAACCCGGGCCCTGGAAAATACCGGATTTTTTATCCCACCCAATATCATCCGCCACTTCCTCGATGATATTAAGGACGGCACCTACCACGGGTTTCCCGATGCCGGGATTGTGGTGGCCTCACTTTTAAATCCAGCCCAGCGACGTTACCTGAAATTACCGGCTGATTCCACCGGTGCGCGGATTGATTCGGTGATTTCCCCGTTTCCGGAGACCAAGAAACGCCTCTTCCCGGATGATGTCCTTCTCAAGGTGGATGAGTATGATGTCGGCAGCGATGCCATGATCCAATATAAAGGCAACCGCGTTCATGCCGGGGTGGCCTTTGATAGCGTGCAGCACGGTGACACCGTCACGTTGAAAATCTGGAGAGAAGGAAAAGAAATATCGGTCGAACTGCCGGTTTATTATAATGAAGCCGACCGTATGGAGGGCAGCCAGTATGACCAGCCCCCACGATATTATATCTATGGGGGGTTGATTTTTAGTCCCTTATCCACGGATTACCTCAAGGCGCTGGGCAGCAACTGGAGGCAGGCGATTTCCAACAAGGCTTTTTATGAACTCTCCTACTCCCGGCGGGCCGGCGGGGACTGGTGGCCGGAGCCGATTGTCCTGGCCGGCATCCTGCCCCATGAGGTCAACGCGGATTTCCGTATCTCCGGGTCAACCCTGGTGAAGGAAATCAACGGGGTGCCGATCCGGAAGCTGGAGGATGTGATCCGCGCGCTGGAAGGGAACGAGGGGGAAACCGATGTCTTTCTCTTTGACCCGCACGACCAGATCGAGGTCATGGAACGCACCAAGGCCCTTGAGGCCCATGCCGCCATCCTGTCCGAATACCGGGTCCCGGAGGATCGCCGCTTATGAAAATGAAAAACGCTCTTCTCCTGCCGCTTCTGATCCTAACTGTTTTCTCCGGCTGTGGAAATCACCGTGACAACGGGAAGGGGCTGGAGCCCTCGATGATCCAATTGGAAATCTACCGCAAGTCCTACAATTACCGCATCCCCTGGGCCACCCAGCGCACCCGCACGACCAAAGAAGCCCTTGCCATCAGCGGTCAGCGCATTCTTACCACCGCCGATGATATGAGCGGCCACAGCCTCTTGCGCGTGCAGAAGAACGCCGATGGCCGGTGGTGGAACGCGCAGGTAAAGTGGATCAGCTACCCGGTCAACCTGGCCATTCTGGAAGTGGAAGATGAGGATTTCTGGGAGGATGTTCCCGCCGCCCGCCTCTCCAAACGTGTGCCCCAGGAGGGAGACGTGCAAGTCTTCCGCTGGAACAAAGGGCGGGTGGAAAAGTGGAGCGCGGAAATCAACCAGGTCACTGTCAGTAGCGGCCAGATGAGCTATGTCCAGCACCTGCAGTTGAACCTCGATTCCAAGATCGACGGTGCGGGCTGGGCGGAAATCATCGTCTCTGAGGGAGAAGTCATCGGGCTGACGACATCCTCCAGTAACGACGAACTCAAGGTCATGCCCGCTGCCCTGGTGCGCCGGGTGCTGGAGGCTCGTGATAGCGAAAAATTCACCGGCTTCGGCTTTTTCGACTTCATCTGGCAGCCTGGGGTGAATGACGCCACTCTCTCGCATCTGGGACTTCCGGAGGGGCGGGAGGGCATCCTCATCACCCGCGCCGGGGTGAAGACCGGAGATGGCGGGGGATTGCAAGCGCGTGATGTGCTCCTGAGCGTTGATGGCTTTTCCATCACCCGCGAGGGGCTGTATGAAGATCCGGAATTCGGGCGTCTGCCCATGGCCAATCTGGCCACGCGCCGCCACTTTGCCGGGGAGAGCCTTCCCATGGAGGTCTGGCGTGACGGGAACCTGGAGACGGTGACCTACGCTCTCCCGGAAGTGGCTTATGAGCAGGAGCAGGTGCCGGATTCCGTCTTTGACCGTGATCCGGAATATGTGATCGCAGGCGGCCTCCTCTTTATGCCCGTGACTGGTCCCTACCTGGCCACCTTCGGATCGAACCAGCCTTTCATTATGGATTACTACTCGAATGAAGATGTGGAGCCGGACCGTGAGGGCCTGGTGGTTCTGGCCGCCGTGCTGCCGGATCCCTTCACTCTCGGGTATGACGGAGTCGGAGGTTCACTGGTGGACACGATCAATGGAAAAAAAATTGCCACCCTCGATGACCTGGTCGAGGCACTCGAAGAGCCACCCAATGGATTCCATGAAGTGCAATTTTTTCCGGAATACTCACTGAGCCGGATCGTGCTCGATGCCTATCAACTGGAAGCTGCTACAGCCCGGGTGCTGCAACGCTACTCGATCCCCGCCGCCCGCCTCATCCACGGCTCAACGGAGGTCGCGGCACCCGCCGTGAATCCGATGACACCGCCTCAGCCATGATGGGAAGGACGGGAAGGTCGCGCTTCCTGGCCGCAGCCGCAGGTCGTGACGTGGATCGTCCGCCCCTCTGGATCATGCGGCAGGCTGGCCGCTACCTGCCGGAATACCGCCAGCTCAAGGAGCGTTACACGTTTCATGAACTGGTGCGCACGCCCGAGCTGGCCGTGGAGGTAACCCTGCAGCCGATGCGGCGCTTTGGCTTTGATGCCGCCATCACCTTCAGTGACATCCTCGTCATCCCGGAGGCTCTCGGTCAGCCCTATCAGTTTGCCGATGCCGGGGGCATCGAAATGGAATACGTGCTGCGCGACCGGAGTGCGCTCGCGCGACTCGACCCGCAGAACCTTGAAGATAAACTGGATTACGTGGTGCGGGCTCAGGAGCAATTACGCCAGGAGCTGGGGGAGGAACACGCCCTGCTCGGTTTCTGTGGGGCACCCTGGACACTGGCGGCCTACATGGTTTCCGGAAAGGGAATGAAGGAAGCCGGGCTGCTGGCTGAGCTGGCGGAGGAGGATCCCTCTCTCTTCAACGACCTGATGGAAATGCTGGTGGAGACGACGGCGACCTACCTGAAGATGCAAATACGGGCGGGGGTGGACGCCGTACAACTATTCGATTCCGCCTCCCCCTACTGTCCACTCGGACGCTACCGGGAGTGGTCGCTGGACTGGATTGAGCGCGTGATGGCTCAGTTGCCGGAGGGGTTCCCGGTCATCCTCTATGCCCGGGAGACAGAGGCGCGGCTTTCGGATCTGGCCACTGTCCCGGCGGCGGTGCTCAGTGTCGATGAAGATGCGGATCTGGTCGCTATTGCACAGGCACTTGGCTCCCAACCCGTGCAGGGGAATTTTCATCCGGACCTGATGAGCGGGAAGCCGGAAGTGGTGGCCGATTGTGCCCGGCGGCAGCTCGAGGCGATGGCAGGAAGGCGAGGCTGGATTATCAACCTGGGCCACGGCATCCGCCCGGATGCGCGAATCGAATCGGTTCAAGCCCTAGTCGAAACTGTGAAAGGATGGCAGGGGTGATAGGTTGTTTTATCTTTTTAATAAAACCATGAAACAAGCAACCATACTCGGAGCGGGAATCAGCGGACTGACCTGCGCCTGGCATCTCCAGCGTGCGGGGTGGGAGGTGACCGTTCTCGAAGCGGGCCGCGGCATCGGCGGTGCCATCCTGAGTCATGCCGATGGCCCCTATCTGGCTGAGGCCGGACCAAACACCCTCATGCTCAATGACCGGCGGGTGCAGACGCTGATCAACGACCTGAACCTGAGTAAGGAGAACGGGGAATTGGTGGAGGCCAATCCGGAGTCCCGCAAGCGCTTCCTGGCCTCGGGGGGACACTTTCATCCGGTCCCGATGTCGCCCCTCTCCCTCTGGAAGACTTCCCTTCTGAGCGGGAAAGGAAAACGGCGTCTTCTGGCGGAGCCTTTCATCCGCGCGCCGCATCCCTATCCAGAAGAAGAATCCCTGGCCGATTTTGTTCGCCGTCGCCTCGGCCCGGAAGTGCTGGAACGGATGGTCCAGCCGGTCATTTCCGGGATCTTTGCCGGTGATCCGGAGCGGCTTTCGGTGACGGGTGCCTTCCCGCTTTTGCACGAGCTGGAGCACGGCTACGGTTCGCTGCTGCGCGGGATGTTAAAGCGGGAGAAAAGTCCTGATGCCATTCCGAAGCAGCTCATCTCATTCCGCCGGGGCCTGCAGTCCCTTCCCGAAGCACTGGGGCGCGATCTGGGTTCCTCGGTTCGCACCGGGTCTCGGGTCGAGTCTATGACACCGGACGGGGATGGGAACTGGACGATTCGCTATGAGCAGGATGGAGCACCGGGAGTCAGCAGCGGGAAGCTGATTGCCGCAGTCCCGGCCCACGTCCTGAGCGGACTGCCCTGGCCCGGAGACCTCTCGACGCATCTGGCTCCATTCAACCGCATTGAGCACCCGCCGCTGGTCTCCGTCAGTTTCGCCTTCAAGCGGGAGGTGGTGCCGCATCCGCTCGATGGATTTGGAGGTTTGGTTCCGTCAACAGAAAAGCAGCCGGTGCTGGGCATCCTTTTTCTATCCACCCTTTTTCCCGGACGTTGCCCGGAGGATGAGGTCCTGCTGACCATGTTTCTGGGAGGACGGCTGGCACCGGAAAATGCCTCCGGCCCGGAGGCTGAACTATTTAAAAAATGCGCCGGGGTTTTACATCGCTACCTGGGCATTGAGGCGGAGCCGACCTTCCGGTTCATCTACCCCTGGGAACAGTCGATTCCCCAACCTGAACTGGGCCACGGCTCGCGGCTGAAAATTCTCGACCAGCTCGAAGCCGATCATGCCGGACTCCATTTTCTCGGAAATTACCGGGGCGGGGTCTCCCTCGGGCAGTGCCTGATCAGTGCCGATGAACTGGCAAAAAATATCGAGGCAGGAACAGATCATCCGTTATAGTAAGGGCAATGGAATCCGGACGTGAATTTCTCTGGTCGGCAGCGATCCTCTATGCGGGAAGCTTCCTCATCGCCCTCCTGCCGATGCTGCGGAATCGGCGCCACAATCGGCCCCTGCTGATGTCGGGACTGGCTCTGGGGTTGCTCCTCCAGACCTGGGGCCTCTATGTGCGGGGACTGGAAGTCGGCGGCTGCCCGCTGGGCAACCCCTTCGAGCTGGTTCAATTTGTCTGCTGGTCGGCGGTGATCCTCTATTTCATCATCGGCCCCGCTTTTCGCATGAGCCTGCTGGGATTTTTCAGCAGCGGACTGGCGGCGGTGGCTTCGACCGTGGCCATGCTCATCCCGGGCTGGGACACTCCCTATGAGAACAGCTACTTCGGGGGAAATGCGTGGATCGAAACCCATGCCGCCCTCGCGGTCTTCAGCTACGGGATTTTCGGCATCCTGGCCCTGACATCCCTGATGCACCTCATACAAAATTACGGACTGAAGGAAAAGCGCGGCAAAGGGCTCTTCGTCTTTTTGCCCTCGGTTCTCGATCTCGATTTAATGGGAAAACGCCTGATCATCGCGGGACTCAGCGTCTTAACACTGTCCCTGCTACCCGGAATTGTTTACTGGGCGGAAAGTGTGGACCGGGTGACCTCGATCAAGCTGGTAGCCACCATTCTGGTTTGGGCCGCGTATGGGGGGCTGCTGCTGGGCCGGAAATTTTTTCACCTGGCGACAGTTCGATTTTCCATTGCCGCCATCCTCCTCTTTCTTTTTGCGCTTCTGACCCTGGTGCCTGTAGATGCCAGCCGGGTGCGCGAGACGCCGTCCGGGGAGGTCTATCCGTGATTGGCCAGCCCGGACTGCTGCTCTATGGCACCAGTCATGATCTGGCCCCCATGGAAATCCGCGAGCAAATGGCTTTGGATTCCGGACGGATGCCGGAATACTATGACAGGCTGCGTGCCATGGAGGGGATCAGTGAAGTCCTCATCCTCAATACTTGTAACCGGGTCGAGGTCTATGCAGCTGGAACTCTGGGCGGCCCAATACCCTTGCGGGCAGAGCTTGCCCAAATGACCGGAGTAAAGCCCTCGGACTGGGAGATGGTCGAGCGCTGCCTGACAGATCGTAAGGCCATTCAACACTGCCTGAAAGTGACCGCCGGCCTGGACTCTCAAATCGTGGGTGAAACCGAAATTTTCGGCCAGGTGAAGAAAGCCTATCAGGAGGCAACCAACCACGAAGCCGCCGGACCCGTCATCCACCGCCTCTTTCAGCACAGCTTCCGGGTCGGGAAATGGGTTAGGACCCATACTGCTTTGGGACGGGGGCAGGTCAGCACCCCGACCGTGGCCGCCAGCCTGGCCGGACGTATTTTCGGTGATCTCAAGGAAGCAGAATGCCTCGTCATCGGCAGTGGGGAAATGGGAGAGGCCACCCTTAAGGTACTGATGAGTAAAGGTGTCGCGACCCCCTCCTTCACCGGACGCAATCGCGGGCGTATCGCTGAATTGGCTCAGATTTACGAGGCTGACATGGTGGCCTACGAACACTGGAAGGAAAAAATTCACCACTTCGATATTCTCATCACCTCCACCCGGTCCGATGATTGGATTCTGGAGCGGAAGGATGTCGAAGCGGCTGTGGCTCGCCGCCAGGGGCGTCCACTCTTCATGATCGACCTAGCCATGCCACGTGATATCGAGCCTGACGCGGCAAAAGTCCCAGGTGTTTACCTCTACAACCTGGACGACCTGGCTGAAGTGGCGAATGAGAATCTGGAGGCGCGGCGCACGGAAATTGAGCGCGGCATGCTTTATGTAACGCGGGAGGCGGAGGATTTATGGGAAAAATTGTCCGGGGACCAGGCGGTCACATCATCCGGGTAACTCATTTTACACTTCCCCATTACTCTCCCCCTTTTGATCGACCATATATGCTTGTAAAAAATTAGTCTGCGTCCCTAATTGATCTATGGCTGATGATGAAAAATTGAATCTTCTTGGTAAACAGGCTGCCTTTCCGGATCATCCTGACCTGGCAGTTCTGGATACCTTTCCCAACCCCGGCTCCCCCGGCGGCTACACTATCACTCTCGACTCCGCAGAATTTTCCTCCCTCTGCCCGGTTACCGGGCAGCCGGACTACGCTCAGATTACTATCATCTATCGCCCCGGTGAAAAGTGCGTCGAAACAAAATCTCTGAAATTCTACCTGGCCTCCTTCCGCAACCTGCCCGCCTTTAATGAGGCCATCATCAACCGGATTCTCAATAACCTAGTCGAGGCGGTCGAACCGGTTGAGATGACAGTCATCGGCTCCTTCGGTGCCCGTGGCGGGATTTCCCTCACCTGCGAGGCCACCTATCCTCCGCCCGCCCCATGAAAGCCATCGTCCTCCTGAGCGGGGGGATGGATTCGGTCACCGCCCTCTACCATACGCATCAGTCCGCAGAGGTGGTCGCGGCCCTGAGCTTTGACTACGGATCCAAACACAACCACCGCGAACTCCCCTACGCCCGCTGGCATTGTGAAAAATTAGAAATTCCCCACCAGATCATCCCGCTCGATTTTATCAACACCACCTTTCACTCCGACCTCCTCCAATCCGGTGGTGACATTCCCGAAGGCCATTACGAGGAAGACACCATGAAAGCGACTGTGGTTCCCTTCCGCAATGGGATCATGCTCTCGATTGCGGCGGGTTATGCGGAAAGCCAGGGAGCCGATGGCGTGGTCATCGCCGCCCACGCCGGGGATCATGCAATTTACCCCGACTGCCGGGAGACCTTCATGGACCCGATGGCCGAAGCCATCCGGCAAGGCACCTACGTAGGCATCCGGCTTATTCGTCCCTTCATCGATCTGCGCAAGGAGGATATCGCCTCTCGCGGAACCGCCCTGGGCATTGATTTCAACCAAACCTGGTCCTGCTACAAGGGAGGCGACCTCCATTGCGGCAAATGCGGCACCTGTGTGGAACGCAAAGAGGCCTTCCAACGCGCTGGGCTCCCTGATCCCACCGTTTACGAGGGCTGAAGGCTGAGACCTGAAAGCTGAAACCTGAAAGCTGAAAGCTGAGAGTTGAAACCTGAGATCTGC
>CAYTLD010000007.1:16247-21046 GCA_964438585.1 uncultured Blastochloridaceae bacterium | reverse complement strand
ACCTGAAAGCTGAAACCTGAAAGCTGAAAGCTGAGAGTTGAAACCTGAGATCTGCTCCGACCAGTATTTCGTTCTTCGGCTTCAGTCGAAGGACGAAATACAGATGGGACAGATTTTAGAAATCCTGTTACGGTACATAGATGCTTCTGAATCAACTGAAAAGAGCGATAAGTGGAGGCGGGAAGAAGCTGAAGCCCGCGCTTTCCGGGCCACTCGAAATATCGGGCTGCATCGCCATCACCAACAATGCCCGGATTGACGCCACCATACATGGTCCTGTTCAGGCCAGCCACAATCTCGAACTCGGACCGGAAGCACATATCGAAGGACCGCTGCACTGCGCGGGAAGGTTGACGATTGATTCCGGTGCCATCCTGAATGGATCCTGCCATGCCGCCTCGCTGATCCTGGAAGCCGGATCATGTTTCAATGGACCGCTTAAAATTGTTCTAGAGTCCGAAATCACTGAGAGTAGATAGCCATGGCCTTCCTCGGACGTTCAAAACCCGACCGCATCACGGTCATCTGCCCCTCCTGCCACCATGAGCAGCGCGAATATGCTGAGGCCAATTCCACCTTCTGCCATGCCTGCGGTCACCGGTTCCAACTCCATGCCAACCGCCGCCCCAGCTACCGCAAGCCGGACAGTCGGATCAAACGGCGAAAATTTTTCTGCCCTCAATGCGAGCATGAACTCTTCATCCCGGAAGCCGCCCTATCCTGGCAATGTCAACACTGCACCACCTACGTTGATCTGAAGAACTATGACATTGAGAAGACGATGGCTAAATCCATTCACACCTTCGGAGACGTGGTCATTGCCCCCAAAGGATCTTTCCAGGCGGCCAAAATTGTCGCGGGAAACCTCACTATTCGCGGTCGTTGCTCTGGAAGCTTGAGAATTCATGACACCTTGATCGTCGATACCGAAGTCAAATTGACCGGATCTATCACCGCCCGCTCCCTGATTATCGAGCCCGATGCCTCCCTGACCACGGATGCGGATATTACCGCCAACTGCTGGCATATTGAGGGTGCCGTCAAGGCGTCACGCATTCAGGCTACCGGGGAAATGGTCATCGCAGACGGCGGATCACTACGCACCCGCATCCTCGAATACCGCTCGGCAAAGATATTTGAAGGCGCCCACGTGGATGTCGCCGTCGCCTCTCCCCTGTAAAATCAATCCTTCTTCGAGGAATCAAAAGAAGAGGATGCGCCTGTCGTGGTGGAACTGCTGGAACCCGTGGACGCACTTCCTCCGCTCTTATCCAGACGACTGAAAATATTGGTGAAATCGGCACTGGCTTTGCCATTTTCCAGGGTATTGGTTTTCCCGACAAAAACCGCTCCCTCTTTGAGGGTCACCTTGGGCGCGGTTATGTCGCCATAGACCTGAGCCGATGGAGCGATTTCCACCCGGTCCTTGGCGGTGATGTTTCCCTGCAACTTGCCTTTGATAACAACCGATGACTTTGAGTTGATCTGCGCTTTGAGGACCGCTTTTTCCCCCACCGTCAATGGCCCGTCCGCATGAATCTCGCCCTCGAATCGTCCGTTAAATTCCATTTCTGACGAAAAGGTCAGTGTTCCCTTGCATTCCACGTCCTCACTCATGAGGGCTATGCCTGATTTTGTCTCCATACTTTTACTTTCTTTCTCCACTGAAGTTACCGGGCGATTGTCGCCCATATCGTTATCATCTTCCCGTTTCCGGAATACATCAAATGCCATGGGCGGAAGTTAATTCACTTGTGCCAGTCCGTCCAGCAGTAACTTAACCTCGTTAATTAGCCGTTTCGTGAGCTTGACACCCGCACCTCTAACCCCTGATATATACCCAGCCCATGGTTCACGAAGTCCTTCTTTTCAAACTCAAATCCTCCGCGCCGAAGGATGCGGTGGAATCCCTCATGGTCGAAAGCCGGATGCGCCTCCTGAAAATCCCCGAGATTCAGCGGCTCTCCTGCGGAAAGCCCATCAACACGGATGATCACCATACCGATTTCTTCCTCGCCCTCGACTTCGAAAACATGACCAAGCGCCACCTGGCCATGGACTCCCCCATCTTCGTCCAATACGATGTCCAGATCCTCCAGCCCCTCGTCTCCTCCCACCAGTCCCTCCTCTTCGAAGCCGAGCCCGGCAAAGACGTCCGCTACTCCTGAAGTTTAAAACTGTAAGAACGGTGACCGTCACAGAACCATCTAAAAAATCACGACGCATCGGGGTTGGCTTTTGCTCTGACTACGTTGATAATAATCGCTCAAGTTTCTCCGCATGGTAGAGAAACAGGTCGGTGTTCCATAGCTGAAGATCTGGCTGCCTTCGCGTGGGAAGAAACCTTTCAACATCCTGCCTGGCCTTTAGCCAGTCGATGGTCTGAATGCGTTTTCGCAAATGCTCGATAAGCCATTGGGTATCCGCTTTGATACCCGTCCCTTGCCAGGGACCGACTTGATCAACTGCGTTGGTCAGCAGGTCAAAATTCAACCGAGTGTCGTGATTGACATACCAGAGGAAGTCATACCAGTCTCGCCCCTTGGTGTAGGTGCGACAGAGCAGCGCATGCATTTTACTCGCAAAGGCAGAAGGCATATCCTGCGTGGTCAGCGCGGTCATGACCGGAAATGCGAGATAGTGCGTCTCGAAGGCGGATCCCCTCGGTGGATTGATATCAATCTCCAGCTTGATCTTCAGTTTCCGCCTGGCGTAACGGGAGTAAGGCAGGTCAACCATGAGCAACGTGCCAATCGAATCAGTTTTGAGAAAGGCCTTTTTGACAGCAGAGTCCAGACTGGATTTATCCGCCAGTTCAAAGTGAATCCCTTCCTGACGGCAATCCCGGATCACGGGGTCGAGGAAGCGCGACCATTGGAAGGTTTTTTCCGGTTTTTTCAGGACAAAATCAAGATCTTCAGAAAAACGATCCAGCTTGTGAACGATCCTGAGAAATGTTCCCCCGTGAAAGGCGGCTTCGAGGAAAAAACCCGCACGGCCAAGGCTGGTCAGGACAAACTGCTGCATGATTTCCTGAAGAATATTCTCCTGCTCAATGGCGGTTGCAGGCCCATATTCTCTTATTTTCTGCGCCAGGGCATCTTCAATCATGATTCAATTTTCTTTTTTAGTTGGCGCATGAATTGGCGGGTTCGCACATTCCGAATACTGTCAATAATTTCATCAGCCGATGACACGGAAATAGAGCACACCTCATCCGGCTCCATGCGCATCGACTCTGTCAAAAATGCCATACCATCTTTTTTCCAGTTCACCTCTTTACGCCCATAGATCAGATCCGCAATGGCTTTGAAGGGGGTGGCCACAAAGCTCCAGAAACAATCATCCAATTTGATGGATTCAACACCGACGAGGGCATTGGATGTCGGCACGCTGGAGTAGATATAATCTCCGAGTGGGGTGGTGATGCTGTAACTGCGTTTCGGAGTCGTGCTGGTCGTCTGATAAACCGCCTCCGGAATCAACCCGTGGAAGGCCAGGGCGGATTCGAGGCTGATGACAGACGGTGCATAGAGCATCTGTGCAACAGCAAAAGGATGAGGCTTCGTTTTGCGGTATGGGGAGTCGAGCATGTAGAGCCCACGTTTAAGCGTTAGCACCTCACCAGCCGCCACAGCGCGATGAATCAGGATATTCCGGGCTCCTGGTGAGAGATCCGGATACAGGTTCCTCACCACCGTTTGATCAAAAAGCCCGCCGGGTGGCGAAAGATGATAGACCTTTTCCGTTAAGCTTTGCATATTGCGAGTAAATTACGTTAAACGTAATTATTTTGCAATAATATTGCGGGTATTCTCTGCCGACGGCCACTAAACCCCCTTCTGCGTCGGTTCCCAGATGAACTTGTGCATTTGCAGTTGGAAACGGACCGGCAGCTGGTCTTCGAGAATCCAGTCCACAATGTCCCTGGGATTGATTTTCCCGAAGACCGGGCTGAAAAGAACTGCCTTCACTCGTCCGGGCAGATCATATTCCCGGACTTTTTCCCGAGCCCACTCATAGTCCGCACGGGAGGCGATGACGCATTTGACTTCATCCCGTCCGGTCAAGTGGTCGATATTCTCCCAACGGTTCTTCCCGGACATCCCGCTGTCCGGGCATTTGAGATCCATGATCCGGTGGACACGGGGATCGAGGGCTGAGATATCCCGATGCCCCCCGGTTTCCAAGAGGACGTTGCACCCCGCATCACACAGTTTTCCCAGTAATTCCGGCGTGCCGGGCTGCATCAGCGGTTCGCCTCCTGTCACCTCGACCAAGGGGCAATCGAGTGCCTGCACCCGGGCCAGGATATCCTCCAGCCCCATCTTATTGCCTTCATAAAATGCGTATTCCGTGTCACACCAGGAACAGCGCAGATCGCAGAAAGTCAGCCGGATAAAAATACACGGCAGCCCCGCCCAGGTGCTTTCCCCCTGGATACTCTTGTAAATTTCGTTGATGGTCAGGTTAGTCATTGATGCCAATTTCAAATTCGTTTGCAGAGGGGGAATCTTCCGGCTCCGCAGGGGTGACTGGTTCCGCCAGGTAGCAGTCCAAATACGCCACCGCCTCCGAAAATGCCTCACGTTGCAGGGTGAGCCGGCAGGTCCGGCCTGATTTGCGCCGCTTGATCAGACCGCTAGCTTCGAGAACGTTCAGATGCTTGGTAATGGCGGGAAAGCTCATCTCTTTCAAATAAGGTGCCGCCACCTCGCTGATCGTCTGCTCCCCCTGCAGCAGCCGCTCACAAATCCCCCGCCGCGTCGCATCCCCCAACGCCCCAAAAACTAAATCAA
>CAYTLD010000007.1:8229-16147 GCA_964438585.1 uncultured Blastochloridaceae bacterium | reverse complement strand
TTTTTTTGAACTGCGCGACCAGTTCCGGGAACTCGCATTGCCGGCAGGCATCGAATTCTGTGAGGCAGAAGTCCTGGTAAATCTGGATCAGCCCCTCCTGCACCAGGACGCGCCGTGCCTCGCGGGGCATTTTTTCCCCCAGCAAGCGCACAGCCGCGATCCGGGCCGGCAGCATCGATTCCCCCGTCTTTTCAGACTCGACCCACTTGAGAATTTTCTCATTCCCGCGCGCTACTCCCAGAGGCCAGACCACGTTAAAGAGAAAAGACTCCGTACGTGATTTTCCCATCAGGGCCATCACTTTCGCCATCCGCATCCCGCCCAGAGTGGCATGACGCTCCCAATACACATGGCTCAGTTGAGAGAAAAAATCCTGAAGTGGAGCCGGGTCGCCCCGCTCGCAGCACCCGCTGAATTCCCTCCATAATTTCTTTCCCGACAGGAGTGACATCACCGCCAGACGCCGCTCCGGGCGGTTGGCGGGGCGCAGTCCCCGCAATTCCCAGCCCGTGACGGGCGGCAATGTTTCCTCGTCACGCCACTTCCACCAGCGCCGCCAGAGTTGCCCGGACCAGTCCCCGGCCTCCCCGACCGGCAGCGCGGCATGTGGCAAAAACCCGGCATTCCCGTAGAGAACCGCCTCCCGGTCCAGATGCTCCCTCCGGGACTGAAGCTGCTTCAGGGGCAGACGCTGGGCCAGACAGCGAAAAGGCGCACGGTTCCGGCTAAAGCCCAGCGCATCCGCCAGCCCCAGCCAGAGCGACTGGTCATACCCGGACTGGTGCAGTCGCGCCCCCCATAATTGAACCCGCTTGGAAAAACGGAAGCGCCCGGCTTCGAGCAGAAAATCCAGCCGCGTGGCCGCATCCATCCGGTCCAACGCCTTTCGGCAGGCTCCCACCCTCGCCCCCACCTGTCGCTCCTGAGCCGATGTCGTAAAGAGCGAGTTAAGTGCCGAGAGCGGAGCGGACAATTGACTGGAAAGCTCGATTTCCGGCAGCTCCTTCCCTTCCATAGTCTTAACCTTCTTCTGACGGGAACCGCAATCCCAGACCAGATGGGCGATGACCTTATTGTATGCCGGATCATTCTGGTGCCCGTGGGCATCCCAATCCGCCGTCCGAAGATGAATTTCCGCATCTCCGATGCACACCTCGCCATCGATTTTCAAAGCCACCTGGCCGAAGTCCGGGCCCGGCCCCCGGTTCCAGAGCCCGGCCTGCAAAATCTCCACCTCCTGCCCGTCGGTAGTCCGAAGCGGGTTCTGCACCAATTGCTCAAACCAGAGACGCTGCACCCATTCCTCATTCAAGGCGGGCTCCACGCCATCCTGAATCCGGACCATTTCCCGGTATCGATGAGTAAGAAGCATTGAATTCATTGGCAACTTCCGGCATCTTACCTACTTCCATGCATCAGGCCAATACTCATTACACCCCCGAAAAAAAAGCGGGCACTCGCAAGCTGCTCCACCTTCTCAGCTTGATCCTCATCGGCCTCCTGATACCCACCCATCCACTCCCCGCCGCCAACCCGGCCGATGAACCGGTGGTCAAAGCCGTAGCCAAGGCCCGGCCCGCGGTCGTCAATATCTATACCGAAACCCTCGTTGAGCAACGGGTGCTCGAACCGGAGGACGTTTTCTTCGAACGCTTTTTCGGGCGCAATATGAACCTCGGACGCCGCGTGGCCGTCCCGGTCCGCTCCCTCGGCTCCGGCCTCCTCGTCGATCCGGATGGCTACATCGTCACCAACCACCATGTCGTCGCCCGCGCCAAAAATACCAAAATCAAAATCACTCTGGAGAATCAGGATTCCTATGAAGCCGATCTCATTCGCACCATTCCCGAACTCGATCTCGCCCTCATTAAGATCCGTTGGGCCAAGAACCAAAAACCAATCAAGCTCCCCCACCTCGACCTCAAGGAACTCTCCCCCAACCTCCTCGGCCAGACCGTTATCGTCATTGGCAACCCCATCGGTTACGAAAGCAGTGTCAGCCAGGGCATTCTCAGTGCCAAGGACCGCAGCATCACCCTCGAAGGCATCACCTACGACAACCTCCTCCAGACCGACGCCGCCATCAATCCCGGTAACAGCGGCGGGCCCCTGGTCGATATCAACGGCAACCTCGTTGGCATCAGCACCTCCAAGCTCGGCGCCACCCCAGGGCCGAACGGCACCTCGATCGCCATCGATAACATCGGCTTCGCTATCCCCGCCAATGAAGTCGCCCGCTTCGTTAAAAATTCCATCGACATCGACCGGGGCATTAAAAAAGAAACCTCCAGCCTCGATCTGGTCCAAGCCTTCCAGGAACGCTCCGGGATCACCGTTCAGGATCTCACCCCCGACCTGGCCGCCTCCTTCGGTCTGCCCATGGGCGGCAGTGCCCTCCTCGTCAGCCATATCGATGAGAAAAGCCCCGCCGATGAGGCCGGCATTAAAAAAGGGATGCTCATCACCAGCATCAATGGCTTCCGGGTGCGTGACACCCGCGACCTCCCCCGCACCCTCCCCCGCATGAAAGCCGGCGACTCCATCCGACTCACCCTTCGCGTCGTTGTCGAACGCGGCCCCTACCTCTACAACCGGAAAGCCGCCGTCACCCTTAAAGCCCGCTAAACAAGATCACAGTTTCTTAGAGGCTATCGATAACACCTTGAAAATGCCGCTGAGCAAGGCCAGTCCCTGCTCCTGACTTTTTTCCGGGTGGAACTGGAAGGCCATGACGTTTCCCATTTTCAGGCCGCTGGTGAAGGGACTTCCATAGTCGGTGGTGCAGGCAATGTATTCCGGGGGCACGCCTTCGGCATAGTAGCTGTGGACATGGTAGTAGTAGGTGTCCGGCCCGAAACAACCGGTTAACCCGTCCGCCGCCGGCCCGGCTTCGACCGCATTCCATCCCATGTGCGGAATTTTTCCCACCTCGGGAGAAAACTTCACCACCCGGCCTTCGACCCAGCCAAAGCCCTCCACTCCGGGGGATTCTTCACTCCCGGCAAATAAAAGCTGGAAGCCGAGACAAATGCCTAGAAAAGGACGATCCGCCTCCAGCCACTTCCGGACCGGCTCCACCAACCCGCGTTCCTTGAGATTGCTGATGGCGTCCCCAAAGGCCCCGACCCCCGGGAGAACGAGCAGATCGGGTTCCCCGATGTCCTCCCCGGATTCGATCCGACGTACTTCCGCCCCATTCCGTTCCAGTGCCTTTTCGACACTGCGCAGGTTTCCTCTTCCGTAATCGATTAATCCGCATTTCATTGTTAATTGATTATTGTTAATTGTTGATCAGCAATCAGCAATTAAAGGAGTTCCTTCGTAGAAGGAATTCCTTTAACGCGCGGATCAATCCGGCAGGCATCGCCGAGGGCGCGAGCCAGGGCTTTGAAAACCGACTCCGCCAGATGGTGCGCATCTTTTCCGTAGAAGTGCTCGATGTGAAGATTCATTCCCGCCTCATTGGCCAGAGCCCGCATGAATTCCTCCATCAACTGAAGCGGGAAGTCGCCGCACTTCCGGCGCGAGGCGTTGACCCGGTATTCGAGAAACGTGCGCCCGCTCAGGTCGATGACCACCCGGCTCAGGCATTCGTCCATGGGCACATAGGCATGGCCGTAACGGCGGATCCCTTTCTTGTCTCCCAGCGCCTTAGCCAGGGCCTGCCCTAAAACGATGCCGACATCCTCAACGGTGTGGTGCTGATCCACTTCGAGGTCACCCTTGGCCTTCAGATCGATGTCCATCAGGGAGTGACGCGTGAAGAGGGTGAGCATGTGGTCGAAAAAACCGATCCCGGTATCAATCTTAGCCACACCTGAACCGTCGATAACCAGTTTCATCCGGATATCCGTCTCGGCGGTTTTCCGCAGAATAGTGGCGCTGCGTTTGGCCCGGCTCATTTCTTTTCAAACCTCACCTGCACGGAGGCTTTATGGGCGGTCATGCCTTCGACTTCCGCCAGGGTTTCCACTGTCTTTCTGATTTTGGTCAGGGCGGCACGATCATACTTCACCAGGCTGGTGCGCCGGAAGAAATCCGTGACACACAACCCGCCAAAGGACTTTCCCGCACCCCCGGTGGGCAAGGTATGACTCGGCCCGGACGCATAGTCCCCGCAGGCCACCGGCGACAGATTCCCGATGAAGATGCACCCGCAATGCCGGATCCGGTCCGCGATCTTTGCGGCATCCTTACAGGCTAGCGAGGTGTGCTCCGGGGCGATTTTTTCAATCACTTTGACCCCCGCCGCCAGCGATTCCACATGTATCAGATGGCAGCCCAGATTGAGAGTTTCACGCAAATAGGCCTGACGGTCGAGGTGCTTCATTTGCTCCTCAATTTCTCCTACCACCTCATCGATGAATTTAAGATTCGGTGAAACCAGAAAAATTTTACTGCCCGGCCCGTGCTCCGCCTGCGCCAGCAGGTCAGCCGCGACAAAGGCGGGATCGGCCGAGGTATCGGCCAGAACCGCCACCTCACTGGGGCCGGGAAGCAGATCGATATTCACCACTCCGAAAACCTGACGCTTGGCTTCGACCACATAGCTGTTGCCGGGACCGACGATTTTTTGCACCGCCGGGATCATCGGTGTCCCGTAGGCCAGGGCTCCGATCGCCTGCGCTCCTCCGGTTTGATAAATTTCCGTCGCTCCGGCCAGTTTGATCGCGTAGTGCATGACCGGATTGATCGGCGGCGGAGTGCAGACGACAATTTCCTTCACACCCGCCACTCGGGCGAGAGTGACCGTCATCAGTGCCGTGGATGCCAGCGGTGCCGTGCCGCCGGGAACATAAACCCCGACCCGGTCGTAGGGATCGAACCGCTCACCGACGATGGCACCCTCTCCATTCCGTCCCTTCCAACTTTTCGGAACATGGGTCTTATGAAATTGCTCAATATTGCGCATGGCCCGCTTCATGGCCGCCTGAACCTCTTTGGCGGGTGGGCGCACTTTAACCTTCAGGAGAAGTGACTTCCGACTGATCGGAGCCTCAGTAAATTGGTTGGTGATGTCAACGACAGCCTGATCCCCCCGCTCCTGGACGGCGGCCAAAATTCCACGCACCGTCCTGCGCACCGCCATATCGACTTCCGCCACACGGTTGAGTTGGTCCAATTTAGATGCGTATCCGCGGTCTTTATAAGAAATACGTTTCAATGATTATCCTCTTGATTGCGGTTCGTTTGTCGCCCGCGAATGGAGACTATAGCCCATCGGGGAAAAAAGCAAAGAACAATGGCATCCTCTACACAGTCGATTATAATTTCTCTCTCATGACAAACCTATCCGTCAACCTGAATAAGATTGCTCTCCTCCGCAATGCGCGCGGGAAAAATTTCCCGGATCTTATCGACTTCGGTCGCCGGGCGCTCGACCTGGGAGCGGCGGGCCTCACTGTTCATCCCCGCCCCGACCAGCGTCACGCCCGCTACGATGATCTCCACCCACTCTCAGAACTCATCGCTAGCTTCCCCGGACGCGAATTGAATATCGAGGGCTACCCTTCAGACGATTTCATGCAACAAGTCGCCCGGATCAAGCCGGATCAATGCACCCTGGTCCCCGACACCCCGGATCAGGTGACCTCCGACCACGGCTGGGACACGGGCAAAAGCGAAACGCGCCGATTCCTCGACCCGATTATTGAACAACTTAAAAGCCAAGGCATCCGTGTCAGTCTTTTCCTCGATCCCGACCCAAACCTGGTGCCCGATGCAGCGCAAACCGGGGCCGACCGGATCGAACTCTACACCGAAAGCTTTGCCCAGGCCTTCGGAACCGCCTCAGAAGACAAAGTCCTGCAAGTTTACCGCCGCACCGCCGAGGCCGCCCGTGACCTCGGCCTCGGAATCAATGCCGGCCACGACCTCAACCTCGATAACCTCGGCCTTCTCATCCGCACCATTCCCGGGATCGACGAGGTTTCTATCGGACAAGCCTTAACAGTCGAGGCGCTTGAAATTGGCTGGCAGTCCACCATCCAACGCTACCTCGATATTCTGGCCCGCTCCACCATGGACGCATGACCCCGCTCTCCAGAAGTCGGGTGACCACCCTACGCCGGAACCTCCTGCGCTGGTTCCACTCCCATAAACGCGATCTGCCCTGGCGCAGCAACCCGCTCCCCTATCCGGTCACCGTCTCGGAATTCATGCTCCAGCAAACCCAGGTCGCCACCGCCCTCCCCTACTACGACCGCTGGATGAAACAATTCCCCGACTGGCGGACCCTGGCCGCAGCACCGGAGTCACAGGTCCTCAAAGCCTGGGAAGGCCTCGGATACTACACCCGCGCCCGCAACCTCCACCGCCTGGCTAAAGTTGTCACCCATGATCTCGGCGGCCAGCTCCCCAGCCATCCCGATAAACTCCGGAAACTCCCCGGCATCGGCCCCTACACCGCTGGTGCCATCTCATCGATTGCCTTCGATCAGAGGCACCCACTCGTGGACGGAAATGTCGAGCGGGTCTATGCGCGTCTGTTCAATTGGAGCGGGGATATCAAATCAACCGAAAGCCAGCGCCAGCTCTGGTCGTGGGCCCAACAACTGACCCCTACCCGTTCTCCCGGCGATTACAACCAAGCGGTCATGGAACTCGGTGCTCTCATCTGCACACCTCGCCAACCCCAGTGCCTTATTTGCCCCCTGCGCCGCCAATGCCAGGCCACCGATCCGGAAAGTCTCCCGGTCCGGGAGCGCATCGCCATCACCCGCCAGTCCATCGACTACGCTCTCATAATCCGGAAAAATCACATCTGGCTCCTCACCCCCGGAACCCCGGGACGATGGAAAACTCTTTACCGCTTCCCGGAATTTTCCTCCGCAACAATGAAAAAGGGGAAACACGCAGGCACCTTCAAATTCGGCATCACCCGCTACCAGATCTCCGCCCGCCTCGTCCAAGCCACATGGAAGTCCAATCCTCCGCCTGAAGGCCAATGGTTTCCCCTCCATGAATTAGATCAACTCCCTCTCCCCGCCCCCCACCGCAAAATCCTCACAGGGATAAACGGGGACATTAACGTATAACTTCTTTTCTCCCTCCCGCGTGGAGGGAAAATTCTTGTTTTGATCTGAACGTTGAACGTTGAACGTTGAACGTTGGATGTTGAACGTTGAAAGTTCAGCACCCGGAAGATGCCCCCCGGCCTAACGGGCCAAAATCCTATAGCCCAGCCCAACGGGCTGGGTGGAAAAGTCATTTGAGTGCGGGCTGAAAGTCCGCGATATGCCGGGGCATCTGTTCTGTCCACTATCCTAACATCTCCGCCGCCAGCCCGTAGCGCAAGTTATGGAAGGAATGCATGATCCGGTCTACGCGGGCCAGGCGCAGGATTTCCAGAACCGGCACTAATGAAATCGGCATGATATCCGCCCGGTTCGGGGGCAGCCCGGCTACCGCTATCCGCTCCTCCAGGGTCATTCCGGCCAGATGGCGCATCGTCTCCCGGATGGCTTCCGTGCCCAGCCAGGGATCGGTTTGATCAAAACCAATATTCTCCACCCCAGCTCGCACCAGGCGTGTCATCGTGAACGCTCCCCCCGTCCCCGCCCAGGGGCGGCCCGCCGCCAATTCCCAGTCGATCCCGGACTCCTCCAGCAGCCGTCCGCAATCCCGCGCACAAGATTCGATCACCTCCTCCGCGAGGTGACTCACCTCCGCACTTTCACCATTTCCCCCTTTTTTCCCTCTCTCCCCATTCTGATAACGGTGCAACAACCGCACCGCTCCGAGCGGCAGACTGATCGCTTGATGAAGTTGACCTCCGGAAAAAAGAATCACCTCCAGGCTCCCTCCCCCCTGGTCCATGACGGCAAAGTCACGTTGGCCCTGCCAGTAAGGATCGGTGGCTATCCCCTTGCCGATAAAAGTGGCTTCCTGCTCCCCGCTCAGAATTTCCAGTTCCAGC
>CAYTLD010000007.1:0-8129 GCA_964438585.1 uncultured Blastochloridaceae bacterium | reverse complement strand
GGAAATAAGGGACAGAGACCTATTTCCGGGCGTCACCTTTTTCAGATACATTGATAACCCATCGCAGGAAATAGGTCTCTGTCCCTTATTTCCACGAACGTGCTCACTTAGATTGATTGAGTATGACCTCTGCTACCGGGCAATGTGTCGTTCGATCTGGTAGCCATCGCCTTCCTCGATAATTGAGTCCAGTTGAAAATATTCCTCGAAGGGGGGAAGATAAGTGTCCCCGTCCGCATTTTGCAACACCCTCGTCAGCAGCAGTTCTGAACAATGCGGAAAGAACTGGCGATAAATCTCCGCACCTCCGCATATATAAATGCGCTTCTCCGGGCGCGCCTCCACCTCCGCCACCGATCTGACTATTTCGATTCCTTCCACCTGGTCCATCGTGCGGCTCAAGACCAGATTGGTGCGATTCGGCAGCGGTCTTCCAATTCCCTCGTAGGTCGTCCGACCAAACAGAATGGCTCCACCAGTAGTCGTCCGCTTGAAAAATTTCAAATCCGCTGGTAAGTGCCAGGGCAGCTTCCCGTCCTTCCCGATCACCCGGTTCTCCGCCATCGCGGCAATAGCGATTAGTTCAGGCATATCTTTAATATCTCCTAAGACTCAATGTTTACCTGTATCCGACCAGAATTAAACAACCACTAAATACACTAAAAACGCAAACTCTCGCCCGGAAACGCTTTCGCAATAGAAATGCCGTATGATGGTAATATCCGCTGATTTCATTTCGTGTATTTGGCGTATTTAGCGGTTTGAACCTAGTTCCCGAAATTACACCGCAATCGGAGCTTTAATTCCCGGATGCGGGTCATAACCCACCAATTCAAAGTCCTCATACTGGAAGGCAAAAATATCTTTCACCTCTGGATTGATTTTCATTTGCGGGAAGGGCCTGGGCTCCCGGCTCAGTTGCAGCTTCACCTGCTCCTCGTGATTGGTGTAGATGTGCACATCCCCGAAGGTATGAACGAATTCCGCCGCCCGGTAGCCAGTCACTTGCGCAACCATCATCGTCAGCAGAGCATAGGAAGCGATATTGAACGGAACTCCCAGGAAGAGATCTGCACTGCGCTGGTAAAGCTGACAACTGAGTTCCTTCCTCTCCGGGTCGGCATAAAATTGAAAAAGGGCATGACAGGGGGTCAGTGCCATCTGATCCAGCTCGCCCGCATTCCACGCATTTACGATCAGGCGGCGGCTCCAGGGATCCCGTTCAATAGTATCGATCAGATTCCGGATTTGATTGACCGATGATCCATCCGGGCGCAGCCAATTTACCCACTGCCGACCATAGACCGGGCCCAGATTACCCGCTTCATCCGCCCATTCATCCCAAATCGTTACCCCATGCTCCTGCAGCCAGCGGACGTTGGTATCCCCGCGCAGAAACCAGAGGAGTTCATAGATAATTGATTTCAGATGGACCTTTTTCGTCGTCACCAGAGGAAAGGAGTCACTCAAATCAAAGCGCACCTGCGCCCCGAACAGCGAACGCGTCCCCACCCCCGTCCGGTCCTTCCGCTCCCGCCCGTTTTCCCAGACATGCTCCAGCAAGGCTTCGTAACTCGTCAACATCTCCAGAGACTAAACCGATTGCCCGAAATTAAACAAGAGCGTAGGCACTCATCACCAATTGAGCATCCAATCTTTCAAAGGGTCACGCAGGAATTTGCTTTCCGGGCACGAGACCGATCAGAAATTCTTCACAGGGAAGGCAGAGAATGTCGTGGCGCAAAAGACGTTCCCTTCCTCGATAGAGAAAAATCCGTCGGCTGCCGGGGTAGTCCTCTCCAAATGCCCTTAACCCCCGCAAATCCTCCGGACGCACTTTGCCTGAGTTCTTCACTTCCACAGCCGTTATCCCGGATTCACCGTAAACGATAAAATCCACCTCGGTTTTGGTTCGAGTGTGCCAGTAGTGAAGCGAGTGGTTGCCACCCGAGTAGTCGCACCAGGCGGATAGATGTTGCGCGACCAGTCCCTCCAGTGCGGCCCCGTCAATTTCCTCCGGCGCGTCCAACGGCCCGGAGGGACGGTTAGCGCGAAAAACTCCCGCGTCGAAGTAGTAGAACTTCGGGTGGGATGCCAGAGACCGTTTGGCTTTTTTAGAGAATACCTCCAACCGAAAGCCCAGGAGTAAATCCTCCAGCACCTCGACATATCCCTCCACGGTTTTGCGGTTCACCTGGCACTCGCGAGCCACATTGCTGAGATTCAACACCGCGCCATGGGAAAAACTCATCGCTTCAAGAAATCGTGCGAAGCTGCCCACATTGCGCACCACCCCCTCCATCTGGACCTCCTCGCGTAGATAGAGCCCATTGTAGGCATCGAGCACCTGCGCGGGATCGTGCGCCGCATTGACCAGCGGCAGCATCCCGTGGCGCAGCGCGGACGGGAGATCGAAGCGATCCCCCAGCTCGGCCGCCATATAGGGATGCAAGTGGTGGTTGGCCGCCCGACCTCCCAGCAGATTGACTCCCTCCCGGCGCAGTTTCCGGGCACTCGACCCGGTGAGGACAAATTGTTGACCGGACTTTTTCTCAATCAGAAGATGCACCACTTCCAGCAGATCGGGCTGCTTTTGCACCTCATCGATCACCACCTGCGCGCACTGCGGATTGGCCACGACCACCTCGTGCAAGCGTTCCGGCCGGGCGGCGTATTCGCGGTGCACTGCCGGATCGAGCAAATCGATACGCAGAGCCTCGGGATATCGATGCATGACCCACTGCGTCTTGCCGGTCCCACGAGGCCCGAGCAGAAAGAAATGATCCATTCCCGGATTAAAAAATCGAGGAAGAAACTCCATTTATCCTCGCAAAATGGAGGAATGGTTTCCGAATGTCAAGACTAAACGGTATAAGTGCCGATGTCGCTACCCGAACCATCAGCTCACTTGTCTTTGATCACTCTCAGAATGTCTGCCGCCTGCTGCTTGGTCGAGGCCGAGTCATCGTGCCAGATTAACATCCCGTCCTTGAAGAGGAATGCCTGGCGGGCGGGAAAGGTGCCGGCCCGCACCGGCACACCGAAGGCGTCACACACTTTGCCATCCACATCGGCAATGAGGCTGAAAGGTAAATTATATTTTTTCCTAAAAGCCAACTGGGCTTCCGGCTTGTCCCGACTGACGCCATAAATTTTCATCCCTATTTCGGTCAATTGCTCATACGCATCCCGAAGGCTGCAGGCCTGCGCCGTGCACCCAGGGGTGTCGGCCTTGGGATAAAAATAAACCAGCCCGAAACCTGACTTGAGTTCGGTAGCCAGATCAACTTTTTCCCCTTTTTCATTAAGAGGTTTCAAATTCGGCACTTCCGCACCCTTCTGGAGCGGTTTAGCGTATCCAATCAGTGAAGTGAGTAATCCCATAATCGTAACCAACATCAAATTTTTCATATCGCAATAACTACCGCATTTTGACTGACAATCAAAACTTACCCAAGTCCAGGCATAATGACCTTTCGCCTCAATTTAGGGACAGTGAGCGAATTCCAACACCTTATTACATCGAAATATCAACGTCGGAATTCGCTCACTGTCCCTAAATTGCTCCCACCTTAGAGCATTTATTTAGGTTTTCCCGTTTCAGCTTTTTCCCTTACAGCTCCGCCCACCCGGAGACAATTCCGTCGCGGAACTGAACTTCGAAGGTATCGACGACATAGGAATTCCAGTAAGTCGAATAATGGCAGTAGGGGTAAGGGCCGTGTTTGCCGACGTGATAGTATCCCGTGTGATGATAGCGAACCGGTTCACTAACCACCCGACTGTAGATCCAACGCTCATAGCCGACGCCGCCTTCGCTGCCGCGCACCTTCCGGCTCGGACGCCCGAGTGCCACATAGACGGCATTCTCGTCCAGCCCTTCACGCACCTGGCCATTGAGCACCAGCTTTTGATCCCCTTTGCTCAATTGAGCAAAAGCCTCCGGCCTTTCCTCCGCGCGCTTTTGCGGGGTTGAACAGGCCGCAAAGAGACCGATTGACACTAATAGCCAGAAATATCGCATTAATATCTTGGACGATCTCAACTCACTCATGATTCACCACTGTATAATTAGTGTTAATCAATGTCCACCTATCCTCGACTTGTCGGGATGAGTGGTTTAAGAAACGTATCATGCGTTTGCTTGCGATTCTCCTTGTCATCATCTGGCTGGTCACAGTCGCCGCTCTGGTCGCCTACGCACCTGAAATCACCCGTCTGTTTCATCCCTCCGCCATCTCCTCGCTTCCGTCTCCTGATGACCGCCTCCCTCCGCTGCCGGAAAAATTTTTTCCCACCGCCCGCATGGAATTCACCACGCTTCCGGGAGGGATTAAATCACTGCTCGACCTAAAAACAGTTCAGGGCGACCTGGCCAGTGTCGAACGAGTCCTCGACGGCAGTTACCTGGCCACTACCACCTTCCGGGCCACCGTTCCGCGCCCGGCCACCTCACTGAAAGATCTTGAAAATGTCTGTCCCGATCTCGGTCAGCTCTGGCCTCGGCTCCAGGCATGTCTCCCCGGCGCCACCGCTTCCCCTTTCTATCACAGCCTCTACGAGCGGAAATTGACATTCATCGAGTCCCGCCTGAATCACTTCCGGAATTACCCCTCCCGTCACAATTTCTTCGACTGCCAGACCATCCTCGAACTGACCGACCCGGATAGCGATCAGCCCGTCCTCCTGGTGCAGGCGGACATGGATGTCGTCACCGACGGGTCGGACGGGGACCGTGTTGCCCAGGCGTCCGAAATCGACAATTCCTCCATCCACTACCAGCCCTTCACCGCTTACAACTGGCCGAAGCAGACCGCCCAGCCAAATCCGCTCCTGCCGCGCTACCAGTCCCAACTGGATGAAATAATGGAACAAATCAAGGCCAACACCGGGAGTGATGCTGAGAAGATGCCGCTTTATGAAAAGCGCAACCGACTCCGGAAAATCATCGAGGCCATGAAATACCGGTCCTCACTGGTCGCCCATCTCGATCCCTTCATTGTGCTTCCCGGCTTCATGTTTAAAACCTCGACCCCGCACACGCCGAGAATGGGCGACTACGCTGTCGTCATCCATCAGGGAAAAGCCTACCCCGCCATCATCGGTGACAGCGGCCCCTATTCGAAAATTGGCGAGGCCTCCCTCCTCCTCGCGCAGACCCTCAATCCGGATTCCAGTGGAGCGCGCCGCGCTGTCTCCCACCCTTCCGTCACCTACCTCATCTTTCCCGGAAGTCGGAACCTCCCCATGCGTCAACCGGATCTGACCGCCTGGCAGCAGCGCTGCTCCGAACTCCTCAGCAAAGTAGGCGGCCTCAACATCCCCCTCCACGATTGGAATAATTAAAATGGCTGCGGTGGAGGCGGTGGCTGACGGGTTTTCTCTGGTCTGCGCTCAGTTCGGGCAGGGGCGGGAGGGTTGATTCGGGAAAATTTTTCAGATGGTGGTTGGCCACCTGGATCAAGGCTTCGAGAGCCTCTGCCGCCGGAATTTTTCCCAGAGCCTCGACCAGGGAGGGGCCGTTTCGGGACACTTGCCTGAGCAGGCTGGTCCACTCCGTCAGCAGACGGTCGATGTCACCGGAACCGGCAAATTCCCCGGCCAGTCGGGCCTTTCGCTGCTCGCCTTCCAGCAAGTCTTTCAGGATCTGACCTCCTCCGATGCCATAATGACAGGGAACGCCCCAGGTTAGGTAACCCTCGATGGAAAAACGTCCATAGGCCTTCTGGGAGGCCAGCGCCAACCGTCCCGACCAGCGGGGCTCACTGCCGGCAAAACGGTCCCCCGCGAAACAATCCGCCAAATCATAAACCAGATCCTCCGGCGGATAGCCCTTCGATTCCAATGCCGCCGCCAACGCCAATCCCTCCGGGCCCGGACATTGAGCCACCACTCGTCCACGTGGGGTAATGGTTAAATCATGATCGAGCAGACCGATCCGTTGCCACTGCCAGAGCAAGGTCACATCCGGGCTGAGCTGAAGGCAGTCCTCCCGCTCGGGGCATTTCTTACAGGCTTTAAAAGGCCGGCGTGTATTGCGCACCAACCTCGCCCGCGAGGTGTCCAGCAACCGGCGGCAGGGGATATCCTGCGGCTGGATAACGGGATTGGACTCACATCCCATCATCACCGGCTCCCCGGCAAACAAGGCAGAGGAAAATGCCAGTGCCGCTGTGCGGGTGTCCTCCCCGGCGGCGATGCGGTGCAGGAGGACCGACCAGGGTAAGGCCTCACTCCGCCTGATCTTTACCGCTGCTCCATCGCCGAGGCGTGGCGAGGAATCGGCAAAAATGAAATATCCCACTGTATCCTTGCCTCGTCGGCCCGCCCGGCCCGCCATCTGCATAATTTCATCCGGCTCGAGCCGATGCTCCAGTCCTCCGGCCGTGTAGGAACGCGCGGTGATCAGAACCGAGCGCAGAGAAAAATTTATCCCGGAACTCAAGCCCAGGGTCGAGACCACCACCCGGAGCTGCCCCATTTTTGCCAAGGGCTCGATCAGCCCCGCCCGTTGTGTCCAGCTCAGCCCGCTGTGATGGTAAGCGATTCGTTTTTCTAGGTAGCTTGCCAGGGGCTTCCCAGCGATCCGGGCCTGCTCCGGGGTCAAGGCCAGCGGCTCCGGCATCGGCAGACGGCCCGCCAGTTGACGGGCCAGCTTTTCCGCGTCTTTCCGGTGCGGGGCAAAGACCAGCACCGGCCCCAAATCTTCCATTAGAGCCCCGGTGATAACCTGCGTCCAGAATCCCTCCATTCCGCCGGGAGCCCGACGCTTGAGTTGCCCGGCATCCACCTCCTCCAATGGAACCGGGCGCTCCTGATGCCTCACCACCATCGGTTCCCGCCCGAGACGTTCCAGCCAATCACGGATTTCATCGACATTCCGCACCGACCCGCTCATCAGCAGCAGTTGGGTGGAGGGGGAAACTTCCATCAGCGTCCCCTCGTAATGGTTTCCCCGCGCCGCATCCGCCAGCCACTGATACTCATCCACCACCAGCAATGCCGGTGGTTCCTGGTTCCTGGTTCTTAGTTCCTGGTTATGCATGGATCGCACTGAGTCGGCATCTGAGAACAAAGCACCAGGAACAGAGGGGGCCACGCGTCCTCGCAGGGCCTCCAACGTCCCGACCAGAATCGGGGCCTCCAGACTGATCCGGACATCTCCGGTGCAAAGGCCTACCCGCCACTTTCGGCGTGACCACTCCGCATACTTGTCATTGGCCAGGGCGCGGGTCGGCGCGGTGTAAAGCACCTGACCGCGCGGACGCGAGGAGTCGATAAACTGCTCCAGGACAAAAGTCTTTCCCGCCCCCGTCGGCGCATCGAGGATGACATCCGCCCCATCACGCAGCGCTTCAATGGCCTGATGCTGCCAGTCATCCGGGATGGTGATCTGATTGAGAACCGATAGGGGAATATCCATGTGCTTTTTCCGATCCTGATGCTACTCTATACCTCTATGAATGAACTGCACTGGGAAACTCAACTGAAATCCATCTACAACCATGCCCTCACCCTCTATCAGCAGGGGCAGACTGATCCCGATAAATTCTTCAACGCCGAACAAACAGCCCTACTCCAAGCTATCGGTCACTCCGCCCGCGAAGTGTTCGACTTTGCCGAGGATAAGATCAAATACGGGGAGCCGGACTGGGAGACGTTCCTCCTCATCGCCGCTGTCCGTCGCGATTATTTTCTCGTCGTGCAGGAGGGATCTCCCTCCTCTCACATTGTCGAATCCGACACTCTGCCGCCTAAGGACGCAGAAGTGGACGGAATCGTCTGGCTCCCCCGCATCATCGAGAAAGCCAAGGCCAAGCTCCGTGGCGAAATGAACCCCGACCTGATGTTCGGCTGCGGAGGTGATCGCAAATTTTTCCAGGAAAACCACGTGCACCCCGCCGACTTCCTCCGCCACGTCTGGGCCGCCGACGGAGACGACCGGAAGGTCATTGACTATGTGGCACACCAGCGAGCTTCGCTTGTATAGACTTCGGGCGGACGATACGGCCTGTCGCGCCGTAGCCTTGGCGAAGGAGGAAGATCCTCCCTCCATGTGGAAGGGAAAAGAGATGTGGAGGGCAGAGCGTCCGCCTTCGCTTAGCTTCGGCGCGACTGGCCGTCTCTGC
>CAYTLD010000006.1:16704-34906 GCA_964438585.1 uncultured Blastochloridaceae bacterium | reverse complement strand
AGATAAGCTAATGAACGATTCGTCAATCCTATCGCCCAGGGACGGAAATTCTCCGGATAGACACAGCGGGAATTGGCGTGAGCCTTGAGAATATAATCGAAGGGCCGGTGATCCGGCCTCGATGCCGGGCCGTGCACCCCGCCGGTAAAATCAAAAGTGACCGCCTTCCATCCGCGCCCGGTTTCGAAGAGCCACTCCGGCAGCTCGCGCTTTCGCACACTGCCTTCCGGCGTCTTCCACTCAACCCATTGCCCCGGAACGACAATGATATCACAGTCCCTGGCCTCCACGCCCGGGTTAGCCTGGAAAAGAAAGTTGGCCTCATACGGATCCCGGTTCCAGTAATCAGCGCGCGCATAGAAGGGAATACCCAGAGCCTCCAGCCCTTCTGCCAGCGGAAGGATGTCCCGCTGGTAGTTTTCCTCCTCCTCCGAGTTATAAAAATAAATGGACGGATAACTCATCGATTCTATCGGTTGCGCTGAATATAAGCACACTTCGTGCCCGTCACTTCGGGCTATTAATTTCTCGAAGCTACTGAAAAACAACAGCTTGCACCCATCAGGCGGTCAGTTGCACCCGGTCCTGGTCGATGACCACCGCCACACTCTGTTGTAAAATATCCAGCGATAAAATCAGGCGCCGACCGGAGGCCAAGCGCTCGATCTTACCTTCCAACCCGCGGAATTTCCCGGCGGAAATACGCACTCGCCGCCCTGGCTCCAAGTAGGGCACGGGAACCGACTCTCCCCCACTCTCCAATGCCTTTTCCAGTGCTGAGAGTTGATTAAAAAATCCCCTCTGATCGACCACTGCGAGCAGCCGGGCCGCATAGCCGGAGGCATAGACTTCCGCCTGCCGGATCTCCGCAAATTTTCCAAAACAGTATCCGGGAAAAAGCGGAAGGTGGAAAACCACGCTCTTACTGGCATAGTCCCGCCGCTGCCTCCTCAATGGCAATGAGGACGGACATTCCCGGTCGTTAAGCCACTCCGCCATTTTCTTCTCGCAACGGGGCCGACTGTGAATCACCCACCAGAGAGGCTGTGACTTCGAACTTTCAGCACCATTTATCATAAAACCTTTTCCACCAGCGGCAGCACTTTCGATAGCTTAGCCTGATAGCCACGCATCTTGCTAATCCGGCGGTGCATGAATTCCGCCTCCCCGAGTCCGGACTGAGCCCGCGCTTTCGAATCCGCTTCCAGTTCCTTCAATTGTGATTCGGTGGATTTCACTCTGGGCCGGATAATAGCTCCCAGAAAATGCTGAAGTACATCCCGAAATTCCTCGCAGGCCTCATAATAATCCCGCCGGTCTCCCTTGACCCAAATTTGCTTCACGGCTCCCCATTCGGCCAACTGCCGCACACTCATACTCGCATTCCCCTTACTAATCCCGAGCTGCTCCATCAAGTCGGCCAGGCCCAGGGGCCGGGAACTCAGATAAAGCGCCGCATACACCTGCCCCAGTGATCTCGACATCCCCAGCCGCTGCGCCGACCGACCGCCCAGATCGACAAACGACTCCCAAATTTTTTTATCTTCTGCGTTCAATACAATCTGAACATAGCCCATCCACCTCCTCTCGCCAACCCAATTCTCCAATTTGAAAACAGATAAACTTTCGACAATCTAAGCGACGATCGTAGGTTCAATTGTCAAACCACATTAGCTTCATTTCTCCGGTTTCAACCACTTATCAACCACTTAAACGGACGAACAGCAGATCAACGACAGCGCCCGTCGCAATCCGAAACAACCCTGGAAACGCCTCACTGCGAATTATATTGAGAGTTTCTGTCTTCGACAATCTAAGCGACGATCGTCGCTCTAATTGTCGAAGGTGCGCGGGCTACTTTTTCTCCGGGTGGCAACGCTGGATATAGAGTTGCATGGTGCGCCGCTTTTCTTTCCAGACGGCGGGGCCCCGGTAAGATGACGGCAAGAGCGTCATTGGCAGTAATGGATCGATATCCATCCATCTTTTCCATCTGGCAAATTCCTCTAAAAACCACTCATGCAGCGCGCCCTGTGCTGTATCTTCTGAGGGAAGAGATTTTAATATTTTTAAGTGTTTACGATAATCCTGGATAGTTTCATTAATGTTGTCCCAATCCCATGCACTCTTGACGATTTCCCTTTGACTTCGGTCTGGAATTTGAGCTGTGATAAGTTGCAAGACGCCGACGGTAGTGGTTTTTTCAATTTTTTGCAGTTGGCCGGAAGGTGTTCCAGAAGGCTTTAACCAGACACTTTTTTGCAGTTGGCCGAATTTCTCCACTTTCAATTGATTGCGTAAACGGTTACGGATTTTTCTTTCTGCTTCAGGAATATCAAATAATGCCATTTCCCATTGGCCGTCCCAATCTCGATTCCAGAGTAGGGTAGGATCAATATTGAATGGAATTTTGCTCCGTCCCTGATCGGTTAGTTTCACCAGTTTGCCCATGGTGCGGTGCCGCTGCCTTTCAGCCAGAGCCTGATTCTCGAGACGGTATATCTGCCGATCATAGCCATGCCGGGCGGCCCATTCATAGAATCCAGCTCCATGCCGAACATACGGTGAGAGATATAGCAACTCTGTCACCCAGATAAGTCGGTAGAGAATTAAATCCGTTCCAGCTTGCATATCAACACTTCATAGCCCAGTTGCCTATCGATATTGTTCAAAGTATTCAAAGTAACCGAGATAGCATAAGTTGACAATTTTATCGACGATCGTCGATAAAATTGTCAAAGCTAGTGTCGGTAGTGGGGTGTTTAAATATGTTGCAGGGTGATGGTGCGGCAGAGCCTACCGGCAGTGACAGTCGGTGACTGGCTGTTTGCCACGATTAATGACAGGCGGGAGAACGCAGGATATTTTGACAATTTATTAGACGATCGTCTAATAAATTGTCATTTTCAGGGGCCGATTTGGAGTTGTGACTGGGATTGATGTGGGGATTGAGATGAGGTCTCTAAACTGGGGACGTGGGTGAGGGAAGGCTGGGCAAGCGGGAAAGTGAAGGTAGGGTGAAACGGATGAAGTTATCTCGTTTTGAGAATTCTGATTTTGACCGGGGGGTGCCGGGGTGGAAGGAGGTGCTGTGGCGGATGGTGCAGGGATTCTTTTTTCAGCCGTTGTGGCACATGCCGTCCGGGATCCGGGTTTTCTGGTTGCGGCTTTTCGGGGCGAGGATTGGTCAACGGGCGGTGGTTCGAGCGGGGGTGAATATTTCGTTTCCGTGGAGGCTGGAGATGGGGGATGACGTCTGGCTGGGAGAGGAAGTAATGATTCTGAGTCTGGGGCCGGTGAGGATCGGGTCAGATTGCTGTATTTCGCAACGGGCTTTTCTCTGCACGGGTAGTCATGATCGGCGGAAGAAAACCTTCGACCTGGTGGTGCGGGAAATCGAGGTGGGGCCGTCTAGTTGGATCGGGGCACAGGCATGGATAGGCCCGGGCGTGAAAGTGGGGCCCGGATCTGTGGTGGCGGCGGGGGCAGTGGTGACGCAGGATGTGGAGGCGGGTCGCCTGGTGGCGGGAAACCCAGCTGAGGACAAGGGGCCGTCTGGCATCAATGGTGAAAATCCTACTGCTTAATCAATATCGACCTTCATCGACGGCCCCGACAGGGTCACTGATCGGGGATCTGGCCGAAGGCCTGGAGGCGAAGGGCTACGAGGTGAAGGTGATCGGAGCGCGCGGTACCTACGAGTCCGGGAGAAAAGGATTAACGCGCTGGATCCTGGAGGTGGTTGATTTGCTTTGGTTGGGGGTTCAGGTTCTGGCCTCTCCGCGCCCGGATCGGATCATCGCCTTATCCTCCCCACCCGGGTTGATCGCGGTGGCCGCATTGGGGGCGGCCTGGCATCGCTCCCGTTTGCATCACTGGGTTATGGATGTTTATCCGGAGGTGGCGGTTGCCAGCGGACTTTTACGCAACGGGCCGCTGGCTGAATTTTTAGGACTCATTTTTAATCAGAGTTATCGGCGTTGTGATTCTCTCATCGCGCTGGATGAGGATATGGCGGGGATTTTAGCTAAAAGCTACGAGGGGCGGATTGAGATTCACGCGCCCTGGCCGCCAGCGCTTGAAAGCCCGGAGTTATTTTCGGGATGGGATGAGGTGCCGGAGGGGCACTATGTCTGGTTGTATTCTGGCAACCTGGGCCGGGCGCATCTCTGGGAGCCGCTGGTTCAGGCGCAGTCGCGGATAGAGTCCGAAACCGATGACATTCATCTGGTCATTCAAGGCGGGGGATTAGGATGGGAGTGTGCCCGGGCGGCCAGTCTCGAACGTGGGCTAAGCCGGGCACATTGCACGGGGTATGTGCCCCGCCAGCAACTGCTTTCCTCTCTGCTGAGGGCTGATCTTCACGTTGTCACGCAAGCACCGGAAATGCGCGGACTGATCTGGCCGAGCAAGCTGGCCCTGCTGAACGAGTTGGAGGCTCCTTTGATCTGGCTGGGGCCCGGCAACAGCCACCTGGCCAAGTCGCTGGCCGCACTCACGAAAACACAGACCTTTACTCCCGATGAGGTGGAGGCCATGGCGTCCGGGATCGTACTGGCAATTCGTTCTGGTCAAAATGTCAGGCCGGATTTAATATCTTGCAAGCAACGTGTTCATTTGTCGCGTCAGCGTTCGATAGAGCTTCTGATGGAAAAGATGGGTTTGGAATCATGATACTCGCCATCTGTGCTTTTATTCTTTGTGCTACGGTCTCGCTGGCATTGACGCTGGTTATTCTTTCGCTGGGGCGGGGAAAATTTGCTTTGGACCATCCGGACATGATCCGGAAGTTGCATCTCAAGGCGGTTCCCCGTATCGGAGGCCTCTCGATCTATGTGTCCTTCAGCCTGCTTTTTCTGGCTCTGGTGCTGCTGGGGCGAATTCGTGGAGAGGCCCTTCTCTACTGTTACATCGGAATGGCGTTGATTTTCCTACTCGGGATTTTTGACGATTTTCGTCCGTTAGGGGCCAGAATCAAATTATTGGGTCAACTGGTGGTGGCGAATGTGGCCTACTTTCTCGGCATCTCGATTACGAACATCACCTACCCGGTTGGCTCCGTCAGCTTTGAGTTGGGGATTCTGGGCTACTTTGTCACGATTTTCTGGCTGGTAGCGGTTCCGAATATCATCAATTTGATTGACGGGATCGACGGTCTGGCCGGGGGAATCGGTATGGTGCTTTATCTGACCTTGGGCTACGTCAGCTGGTCATCCGGGCAAGGAGAAATTGCAGTGCTGTCTTTCGGGATGGCCGGGGCGCTGCTGGGATTTCTCTGCTTTAACTTTCCGCCGGCGAAGATTTTCCTCGGGGATGGGGGAGCGTATCTACTGGGCTTTGGGGTGGCCTCTTTATCGACTCAAAGTGCGAATAAGGGATCAGTGCTGGCCGTTTTGCTGGTGGTGATTATCGCCCTGGGCCTGCCGATCCTCGATGCGGCCTTTGCCTTGCTCCGGCGTGCGGTGAGGGGCTTTCCACTCTTTCATGCTGATGCCGAACACATTCACCACCGGCTGGTGGACATGGGACTGTCGGATCGGCGCATCGTGCTGGGGTTGTATCTACTGACTGTTTTCTTCAGTCTGATTGGGCTGAGTGTCTTCTGGAGTCAGGGGAGGACGCTTCCGATTGCGATCGGGATACTTTTTATCACGGCGGTCATCGCGATCCGCTATTTGGGTTATATCTGGAAATGGAAAGAACTTCAATTCCAGCTTTCCCGCACCCTGGGCAAACGTAAGGAGGTGGAATACACGCTTCTTCAGGCCCGTCTGCTGGAAATGGAAGCGGAGCGACTCGATGACCCGGACGAGTTTTTTAACCGCCTCCGGTCTGCTTTGGATGCGGTCGGGCTGAGGGAGAGAGGGAAAAAAGAAGAAAAAGGTGGAGATGGGGAAAAGGGAGAACCTTACGGGGAATTCATGGAAATCGATCTGGGGATCGATCCATATACCCGTTGGCGGCTCTGCACTTTGGAGCCGGACGAACATCGTTCCCACTGGGAGCGGATCGGGCGCTGCTTTCTGCCGGCGCGCAAGAAAGCACTTGATCGATGGCCTGACCGGATGGAAGGCCTGACGCGGAATCCGGATCTTCAGCAATGACTTCCCTCAAGGTGGTGATCGGGCTCGTGTGTTTGGCCATCCTGCCGATGTGTCTGGGGGGAGGCAATTCCTACGAGGCCATGGCGGTGCTATTGATCTCCGGCGGGGCGCTCCTGGTGATCCAGCGCCGGACGGTGCCTTATGTTTCTAGTGATCTACGCTGGGCGGCGGTGCTGATTGGATGGTGCGCGGTGGCGTCTTTCTGGCCAGCGGACTGGACCTGGGGCGGAAGTTGGAGAGATATGTTACCCGCCTCCCGTCAAGACTACCTGCCCCTCACGGTGAGCCCGCAGCCTTGGGTCAGTCTGGAATCCCTGCTCCTGCTGACCATGGGAACCACCTGGTTTATGGCATTGCGGGGGATGCAGATCCGTCCAGCACTTCGCTACGGAGTCTTTGCTGGACTTATCGTCTGCTTGATCGTGACGGGGATTCTCTCCTGGCTGGAGTTGGGAGCTGTGCTGGATGTTCCGATCTGGAATTCCGGCCAGGGGATGGGGCCCTTTGTCAACCGGAACCAATTTGGGTGTGTTCTGGCCATGGGCGTAACTCTATCCTGCGCCCTGCTGCTGCAAGATAGGCGGCGTCATCGGATTCGGACGGCGGCTTGGGCGGTGGCGGCCATCTTTTTCTTTATCCTTATTGTCCTGAATGGTTCGAGGGGGGGGCTGGTTCTGGCTGTCAGTGGATTGGTCCTGGTCGGGGCGGGTGAGTTTATCCTGCACCCGCGAATCGACCGCCTGGGCCGGAACTTGTCGGTTATTTTGCTGGCGGTAGCGATGCTGCTTTTCATCGGCGGGACGGCGGTGGATCGGCTCGTTGACACTTTCAATTCCCATGAAGCCGTGACGGGCGGCACCCGGGCGGTGGTTCAAAAGGATGCACTGGATGTGGTTCTCCGCCATCCGGTGCTGGGGAACGGCTTCGGGCAATTCGAATCCATCTTTCCGCTCTATCAGGATGACTACACAGCACATAAACGTATCGTTCATCCTGAGAGTGACTGGCTGTGGCTAGCGGTGGAGTCTGGATTGCCAGTCCTGTTGATCCTCGGCGGGTGGATGGTTTTCGTGCTGCGGGACATGCATCCGGTGCGCGAAGGCCGGGGAAGGCGGCTGCGCTGGGCGGGAGCGACCTGCGGGCTGTTGCTCTTTCTTCATGGATGGGTGGAAGTGTCCGGCCATCGGCCTGGAACCGCCTTTATCGGTCTGCTGCTGTTGGCATTCAGTGCATCACGCGTCAATCCTAGCCGGAGCTGCGCCACGACCCGCCCGGCGCTATCAATGGTTGTTGGCATCTTACTGTTAGCATTCGGCACTGCGATGGGCCTGACCTGTTTTTCTATTCTATCCTTGCCGGGATCCCGCAGCAACGAACTAGCACTGGCACAGGCTTACGAGCAATACAACGAAGGACGGCTTGACGCCGCCACCTTGGATCGCTGGCTTTACCTGGCCCCACTCTCTGCACCCCTGCATTTTATTGACGCAATGATTCATCGGCAGGAACCCGGTGACTCCGGGCGCGTCACGGATGCTTTGGTAGCGGCCTCGTTGCTGGACCCGTATAACCGATTCCTGCAAATAGAGATCTCTCGCGTCTGGGCGGAGGACGATCTCCCGCGTGCGGTCGCCACTTGGGAGAAACTGCTCGCCATGGGTGGAGATGATGAAGCGAGATTCGTTGCCGAAATGGTGCGCTCCATACCGCCGGATAAACCCGGACGGGATGCGCTCTGGCTGCTATCGCTACGACATCCGATCCTGCTACCTTCCCTGGTTTCGGGGGCGAGCGCAGATGAGTTGGCCCGATGGTCGGCACTGGTTTTCAAGACTAAGCCTTCCGAAGACAGAGCAGCCGTCGATCAACTGCTCCTGCGCTGGAGCCAGATCAGCGGACTGGAATCGCTGATGGAGGCTCTCCGTCCCTATCCGGCTTGGTTGGAGCGGGCCTGGCTACTGGAAGCACTCTGGCTGCGTGAGCGGGGCGAAGGAGAGCAGGCGGCGACCAAACTCTACCAGCACCTGGAAGGAACATCGGATGCCCTACCGGTAGCCACTCCGGATTCATTGGAAAAATTACATAAGCGGCTTCTGCGCAATCGGCAGGATCAGGTGGCGCAGTTACAACTGGCTGTCCATACCTACCGCGAGAAACGCTATGGTGAGGCATTAAAACTCAGCACCCCGCTGCTCGGCACCATGAAGGAACCTCCTGCCTATCTGTTCTGGATCGCCGGTGATGCCGCCTATCAAATGGGGCAATGGGAACCGGCCTTCGATTACCTCTACCGGTATTATTCCCAATCAAACTGAGGATGTCTGCTGAATCAGGCCGGTTCCAGGTAGGCGACACATTCGATGTGGGCGGTGGCGGGGAACATGTCCAGTGGCTGGATGCTGAGAACTTTCCAGCGTGCGGATAGTTCCCGGAGGTCACGGGCGAGGGTGGCGGGGTTGCAGGAGACGTAGGTTAGAGCGCGGGCGGTGGAGAGAGTGACGACCTCGCGGATGCGGACCGAGAGTCCATCGCGGGGCGGGTCGAGCAGAAGGAAATCGATCCCTTTTCCGTGCTGTGCAAGTAACTCAGGCAACCAATTCTCGCAATCGCCTGTGAGACACTCGATCTTAGTATGGGATGAAAGCGCTTGCTGTGCGCGGGCTACGAGACGCGGATCCTTTTCGATGGAAATCGTGTGCTCGAACCTGTCGGCCAGGATGGTGGTGAACCATCCATTTCCGGCGTAGCCTTCGATGAAGGTGAGGCCCTGTTTGGGAGCGAGGTCGAGGACGGCAGCGCGGAGTTTCTCCTGGAGGAAAAGATTGGCCTGGGAAAAGCCGGCGGTGGTGCCGTCCGTTTTCAGGGTTACGCGCCGGTCCGGACCTCCGCTGCGGGTTTTAGAGGTGGAGGAAAGTTGCCGGTTGATCTGCTCATGAGCGATAAGACATTGGTGGATCGGGATGATGCGACGGTTATCGATGCCGTAGAATCCGGTCACACCATCCTGCAGGTGGAGCGTAATCCGGTTTCGATATCCGTAGCGTTCGGGTGAAGCAATGATGGGCCGGACGGCGCCCGGATCGAGCTTGCCAATTCTCAGGATGGCGTCGCGGACCTGCTGCTCCTTGGCCTGGAGTTCCGCTTCATAGGTGATGTGCTGATACTGGCACCCGGCGCATTGACGGTAGTAGCGACAGGGCGGATCTTCCCGTCCATCGGAGGGTTCGAGAATATCCAGCACTTCTCCGCGGGCGAAGCGCGGCTTGGAGATGGTGAGGCGGACACGCACGGTATCTCCGGGCGCGGAGAAAGGAACAAAAACGGTTCGCCCGTCCGGCAGACGTCCGACTCCGTCGCCGCCAAGGGCCAGGGATTCGATTTCGATGTCTGCGGATTCCAGTGGGGTCACAAAAAAAAGCCCCGGCAGAAGCCGGGGCTTGTTAAAAAAGTTATCAGATGGTTAATACCAGTTGTCTTTAAGATCCGCATTCGGGTAAGGCTCGACCTGGCCGGAGTCATAGGCGCGGCCTTTGAGAGGGCCGGTGGGGAATGGGGAGGTGACGATTTCCGCCACACCGACGAAGATGTCCATGACCATGCGGCTGGTGCCTTGAACAAAGCCCTTAGTCATTCCGACGGATCCACCGTGCTCCTGAGTCAATTCATAGGGGGACTCGAAAAGGTGGGCGGGGGAGAGAATAATGTTGGCCAGGCCCCGACCCATCTTGTCATAAAAGTTGTCTTTCTTGGGCATGCTCAAGTCGGCGGATGCCACTGAAACCATCAAACCAAACAAACAAATTACAGCTAGCTTTTTCATAGTTTTTGAATTTTTACTATTTTTGATGTAAAAGACAAGAAAATTATCGCTTCTTTTGCTGAGCCTGTCCATAGGCGATAATTCCCTCCGCAACCGCTTCGGCGAATTCCCGGAAGAGGCTGCGATACTCCTTGCCCCGTATTTCCTTAACTCCCTCGTAATCTCCGGCCTGGATACGGTGGAAGGTATCATAATCGTTCATGTAAGGCCCCTCGACGAAGAGGACCGGTCCGGGAAAGATGCGGTTGGCTATGAGGTTGCGCGACCAGAGGTAGGGGTGGTCGCCGACGGGGTGGGCGTAGCCGGAAGAGAGGTAATTTTCCGCAGGCATGGCGAAGGTTTTCTCCATGGACTGGGCGATGAATTTTCCGATTTCCAATTCCGTGGCCGAGTCGCCCGCGAGAAGGTTTTTCATCAGATAAAATCGCTGATCCTCGTCTTCGAGTTCCTCCTTCATGTAAGAACCTTGCACAAAAATAACCAACTTCTTGACCTTAAAGAGTCGGGGCCGACCGCGCCAGGGGGCGGCATTATAGTGGAGGCAAATGGTAAAATCAGGATTTAGTTCAGAAACCCTTTCCGCCCGCGCCTGGATTTCAGCCCTCCGATAAAAGAGGAATTCCTGCCGCCAGAGCAGTGCTTTGAGGAATGACTTTCCGCTCAATTTGAACAAATCAGGGCGTTGGTCATGCATGAAGTGGAGGGCCTCGAATTCCAGATCATCCGGGCGGAAAGGCGTCACCGGATCCGTGCCGCGGGTGGTCCAGACGACCTTGGCTCCCGCCTTTTCCAGTAGCGGAGCGAGGTGTTCCATGGTCATGCGAGTGAGATCGCCCTCTTGAACCGGCGGCTGACGACCGATGCGAAAGTAGCGTTCTTCGATATTGGCCCACTCACCACCGATGTGACCCGGGTCGAAGCAAACGGTCATACCGGCCAGCGGAGGTTCCCGCTCCCGCTCCCGTCCGATTATTTCATCGAGCCAGTCCGGATCAAACGGATGGGGCTGGGCGGATAGTATTTCCTCCTCATCGTTGGCGAAGTGGAGGGTCCAGATCACCTCCGGATTTTTCTCTTCCTCATCTTCATCCGCTCTCCGCGTGACGGCGACTGACCGGTCACCATCATAGACGAGGTAGTCATTCATGGATCCATCCGGCGACATGATTTCCAATCGTTGATCGAAATCTTCCCGGGTGATGGTGCGCTGGTAGGCATCGAGCATCCGCCAATCAAAATCATAGTCCAGGGTGGTCAGAGGACCGGCGGAAAGCCTGATCGCTCCTAGAAAAAAGACGAGGGCCAAATACCAGGGTGATCGAAGGCAGATGAAGGGAAAGCACATAAAATTAGATACCTGGCTCAAGCGCGGTGAAGACCAGTTTGAGACCGCTAAGAAAGAGGATCAAGTAAATGATCACCTTGAAACGCTCCGGGGACAAATGGCGATTCATCCATAGTCCAATCAGGACCCCGACCGGCACCCCGGGAGCGAGACGGAGTGAATCGAGCAGCGTGGCGGATGAAATAACCTCCATACCCAGGTAGCTCGGCAGTTTCAAGAGGTTCACGCAGGTAAAGGCGAGCACGGTGGTGGCCACGAATTTTCGGGGGGCGTAGCCATAAGGCAGGATATACATGGTAAAAACCGGGCCCGCCGCATGGGCCAGGGTAGAGGTGATGCCGGTCAGCACGCCCATGACACTGCCCTGCTTCCATCCGGGAGCGGATTTTTCCGGAAGCGGTGCCCGGCCTCGCGCCCTCCAGCGGAGCAGGCAGAAGCCGAGGCAAATCACCCCGAGGATGCCCGAAAGCCAGCGATCATCGACCACTCCCAGAAGCATACTACCGACAATGATGCCAACCACGCAGCCTGGGAAAAAACGCAGCAGCGGTGCACGCTCCCAATTCCCCCAATAAAAACACAGTGAAATCAAATCCGTGAGTATCAATAAGGGCAGGAGAATCGCGATCGCTTCTGAAGCGGGAAAAACCATCGCCAGCAGCGGGGTGGCCAGGATGGCGGTGCCGCCGCCAAAGCCCGCCTTGGAGATACCCACCAGAACGATGGCCAGGGCGGCCACGATGTAAGTCTCGATGGTCACTTTTAGACAGCCTTTTAATCGGGAGTCGGACCATCCATGGTAATGAACAGATCGATACGCCGGTTGCGGGCTTTTCCTTCCTCAGTTTCGTTAGAAGCGATGGGCTGGCTCTCGCCACGTCCGACCACTTCCATCGAATCGGCATCCGACCAGCCGGATTCCTCGATGAGCACGGCGGCTGCGGATGCACGCGCGGCGGATAAATGCCAGTTGCTGGGAAATTTTTCCTGAATCGCCTCGCCGATGGCGACATTGTCAGTATGCCCCTCGACCCGCAGACTCAATCCCTCGAATTCGCCGATCAGGACTCCGACAATTTTCGACAAGAGAACTTTCCCCTGATCCCGGATGGTCGCTTCCGCTGGGGCAAAGAGGACTTCATTCGGCAGACGTATGACCAGTTCATCTTCCTGGATGAAAATGGAAGATGCCTCCAATTCGGGCAATTCCGCGATCCGGGCCCGCACCCGTTTCACCTGTTCCGCTTTTTCCTCGATCCGCACCAGCCGGTTCATTTTCTCCCGTTCCAGTTCCAGCCGCGCCTGTCGGGCTTTCTCCAGTTCCGAGGTGCTTGACTGGAGTTTTCCGGATTGTTCACTCAAGCTCTTGCGGGTCTGCTGGAGCAGCCCTTCTGCGGTGGTGAGTTCTTCACGCAATTGACGGTTGTCTTCCGTGAGAGGCCCCAAGCGGGAGCGCTCGCTGGCGGTCTCGGTGTAAATCAGGATGGAGAGCAGAAGAAAACAGATGGCAAAGATGGTCAGCCCGGCAGCCAGGCGCCAGCCGGTCGATTTTTTCGGACGATTGGGTGGCATTTAATATTTGTAATGACTGATATGCGGGAAGCGATAAAAATATGCATCTCATGATTTTCCCGGCCTTCCTGATCCTTCTTTTCAACAGCCCTGCCACCAGCGCCCCCGGCAGAGGGAACCTGACCTACCTGATACCGGCATCTCTCAGCACGCCGGACGTTTACCGCCATGAGGCCTCCTCCCATTTAAATGAGTCCCCCCGCATTCTATTCTGGAACATGCGCTGGTTCCCGGCCCAGCCGGGTGATGACCCATCATCTCCGGAGGCCAATAAAAAAATCCGGGCCTCTGCGCAGCTATTGCGGGAGTCGGATGCCGATCTGGTTCTTCTCTGTGAAGTGAGGGATCTCGAAAGCCTGACTAAAATGAAGCTGCCTTATGGCTACCAGGCCTGCACGGCTATCGAACGGCACCCCGCAGATGATTCCGGCCTCCCCCCGCAGAACCTGGCACTCCTCTCCCGCGCTGCGCCGGACCGCGTCTGGGCTCTCGACTTCGAGAAACTCCCCGATACAGCCGACCGTCCGTCGCGCGGAATTCTCGGGGCTCAGTTTAAGTTAAGCAGCGGTGAGCTTCTGACCTGCTACACACTCCATCTCAAAAGCAATCTGGGTGGCTACCGGGGAACCGCTCTCCGGCGCGAGCGGACCATCGACTATCTGGCCCGCGATCTCCAGCGTTTGAATCTGGATCCGCAGCGGGATTTAATCCTCATTGCCGGAGATATGAACACCTCACCTCACGACCCCCTCTTCCGGGATGAAAAGACTCTGTCTCGACTCTCCGAAATGGGTTTCGAGCGCGCTGGAAAAAAATCAACCGCGCTGGACGGGGAGCCCGACGCACGTGACCGTGGCCGTTTCAATGACTTTGATCATTTATACCTCTCCCGTGCTCTCTACCTGCAAATGATCCCTAACGGTAACAACCCGCAGATTACAACTCGCAACCTTCCTGCGGGAAAACTCAGTGACCACGATATGATCGAGATTCAGATTAATCGTCCGGATTATCGTCAATCAACTCCTTGAGTCTGCACCCATCCCGGCAAGCTTCCGAGGTCTGCCCGCCACTTTCAAAGTACGGGCAGAAGCGCGTGGCTCCTGCAAGTGGGTGGGCACGGCTTTTCCAGCCCGCTGGCTTTCCAGAGGACATACGCTCGAGGAGATCCAGAATTTCATTCACTTTTTCAGGGTTCAGCTTTTTGAGTTCACAGCATTCGGATTCGATAGGCATAAGTTGATATTATAATAACTGCCCTACACTGCAAGCATTACTTATCAAAAGCTTAGGCATTATGGTGCTGCGCGGCAATTAAGGGACAGTGAGGGAATTCATGCATCTCACTAGATGATGAGGATAACGTAGGAATTCCCTCACTGTCCCTTAATTGCTATATATTTTAACTGCCACTTCCATGAAAATTGGGTAAGTATGCTTTAGTGAACCTGGATACCGAACAATCCCTGGCCCGCGATCAGTTCTTGCGGCCGAGCCAGCATCATGGAAAAAGCCATCTTGTCAGCCAGGCGGACGATCTGCGCTCCGCCTCCCCCCACTTGCGGCCCCGGAGAGGAGAACGACTTCTGGACATCGCCACCGACAATGGACACGCCGCGCTCTACTTTGCCCGCCTAGGGCTTGATGTGACCGCGTCGGTCCCTTCCCCTGCCATGCTCGAAGCCGCCCGGTCTCTGGCCGACTCCGAAGGCCTCACCATCGACTTCCGGGAACATCCCGCCGAGAAATTACCCTACCCGGATGAATGGTTTAATATCATCACCTGCCGGGCGGGGGCCCACCGTTTTAGCTGCCCGGCCACCTTCATGATGGAAGTCTGCCGCGTCCTTAAGCCAGCCGGTCGGTTCCTGCTCATTGATGGCACCGTCGAGGACGGCTATCCGGTGGCGGAAACCTGGGCCCATGAGGTCGAATCCCTTCGCGACCCCAGCCATGAACAGCTTATTCGCCCCGATCAATGGACCCACCTCTGCGGACACATCGGCATGAAGGTCATCCACCGTGAAATCCAGTCATGCAAACAGCCCGACCTCGACTGCTATTTCGACACCGCCGCCACCCCGGAGGAAAACCGGAAAAAAGTCCGCGATCTGGTCCGCAACGCCCCTAGCGAAGCCGTTAAGCTTTTTAAAATAAAAGAAGAAGAGGGCAAATGGACCTGGTGGTGGCAGCACCTTATCCTCGTGGCCGTCAGGCATTGACCAGTAAACTCGGCGTCTGATCATTTTAATCCGGGATAACTCTGGATGAGCTATTCACATTACCTGCGGACTCTGGTAGAAATATTCCTTCATGAAATCTCAAGCCAATAAGAAATACTGGCGTTACCCGCTAGTCGAACTCCCCGACCGGACCTGGCCGGATCGGATTATCGATCGGGCGCCGCTCTGGTGCAGTGTCGATCTACGCGATGGCAACCAGGCGCTGGCGGAACCGATGAGCATCGAGGAGAAGCTCGAAATGTTCGAGATGCTGGTGCAGGTGGGCTTCAAGGAAATCGAAGTCGGCTTCCCGTCCGCCTCCCAGGTGGAATTCGATTTTCTGCGGCGGCTGGTGGATGAAGACCGGATTCCGGATGATGTCCGAGTCCAGGTGCTGGTGCAGGCCAAGGAGGCGCTGATCGAACGCACCGTCGAGTCCCTCCGGGGCAGCCGGCAGGCCATCCTCCACCTCTATAATTCAACCAACCCGGCCCAGCGGGAAATCGTTTTCGGGATGAGTCAGGAGGAAATTAAGGGCATCGCCGTCCAGGGCACACACTGGGTCAAGGAGCGCGTCTCCCGCCTGCCGGAGACCGATCTGACCTTTCAATATTCCCCGGAAAGTTTTTCCCTGACCGAGCCCGAATTCGCCCTTGGAGTCTGCGAGGCGGTGATGGAGGTCTGGGAACCCACAGTTGAAAAGCCCATAATCCTCAACCTCCCGGCCACCGTCGAGGTCTCCACCCCCAATGTCCATGCTGACCAAATCGAATGGTTCTGCCGCCATCTGAAGGAACGGGACAAGGCCATCATCAGTCTGCACACCCATAACGACCGGGGGACTGGCACCGCCGCTACCGAGCTTGGGCTGCTAGCCGGGGCGCAGCGGGTTGAAGGGACTCTCTTTGGCAACGGCGAGCGTACCGGCAACCTGGACATCGTCATCGTGGCCTTAAACATGTATTGCCAGGGGGTCGATCCGGGCCTCGATTTCAGCAACCTCCCCGAGTTAAGGGACATTTACGAACGCTGCACCCGGATGTCGGTCCACGACCGGCATCCCTACAGCGGGGATCTCGTTTTCACCGCCTTCTCCGGCTCCCACCAGGATGCCATCAACAAGGGCTTCAAGCACTACACCGCCAAGCCGGATCCAGACGCCGCCTGGGATGTTCCCTACCTGCCCATCGATCCCCAGGACATCGGCAGGCGCTACGATGCCATCATCCGGATCAACAGCCAGTCGGGGAAGGGCGGAGTCGCGCATGTGCTCGAACGCGACTTCGGCTACCAGCTTCCCAAAGCTATGCACGCGGACATCGGGATGGTCGTCAACCGGGTCGCCGACGCCCGCGGGGCGGAAATTTCCGCCACCGAACTCATGGAGGTCTTCCGCCAGGAATATATCGACCGCTCTGAACCCCTCCACCTGGGCTCCTTCCAGGTCGATACCGAAGTCAGTGAAAAAGGTGGTCAGGCCGCCCATTGTCAGGCACGCGTCACCTATGCGGGGAAGGAACACGTTATCGAAGGTTATGGGAACGGCCCCATCGACGCCTTTGTCCATGCCATCGGCCCCATGCTTGCCTCAACCCCCGCCGGAGACTTCCGCCTTCTCAATTATTCTGAGCACTCACTGGGAAAAGGTGCCAAAGCCGTCGCCGTTGCCTACATCGAGATCGAAACCGCTGAGGGTAGGCACTTCTTCGGCGTAGGGCAGGATACCAATATCGGCGTGGCCTCGATCCGCTCCCTGGTCAGTGCCATCAACCGCTCCCTGCACAATGATTAAAATATTAGTTGATGCGATTAATTTGCGATTTTTTCGACCAGCTACAATTAATGTTATAATTTGATATATTGAACACTCTCACATGAACACAGCGGCTCAATCGGTGTAGCACTGGATTGTCTCTACTGTTCGAGGGTTTACAACTTATCAAAAACAGAGGCACATCGTGTGGTTGCCTCTTTTGCGTGAACTCAACGATCTGAAGCGTCTCAATGCGGTTAACCCATGTTGAGCGGGCGCATTCAAACCGGCCCGCGCAATTATTTCCTGCCATCACTTGCGGGCTCAGTGCCGGTGTCTCAATTGAGCAAGCACTAGCTTAATCCCGTCAAACTATAGGATGCCGTAGAAGAGCTGGGGGTCGGAAAGCGTGGGGAGGCTGTAATCCGGGTCGTGCTGCTGTAGTTCATCGATGGAAAATTTCCCGGTGGCGACGGCGATGGTTTTGGCCCCGATGACTTTACCACAGGCGATGTCATGGGGAGTGTCACCGATGATATAGACATCATGGGGGGCGAAGGTGGCTCCGGCATGTTCCATGGCCCGCTGGAGGGCGACCGGGCCGAGGTCGTTACGGATTTCCGAGTCGTCGGCGAAGGCGCCGAATTCGAAGAAATGCCAGATATCGTAATGGGTTAATTTCATCTCGGCGCCACGGGTTAGATTGCCGGTCAGCAGGCCCTGGTGGAGGTGGGGCTGCTGCGCAACCCATTCGAGAATTTCCAGCACCCCGCCGAGGACTTCTCCCTGACGTCTGGGCAATTCCTCTTGCAAGGCAGTGAGGTAAGCTTCCATGTAATCGTGGATTTTAGCCGGATCTTCTCCGAACCCGTAGTGATTCATCATGGCCTTAAAAATCCAGCGGTCGGTGCGACCGGCGTAATCGACGGCCTGGATATCACCCTCGGTGCCGAAGACGTCCTGCAGGGCTCGGTTCATGGCCACTTCCCCGGCCTTCCCGGTCCAGACAAGGGTGCCATCGATGTCCCATAACAACAACTTCTCGGAAGTTGTTGTCGGGAGATGGGAGTTGGAAGATGGAAGATTGGGCATGGGATTGAGTGTTATGGTTTGCTTACTAGTGGTGAGGCAAATCCCTTTCTTCTAACTACGATCTCCTATCTCCCGTAGTGGCGTGCAGGGCCACTACATTCCCATGATGGAGTAGCCGGAATCGACGTAGAGGGTTTGGCCGGTGATGGCGGCGGCTCCGTCGGAGGCGAGGAAGAGGCCGGTGGCGCCGAGTTCTTCGAGTTCGACATTGCGCTTGAGCGGGGAGTGTTCCTCGTAGTGTTTGAGCATGGAGCTGAGGCCACTGATTCCGCGGGCGGCGAGGGTGTTCATGGG
>CAYTLD010000006.1:5245-16604 GCA_964438585.1 uncultured Blastochloridaceae bacterium | reverse complement strand
GCTTCCTTGGGGGCGAAGGCGACGCTGTGGAGCAGGAGGTCGATTTTATCGGTGTGCTCGCGTGTTTTTCGGAAAAACTGGTCGATTTCCTCATCCGAGGTCACATCGCAGGGAAAAAGCGGGGTGTCTTCACCGAAGGTTCCGACGAGGTCTTCGACCTTGTCCTTCAGGCGTTCGCCCTGGTAGTTGAAAATCAATTTGGCACCGGCGTCCGCCCAGGCCTGGGCGATGGCCCAGGCGATGCTTTTTTTATTGGCGACACCGAAGACGAGGGCGGTTTTACCGCTTAAGCAATTTTTACTCATAGGAAGATAACTTGCCGAACTAACCGTTCGATGTCACGGAGACTTTTTCTTCAAGGCGTCGGCAATGGTGTTCTGCATATCGTCGAGGGAGAATGGTTTGGTCAGGATGCCGGTAAAATTCTGGAAGTTGGAGTCAGAGGAGTCCAGCTTCCAATTGCAACCGGAGACGAGGATGATCGGGATTTCAGAGTTGATTTCTCTCACCTGCCGGGCCACCGCATTGCCATCCACCCAGGGGAGATCGAGGTCGGTGACGACCAGATCATAGGCGGAGGGATCCTCCTGATAAGCGCGCAGGCCGTCCAGGGGAGAGCGGTAGCTGTTGACCTGGTATCCGAAAGAGTTGAGGGCACGCTCCATCATCTTGAGGAAGGCGGCCTCATCATCGATGAGCAGCACTCGGATACTTTTCATCGGTTTTTGACTGTCCGGGATCGGCGCTTCGGGGTCGGCCGGGAAATAGAGGTGGAATCCGGCTCCCTGCGTGCGGTCATGGTCAGCGACTGCGGCTCCACCGTGGGCTTTCATTACTTCCTGGACCATAGGGAGTCCCAGGCCGATATTTTCTTCTGATTTGGTGGTGAAGAAGGGCGTGAAAATATCTTTGATCACGTCCGGGGAAATGCCCGGTCCGTCGTCCTCGACGGAAAAGACGACATAGTGCCCGGGGAGCAGCATTCTGCAACCGTCCTGGGAGGCGACGTTCCTGATCGCGGCGGAGATGCTCACTTTCCCCTTTCCGGTATGGCCATCGATGGCCTGGATGGCGTTATAGATCAAATTGATCAGAGCCTCTTCGACCTGATAGGGATCCACCGATATCTCAGGGAGATCCTGCGAGATATCGTGTTCGATCTCGATGCCATCACTGACGAGCAGACGGGTCATGCTGATGGCGCGTGAGACGATACGGTGCGGGGAAGTTTTTTTCCGTACTTGTTTCTGGTCGTTGCGGGTGAAGGCGAGGATGCGGTGGACGAGGTTACGGGCATGGTCACAGCTATCGATGATATCCGCCATCATCTCCTTGGACTGGTCGTCATTGAGTCGGGCGGCCAGCATTTCGGCATTTCCCTGAATACTGGCATTGATGTTGTTAAAGTCGTGAGCGATGCCGCTGGTCATGACACCGAGGGCCTCCATGCGCTGGACCTTGGCAAGGCCGTCTTTCATACGCAGGAATTGCTCACGCATCTCCGTCTGGTCGGTCACGTCCTGAAAAATGCCGAAAAGCCGGCAGGGGTGGCCGTCGCGCTTTTCGACCTCGCCGACGGCGTGCACGTGGATTCGATTCCCCTTGGCGGTGGTGAGTGGGAGGGTGACATCAAAGCCGTTTCCGGTGTGCACGCTGTTCTCGACGGCCAGCCGGATGGTCTCCTGGGCTTCGGGCGCATAAAACGCGATGGCATCGTCGAGCTTAGGTTGGACGTCGCTGTCCAACTCGTGGATTTCATAGGTTTGTGGCGACCAGTAGAGTTGGTTACTGTCCAGATCCACCTCCCAGGTGCCAATTTTGACCAAATCACCGATGGAATGGAGAAATTCTTCCATAAAGTCCAGGCGGTCCTGCAGGTTGTGCAGTTCCTGTATATCGTGAGCATGGATGCTGGTGATGTCCTTGGAGTCGTAGTTTATTTTACCGGCGGAGACCAGAGACCGGACTACAATATCTTCATTGGTCTTGAAGCGGGTTTCCAGACAGCCTTTACCATCCGGTTGGTGGTTCAGGTTCTGGATGAATTCCTGAAATAATGCGCGGTCTCCCGGGTAGAGAATATCGTCCAGGTCTTTCCCTTCCAGAGTGCCAGCGGGGGCTTGGATGAGATGACAAAATTCAGAGTTTACCACCAGAATTTTATTGTCCCGATCGAGGAGGAGGGTGGGAATAACGACCAGATCCATCAGTGGCTTAAAGTCGGACAGGTGCTGAGTGTCATTGGCCATGGTTTAGAGATTACAAGGCGGCACACACGCTGGCAAGTTGAGAGCGATCCGGTCTCGACTCCCATATCGTCCCTACCATAGTATCCGAGCATGTCACAGAAGCCCCTGGAGAGGCTGGAGCAATTCGCCATCGATGTCATTCTGGAGCGGCGCTACGGGAAGCGTGCCGCCCTGCTCCGATGGCTCCTGCTGGGGCTGTCATTCATTTATGCGCAGATCATCCGACTGCGCTGCTGGGCCTACCGGAGCCGGGTGATCCGATGGCATCACGTCGGCTGCCGGGTCATCAGCATTGGCAACCTGACGGTGGGGGGCACGGGAAAAACACCGGTGGTCGAACAGTTCGCCCGCTGCCTGACTCAGGCCGGACGCAAGGTCGCCATCCTAAGCCGCGGTTACAAGAGCACGCCGCTACCATTCTGGCAAAGGGTTTGGTACCGCCTGACCTTTCGGCGCTCGAGTTTGCCACCCCGGGTTGTTTCCAATGGGCGGTCCGTTCTGCTGGATCCGACGGTAGCCGGTGATGAGCCCTTTATGCTGGCCTCGAACCTGAAGCAGGTCTTTGTCCTGGTGGATAAGAACCGCATTAAAAGTGCCCTGCATGCCATCGAGACATTCGGAGTGGATACTATCCTCCTCGATGACGGGTATCAGTATCTGCCCTTCCGGGAGCGGCTTAACGTGGCCCTCATTGACCGGGAAGCTCCCTTTGGCAATGAGTATCTCCTGCCGAGGGGAACGCTACGGGAACCGCACGGCCACCTGCGCCGGGCCGATGTCATCTTCATTACCAAGTGCGATGGCAGTGACCTAAGTCGGCTCAAGGCACGCATCCGGCGCTACAATTGCCATGCAGAAATCATCGAGTGCACCCACCACCCGCTCTATCTGAAGGAAATCAAAAGCGGACGTCAGCTTCCCTTATCCTACCTGCAGGGCCGTAAGGTGGGGGCGGTGGCGGGCATCGCCGTTCCAGAAAGTTTTGTCCACGGTGTAGAGTCTCTGGGCGCGGAGGTGATCTACCAGCGATTCTATGCGGATCACCATTATTATTCCTCCGCTGAAATTTCCAACGCTATTGAACGCACCCGCACACGTGGTGGGCACTTTCTCATCACCACGGAGAAAGACGCGGTGCGGTTCCCGGAAGCTGATTTCGAGGACATGCCGGTTTACTATCTGAAAGTGGAAATAAAACTACTTAATACCTCTGAGTCCCTGCATGATTGCATCTTGCGTATCAGTGATGCAGACCGCCGGGAAACCGCCATCTCAAATTATCCGATCCATGAACCTAGTCTGGGTTAACAAACGCAACTGGAAGCATGAGGGACCCATCGTCCACATGGCCCTCCAGAATGCCTACTCCTTCACCCGCCTGGGAATAACCTCACATTTTGTCTGCGGAGCCGGTGAAGACAGCTCCACGGAAGATGATTTGATCGATTATTACGGATTGGAACCTACTCCCCAGCTGGCGATTCACCGTATTCCCCGGAGGCTGCGAGGGAAAAACAAGACCTCGAGCGGTCCGGTTTTTGAGTATGCGAAGCGGCTGGTGCGGCAACTGGCTATCAAGCAGGATGTGGTAGTGGTAAGCCGGGACTCCAGTTTCCTGACCACCATGGCCCGTCTCTGCCGCTACAAAAGAATCCATGCCTACTATGAACTGCATGATTGTTATGCTGACCTGAGCTGGAGAGAAAAGACGCGCTTCGGAGATCGGCGGGAACAATTGCTGGAGTGGCTTTTCCTGCGTTCAATCGATGGGATTATTTGCATTACCCGGGAGATGGAGAAAAAATACGACCGTCTCTTTCCGCGCATCCGGAAAATTGCCCTGCCGCTGGGAACCTCTCCGTTCCCCGATCAGGATCCGGATGCGGTACGGCAGCGACGCACGGTCGCCTATGTCGGGCACCTCCAGGGGGCCAAGGGATTCAACACCATCCTGAAGCTGGCCCGCCCGCTGAAGGATCGGGGAATCCATCTCCTCTGCCTGGGTGGATATCCCCAGTCTGTCGAACGGGTCAGAAAACAACTTGAAAATGAGAACCTGGCCGACGCTATTGAAATCATTCCCTTCCAGTCTCCGGCGGGTATGCATAGCCAGCTCCGGGAGCGCGCCAGCCTGGGCCTGAGCTTGCTCGAGGACACCTACTACAATCGCCACCTGACCTGCCCGGTCAAAGTGCTCGATTACCTCTCACACGGGCTGCCGGTGCTGGCCACCGACCTGCCTTCGAATCGGGAAGTCCTGGCCGATGCCGGCCTTTACATCGAGCCGGGCAATACGGATGCCATCCTGAACCGGATCATTACCTGTCTGGACGATGCGGATGCCTACCGCACCAGCGCCGAGGCCAGCCGGACGCGCAGCCAGCAAATCACCTGGGTCACACGTGCCCTTAAGCTCACAGAATTTTTCAAGAACAACCACCACCTCATTCCCGAGGGAGTCGGAGGGAAGCGTAGAGTGCTTCGGTAGAATACTCGGAGGCGTCTATGGTTTTCGGTGCCGTTGACTGGCGAAAATGGGATATACCTTTAAAAAAAAACGACACACGCCGCCGGACAAAGCGGCCTGATGTGCAGGCAGCGCGCAGCAGTTGGATGGAGCGCATGCTTGACTGGGAGGCGACCCGCCTGGTGTTCCTCGATGAAAGCGGACTCAATACCAAAATGGCCTTATCCAAACTCAAAACTCACTTACGCGAATTGGCTCCACGCTCAATTGAGGAGATCATCAGCGATCTCGGGCTCATCCTCGATCTGTTTGCACCAGTCCTCTGCAAGAACTTCTTCAAACATGCTAATTATGCGGCACTTTAAATACAATGTGCTCTGGATAATCTTTTTTCGTAAATCTGGACTATATGTTCTCACCCCGATTTGTGCGGAACTCTCGGAATATTTTACAGCTATTTGTTCTCTATTTAAACAGAAAACGCTCCAAATACGTGATCGGAGTGCTACTCCACCTGGCTTTGGAGTTGCTCGATTAATTCCAGCCGCCGCTGTTCGAGGCCGAGCTGCTGCGAGGCCTCGGAAATAAATTCCACCGACTGGAGAAAGCCGATCCGGGCACCGAGTTCCAGCTCGGGGCCTTTGCCCCATTCCTCGGAGAGTAGATTGCTGAGCATTTTATTGTAGCTCTCGTTAAAGCAGGAAAAGAGGATGTCTGCCTCGGTCAGGATCAGGCACTGGGCATTGAGGAGTTGAACCTCCGGGTCGCCATGCATCCCGTATTTTTTAAAGGCCCGGTAATTTTCCCGCACGATCGGGACTCCATGGACAAAATCCGTGGCTAGAATCATCTGCCCGATCCGCTCGATGGCCTCGGACGACATGCCGGCACTTTCCATGAGCGGATAGGCGATATCGTAGGAACGAGTTTCCAGGGAGTAGGGGGTTTGGTTGGTGCTGCCATCATGTCCGAGGTCGTGGCCAGCGGCGGCGATGATCACCTCCGCCAGGCGCTCGGGTTCGAGGTGCTCGCGTTTACCCAGGCAGAAGGAAGCAAGAATGACCTCGGTAATGTGCTGGGGGTTGTGATAGGTGGGTTGATCGGCGATGCCTCCCGCCACCTCGCTGATATGTAGCGCGGCCCGTCCCAGCACCGTCTCCGCCCCGTAGCCCAGCTTTTCCATCAGGACCGGAACGATTTTCTCCGGGTGGGTTTTGCTTTTGCGCAGGACCGTGGCCTCCTCGACAATCGCATCCAGCAGGTGGGCTGGTTTGAATTTCTGGGTGATCCTGATATCCGGGGTCTCCCCCTTGGATTCCTGAAGTGAGTGATAGGCGGTTTCGAGGTCGATGACCATGGAGGGACTGAAGGCGGGATCGAAATCTTCCATCACATCCAGTCGTTTCTCCGGCACCGGGACAGGTTGTTCCGGTGAGGCCTTTTCTTCTCGATCTATCTGGTTGTCAGCCATGTAACGAAATTTTTACTCAGAACTATCATTCCTCCTGTCACCACTCTAGGCGAAGTCCGCGCGGATTTCCAAGTCGAATATAAGAGGCTGCCTTTACCACCCGCGATCCCGATAACAGGGATCCAGCCGCTCGACCCGCTCCGCCAGTGTCCGGGAAAGGTTCGCCATGATGGTGGCCTGAGCTTCTGGCCAGACCTGGTAGATTTTATTCAATGTGGAACTTTTCAGCCCGTAGAGGAAAGTGATTTCACTGGCGATGACGGTGGCGGAGCGGTTGGTGGGTTCGATGACACACATTTCCCCGAAGAAGTCGCGGGGGCCGAGTTCGGCAATCAGAGTTTCATTTTCCTTCCCCTCCTGCACCAGAACCTTGACTTTTCCGCGCCCGATGATGAAGAGTTCCTCACCGGAGTCCCCCTCGCGGACGATGGTTTCACCGGGGCGGGCGATGATTTCGCGGGCCGCGATATAGAAGACCAGCAGAGTGTCGCCCGCCAGTCCGGAAAAGAGGGGAATATCCTGGAACGGCGCATAGAGTTCCTCAAAAGGATGACCCCCCGATCCTTTGGACAGCTCCTGGCTCAAGGGTTCATCCTCCCCGGGTTGCAGGTCAAGGCATTCAGTTGACGTATGCGCCGCGACAGTTCCCGTGCCAGGTTCGTGACCAGAATCGAGTAGGGATCGGGAAATTCCTGGGCAAAGCCATTGAGATGCCGCTTGGAAAGATGATAGATTTGCACGTGGGTGATCGCTTCCACGATGGCAGTGCGGTCTTTCTTATCCAGCAGGCTTAGTTCTCCGAAGTAATTCCCCGACTCCAGTTGACTCACCCCGCAATCATCCGAAGTAAAGCGCACCTGCCCGGAGGCGATGATGTAGAGACCGTCCGTGTGACTGCCCGCTTCGAGAATGATTTCCTCTGGACGATATTCCAGCGAGAAGGCCCGCTCCGCCAGCCACTCCATGTTCTCCTGCCCCAGCCATGCCAGCAAACCGATAGGCTTAAATGCGTCGATGGCTTCCTTCATATTTGTCTAGTGTAAATTTATCCCTGCCAGTCATCAAGCCCTACCATCACCATAGCCCGGTTTTCTTTTCAGCCTTCAAACATCCCCAATCGTCAGCAACTCCTTTAGACACTTCGCCGCTTCCTCGGCATCCGTGCGCACCCGCAACAACCTCGGATTCCAGCCCAACACCACGGTTCGTCCCGCTTTGTCCAGAAAGGGAACCTTTAACGCGGCAAACTGGCTGGCTGGCAGGGCGAGAGCAGCGTGCGAGGGCAGGACCCGTCGGCATATTAGCTTGCGAAGACACCATTAATGCATTGTTGGCCAGCATGTCGTTGACTTGGCCGCTCCTTGTGCAATATTCAGCCACACCCATGAAAGCACTTTTGGCGGAAATCGCCCCTCGATGTGGCATGATTCTCGCTCCAGCTTTGATCCACATGCTCAGTTCCAATTCATCCAGGAGGCATCGCCTGCGCTGAGCGTGGCAGGACACTTGCATGAGCATGGAACTTTGGACGCTCCTGGGGATTGCCTTATGTCTCTCTCAGAGTGGCATCTTTTCCGGCCTGAACATCGGGCTTTTTTCGCTTGGACGTATCCGCCTCGAGGCGGCCGCGGCAGGAGGCAGCACGGAAGCTAAACGCATTCTGCACTTGCGTGAAAGTTCACACCTCCTGCTCGCCACCATCCTCTGGGGAAATGTCGGTGCCAACGTCCTTCTCACCATCCTCAGTGATTCTCTCCTCGCCGGAGTCGCCGCCTTCTTCTTCTCCACGGTGATCATCACCCTGCTCGGCGAAATTTTTCCCCAGGCCTATTTTACCCGGAACGCACTTAAGGTTGGTTCCCTCCTCGCACCCCTGATGCGCTTCTACATGGTGCTGCTCTACCCTTTTGCCAAGCCCACCAGCCTCCTGCTCGACCGCCTCTTGGGCGAAGAGGAGTATGCCTTCTTTAAGGAGGCCGACCTCAATTTCATCCTGAAAAAACATGCGGAGACTGAGGGCACCGACATTGGGGCGACCGAAGGCCTGGGCGCCATTAATTTCCTCCACCTCGACGACATCCCGGTATCTCAGGAAGGTTCGGTCATCGATCCGCTCAGCATCGTATCTCTTCCGACTAGAGACGGGGTCATTCTCTTCCCGGAGATTACCGCTGATGACGATGAGGAAGATCCTTTCATTGAAAAAATAAATGCCTCCGGCAAGCCCTGGGTCGTCATTACCGATGAGTCCGGGAAGTGTCACTTCGCTCTCGATGCCGACGGACTCATGCGCGACCACGCCGCCGGTGTCAACCGCCGCCCCTACTACCATTGCCACCGCCCCATCCTCGTCACCGGGCGTCACATCACTCTCAACGACATCATTGGAAAATTCCATGTCGATAAAACCCACGCTGAAGACGATGTCATCGATGACGACATCATCATCTACTGGGGAACTGAGGAAAAACGCATCATCACCGGTGCCGATCTCCTCGGACGTCTCCTGCGCGGCATTGTCGAAACCCGTCAGGGGTAGTTAATCCCTCCACGTCACTTCACCGTGGGCCTGTCATTTGAGCGGGGTCAACCCACTCATTAAACTGGTCCTCAGTAAGCATCTCCAGAGCAAGCGCGGCTTCTTTGAGACTCGTGTTTTCCGTATGTGCTTTTTTAGCAATCCTGGCTGCATTCTCATAGCCGATATGCGGATTGAGAGCTGTGACGAGCATAAGTGAATTACGCAGGTGCTCATCAATCCGGGGCTGGTTGGGTTCGATGCCGACAGCGCAGTGATCGTTAAAGGCCTGGCAGGCATCACCGAGGAGGGTCGCAGACTCGAGAAAAGCCTGGATCATCACCGGCTTATAGACGTTAAGTTCAAAGTGCCCGTTGCTCCCCCCAATAGTTATAGTGGTATCATTGCCCATCACACGGCAGCAGACCATGGTCAAAGCCTCCACCTGAGTGGGGTTGACCTTTCCGGGCATAATGGAGGATCCGGGCTCGTTAGCCGGGATGGTGATTTCACCTATTCCCGAACGCGGCCCGGAGGCGAGAAGACGGATGTCATTGGCAATTTTATTCAGGCTGACGGCTAGTTGCTTGAGGGCACCATGAGATTCAACAATGGCATCGTGTGCGGCGAGGGATTCAAATTTATTCTCCGCGCTGGTGAGCGGGTATCCGGTAATCTCCGCAATTTTAGCGCAGACTTTCTCCGCATAGCCCTTGGGCGCATTGAGGCCAGTTCCGACAGCCGTTCCGCCGAGAGCCAACTCAGCGAGGTGAGGTAGCGTGTTCTGGAGAGCGCGCAGGCCGTGACTCAGTTGGGAGACGTAACCGGAGAACTCCTGGCCGAGGGTGAGGGGGGTGGCGTCCATCCAGTGGGTGCGCCCGATTTTGACGCTATTGTTCATGGCCTTGGCCTTGGCTTCGAGCGTCTTCATCAGGGCTTCAATCTTGGGAATAGTCTGCTCCACCAGCTTCTTGTAGGCCGCGATGTGCATGGCGGTGGGAAAAGTGTCATTGGAAGACTGTGATTTATTGACGTCATCGTTGGGGTGGATGAACCTCTCTCCATCACCCAGCGCGTGGCCCTGGAGGACGTGACAGCGGTTGGCGACGACTTCATTGGTGTTCATGTTGGACTGGGTTCCGGAGCCGGTCTGCCAGACTACCAGCGGAAATTGGTCATCGAGTTCACCGGCGATGATCTCATCACATGCGCGAGCAATGAGGTCCACCTTATCCTGCGGGAGAACGCCGAGGTCACCGTTGGTCAGGGCGGCTGCCTTCTTGAGGGTGCCGAAAGCGTGGATAATTTCGATCGGCATGGAAGCGGCCGGACCGATCGGGAAGTTTTGAATGGAGCGTTGAGTTTGGGCACCCCAGTATTTGTCCGCCGGGACTTCTACCGTGCCCATCGTGTCTTTTTCCGTGCGTGTTTTCATTGCGTGAAATTAACTGGGCGTTTCCCGGAAGTCCAGACTTACGGACCGGAAATCGGAGGCCGAACAACTGAAAATCTGAACCAGAAAGATCTATAATTCGTGAGCGAACTTTTGAAGAACATCCAGGTCCATATATTCCAGAACCGAGATATGAGTGGCTTCCAGGACGACGGGTGGTGCCATCCCGGCCTCATAGGCCTCGACCCAGCGGCCCAGACAAAGACACCAGTGATCGCCAGCCTCCAATCCGGGGAAATGCCATTCCGGGTGAGGGGTAATGAGGTCATTGCCCCGGCTTCGGGAAAATTCGAGAAACGGATCTGTCATGACCGCGCAGAGGATGTGCTGGCCTCGGTCTTGCGGATGATAAACACAGTAGCTGTTCCGGGTAAAGCCGGTCATAGGTTCCGCACTGCACGGAATGAGGGGATCGCCAAGGACATTGGTGGACATGTCGTTATGCTAAATCCATTTTCCGAAACATCCAGAACTAGTTGGTTGTTGATGGTTGATGGTTGATTTATTGTTGCGGGGTGGACAACCCCTCTCGTATCGACCAGCAATATGTCTGGCATCCTTTTACGCAGATGAAAGAGTGGTGTGACCCAGATCATCAGCCCCTGATGATCGTGGAAGCGGAGGGCTCCGAGTTGATTGATTCCGATGGGAACCGCTACCTGGATGGGAATGCTTCTATTTGGACGAATATTCACGGCCACCGGGATCCGGAGCTGGACGCGGCGCTCAAGCAGCAGTTGGCTAAACTGGCGCATTGCTCGGCTCTCGGTCTGGCCAACGAGCCAGCAGCGCGCCTGGCCCGGGAACTGGTGCAGTCCCTGAGCCAGGGGGGTAATGCGGAAGGCGGTTCAGCGACCGCTGAGCACTATAGAGTATTTTACTCGGACGATGGGTCGACCGCAGTCGAGGCAGGGTTGAAAATGATTCACCAAGCGCGGGTGCAGCTGGGGGAGGCGGGGCGCACGAGGCTGCTCTCCCTGGCTTCGGCCTACCATGGCGATACCATCGGGGCCATGAGTGTCGGTCACAGTCCGGTTTTTCACCGGACTTATAAGGAGTTGCTTTTTGAATCGGAAGAAGTGATGCGCCCGGTCTGCTACCGCTGCCCCTACAACCGGGCGACACCCCGGAAAGGTGCGGAGGCCCGGCAGACCCGTTCCTGCCAGTGGGAGTGCGTGGGAAAGTTGGAAGAAAAATTCCA
>CAYTLD010000006.1:3004-5145 GCA_964438585.1 uncultured Blastochloridaceae bacterium | reverse complement strand
GCCGTGGCCCGCGCTTCTCTGAAAAAACTTCATCAGGGTGGGCTCGCCCGTGCCCAAGAACTGGCCTCTGCACTAGCCAGGCACGCCCCACCGCTCTGGGATATGGAAAATGTGGGGGAAGTCCGGCAGGAAGGGACCATCCTGGCCATTGAACTGGTGGAAGATTTCATCAGCGCTCGCCCCTATGATCCGGCCTGCCGGATCGGGCACCACGTTTGTTTGAAGGCCAGAGAGTTCGGACTCCTGACCCGCCCGATTGGTGATGTTATCGTCCTCATGCTCCCACTTTCGACCACCGAGGCGCAGGTCGAGGCCGCCATTCGCATCCTCGTCCGATCCATCAAAGCGGTTTGCCTTTAAAATGAGACATCTCCTTCCTCATCACAGCAGGCAACCTAGGATTGTAAATGATCCGCGACACATTGTCGCAATCCTCTGCTGGCATTAGAGACATATTGTCTCTAATATTGCGGCTTCCCGGATTTTTTCTCCTGGTTATCAACGACTTATAAAAATCCACTGTTGGCATCGATCATGCGTAGATAACCGCAAGAATACTTTAATCATAATAAGAAAGGACACGATATGGCGAAAATTTTAGGAATCGATTTAGGAACAACCAACTCATGTATGGCGGTAATGGAAGCCGGAAAATCGGTGGTGCTGGAAAACTCAGAAGGAGCCAGAACCACCCCCTCCATCGTCGCCTTTACAAAAAATGGCGAGCGGTTAGTCGGCCAACCGGCCAAGCGCCAGGCGGTCACCAACTCAAAAAACACGATTTACTCCGTGAAGCGCCTGATCGGGCGTAAGTTCTCCGAGATTCAAGAGGAAATCAAGCGCCTGCCTTATAAAGTGGTCGAAGGCAAAGGCGGAGCGGCCTGTGTCGAAGTCGAGGTGAAGGGCGAAAAGAAAGTCTATACCCCGGAAGAAATTTCCTCCTTCATTCTTTCCAAACTCAAGGCGGATGCCGAAGCGAAATTGGGCGAAAAAATAACCCAGGCAGTTATTACCGTTCCGGCCTACTTTAACGATAGCCAGCGCCATGCCACCAAGGATGCAGGTAAGATCGCCGGTCTCGAAGTGCTGCGCATCGTCAATGAACCGACCGCCGCTTCTCTGGCCTACGGGCTAGACAAGAAGGGTAATGAGAAAATTGCTGTCTATGATCTGGGCGGAGGCACCTTTGACATTTCCACTCTTTCCATCGCAGACGGTGTCTTTGAAGTCATGTCCACCAACGGGGACACCCACCTGGGTGGGGATGACTGGGATAACGCGCTCATCGACCACATCGTTGAGGAATTTAAAAAAGACCAAGGCATCGACCTCAGAGGACAGTCAGACGCCATGCAGCGAATCAAAGAGGAGGCGGAAAAGGCCAAAATTGCCCTCTCTTCTTCGCAGGAATACGACATCAACCTTCCCTTTGTTACCGCAGACCAAAACGGGCCTAAACATATTCAGATCAGCATGACCCGCAGCAAGTTCGAGCAACTCACGGAAAAACTTTGCGACCGGACCATCACGCCGGTCAAGGCATGTCTGAAAGACGCAGGATTAAGCGCTTCGGATGTCGATGAACTGGTGTTGGTAGGGGGAATGACCCGGATGCCTAAGATTATTGAAATTGCCGGTAAAATCGTCGGCAAGGATCCCCACAAGGGAGTGAATCCGGATGAGGTGGTCGCCATTGGTGCCGCCATTCAGGGAGGAGTCCTGCAGGGAGATGTGGACGATGTTCTACTCCTCGATGTCACTCCGCTAACTCTGGCCATCGAAACCGCCGGAGGTGTGGCTACCGCCATGATCCCCAGAAACACCACCATTCCGACGAAAAAAAGCCAGGTTTTCAGCACTTACGGCGACAACCAGCCGGCCGTCGAAATCGTCGTCCTGCAAGGAGAGCGGCCCATGTCCCGGGACAACAAAACTTTGGGAACCTTCCGCCTCGATGGCATCCCTCCCGCCCCGCGCGGTGTCCCGCAAATCGAAGTCACCTTTGATATCGACGCCAATGGCATCCTGACCGTCAGCGCTAAGGACAAAGGAACTGGCAAAGAGCAGAATATTTCCATCACCGGATCCAGCAACCTCGATTCCGACGAAATTGAAAAAATGACCAAAGAGGCCGAAGCCCA
>CAYTLD010000006.1:0-2904 GCA_964438585.1 uncultured Blastochloridaceae bacterium | reverse complement strand
TCTCAGGAACTCTACCAGCAGGCTTCCCAGAACGTTCCTGAACCCGGCCCCGCCGGGGGCGAAGGTGAAGAGGAACCTCAGGAAAAAAAGGCTCAAAGTGCTGACGATGACGTCATCGATGCGGATTTTGAGGAAGTGGATAAAAACGAAAAAAAGTAATTCCACCCCTCTGAAAAATAACCAAGAAAAACAACCCAAACCTAAAATAGGAGGAAAAACAACATGGCAGACATCAAGTTCAAGCCAATGGGAGACCGGGTTCTGGTCCTTCCCATCGAAGAAAAAGAAACCAAAAAAGGGGGAATCATCATTCCCGACACCGCCAAGGAAAAACCCCAGGAAGGCAAAGTTGTCGCCCTCGGCTCCGGTAAAAAGGATGACGACGGTAAGGCAATCCCCTTCGAGGTTAAAAAAGGCGACAAGGTGCTCTTTTCGAAATACGGCGGCACCGAAGTAACCATCGATGATGAAAAATACCTGATCATGCGTGAGGATGACATCCTCGGAGTGACCAGCTAAGCAACAATTTAGATAAGAAAGGAAAATAAAATTATGGCAGCAAAGCAGATAAAATTTGATGAATCCGCCCGCCAGGCCCTCCTCATCGGAGTGGAAAAACTGGCCAAAGCGGTTAAAGCAACCATGGGCCCCTCCGGGCGCAACGTGGTGCTAGATAAGAAATTCGGATCCCCGACCATTACCAAGGACGGTGTGACCGTGGCCAAGGAAATCGAACTCGAAGATCCCTACGAGAATATCGGAGCCCAACTGGTGCGTGAAGTCGCCAGCAAGACCAGTGATATCGCCGGTGATGGAACCACCACCGCCACTGTTCTGGCCGAGTCGATTTACCGCAGCGGTCTGAAATTTGTCACCGCCGGTGCCAACCCGACTGAACTGCGTCGCGGCATCGACAAGGCGGTTGAGACCGTGGTCGAAGAACTGGGTCGTATTTCCAAGAAAGTGAAGGAGAAAAACGAAATCCAACAAGTCGCCACCGTATCCGCCAACTGGGACACCACCGTGGGCGAAATGATCGCCGACGCGCTGGATGCCGTTGGTAAAGACGGAACCGTAACTGTCGAAGAAGCCAAGTCCATCGAATCCACCCTCGAAGTGGTCGAAGGAATGCAATTCGACAAGGGATTCCTCTCCCCATACTTCGTCACCAACCCTGAGTCTCAGGAAGTGTCCATGGACAGCCCGTACATCCTCATTTTCGAGAAGAAAATTTCGAACATGAAGGATTTGCTCCCGGTCCTCGAACAAGTGGCCAAGGGCGGCAAGCCCCTGCTGATCATTTCTGAGGATGTCGAGGGTGAAGCCCTGGCAACTCTGGTAGTCAACAAACTCCGCGGCACCCTGCAAGTATGTGCTGTCAAGGCCCCCGGCTTTGGCGACCGCCGCAAGGCTATGCTCGAAGACATCGCCGTCCTCACCGGTGGAAAGATGATCAGCGAAGATCTGGGTATTAAGTTGGAAAACATCCAACTGTCCGACCTCGGTGTAGCCAAGAGCGTTCGTGTGGACAAGGAAACCACCACCATTATTGAAGGTGCAGGTAAGTCCTCTGATATTAAAGGCCGCGTCGAGCAAATTCGTCGCGCCATTGAGGAAACCACCTCCGACTACGACCGCGAGAAACTCCAGGAACGCCTGGCCAAGCTCGCAGGCGGTGTGGCCGTCATCAACGTCGGTGCCGCTACCGAAACCGAGATGAAGGAAAAGAAAGCTCGCGTCGAAGACGCCCTGCACGCAACCCGCGCAGCCGTCGAGGAAGGCATCGTCGCCGGTGGGGGCACCGCCCTCATCCGTGCCCAGAAAGTTCTGGATAAGGTTGTAGCCGAAGGTGATCAGTCCATCGGGGTGGATATTGTTCGCCGCGCGATCGAACAGCCTCTGCGCACCCTGGCCGATAACGCCGGAGTCGAAGGCTCGATCATCGTCCAACAGGTCAAGGAAGCCAAAGGCAGCAACGGCTACAACGTCTCCGCCGCCAAGATCGAAGATCTGGTCGCAGCCGGAGTGGTGGATCCGACCAAAGTCACCCGCTCGGCCCTGCAGAACGCAGCTTCCATTTCCGGACTGCTCCTGACCACCGAAGCCATCGTCACCGAACTGCCGGAAGATGATAAAGCTCCTGCTGGCGGCCCCGGCGACATGGGCGGCATGGGCGGCATGGGTGGAATGATGTAATTCACCAACGAATTCAGAAATCAGACTCCAGAATACGGAGTCCAAATTTCAAAATTCAACAGAATCCCCGATCCGGCAACGGATCGGGGATTTTTTTGTCATGTGTCAACATTGACTGTGGGACTGGTCTCACCTAATGTTAAATAAGTGATACGTTGGTTCATCATCGTTAGCTTTTTAGCAGTGTCTCTGCAAGGGACGCTTCCGATTGAGGTGCAGGCGGCAGAATCTGAGTGCTGCTGCACCCAGAATCAAAGCTGCGATCTGGAAACGTCCTGCGGTTGCCAGGAGTGCCTGGTCATGACCGCTCCGACCTTTCTCTTTACCCAAGCCTGGCAACTTCTCCCCGTTTTTACTCCTGATTCCCGGTTTGTGGATCTTTCCTCTCCTATCGACAACCTGGACCATCGTCCGCCCTCTCCCCCACCCCGAGTTCTCGCTTAAGTTCCGTTGTGGGGGCTGCTCGCAGCCCGTTTCGAGAAAGAGAACTTCTATCTAAGGAGAAAAGATATGAAACATTTGATGCTGACATTGGCCGCATTGGCTCTGGTGCTGGGATCTCCGGTTCAAGCCGGAGAAAAGAAATCCTGCCAGGACTGCTGCGGTGACAAATGCGCCGAGTGCTGCAAGACCGAATGCAGTAAGTGCTGCGCAAAATAAGTAAACAAAACCATTCAACCGGCCCCGTCCCGATTCACCGGGACGGGG
>CAYTLD010000005.1:25797-35981 GCA_964438585.1 uncultured Blastochloridaceae bacterium | reverse complement strand
GTAGCCGTGGATTTTCCCTGTCCGCCATAGCCTTGGCGACGGAGGAAATCCACGGGCGACGTAGGGGAAAAAATCCGCGTCGCGTAGCGACGCAACACGCAGGCAGGAATGAGAAGGAACAGGAGGTGATGTTGATAAGAAGGTGCAGGATTGCATCCTTGGTTAGAGCTGGCCAGACCGCCGCTGATCTCCTCATCCACCCCGCTTTTCATTATTTACAACTTGAATGACTTAAAGATGATCTAACCGTTATGCCTACCGCCACACTCAGTCCCACCGCCCGGTTATTGCAAACCCTGATCCGGATCCCGAGTGTCAGTCCGGATGATGATCCGGGAACGGACCGGACTGGTGAGCAGGAGCTGGCGCAGTTTTTGAAATCCCACCTGAAAGCAATGGGAGCCAAGGTCACCCTCGATCCGGTTCAACCCGGACGCCCGAACGTGGCGGCTGTCTTTCCCCGCAGGCGGGGAAAGCCAAAATACCGCATCCTGCTGCTGCCCCATCTCGATACGGTTTCCGTGGCTGGAATGACCGTTCCGCCGTTCAAGGCGGAGGTAAAGAACGGACGAATATACGGCCGCGGGGCCTGTGATACCAAGGGCTCAATGGCGGCCATGCTGTCGGCCCTGTCTCAGCACCTCAGAGAGCATCCCGATTCTCAGGTCGAATGGACGTTTGCCGCCACCATGGGAGAAGAATCCGGCTGCCAGGGCGCACGTCATCTGGTTCGACAGAACACCCGTTACGACCTGGTCATCGCCGGAGAACCAACAGCCAATCAACTGGTCTATGCCCACAAGGGCTGCCTGTGGATGGAAATTTCCTCCCAAGGCCGCTCGAAGCACGCATCGATTGCCTCCCACCGCGATAATGCCATCCACCGCCTGTCCGCTTTCCTCCATGAATTAAATGGAGGATTGGACGACTGGCTGCAGAGCCAACATCACCCCGCCCTGGGAGCATCCAGCCTACACGCCACCACCATCTCCGGAGGCAGCAAACTCAACATCAGCCCGGCCCGGTGCCGGGTCATGCTCGATATCCGAACCGTTCCACCCTGGACGGGAAAACAGGTGCTGGCGCATTTCAAGTCGCTGCCCTCTTTTCGCAACAACCAGCTAAAGGCACGAATCATTCTCGATGCCCCCTCACTCGAAACCGATCCCGCGCTGCCGATTATTGAAAAAATCCGTCCCGCCACGCGCGGACTGGCCACCGCCCCCTGGTTCTGTGATGCCTCCATCTTCGGGGAACGCGGCATCCCGGCCATCGCCCTGGGGCCAGGCAGCATCCGTCAGGCGCATACCAAAGATGAATACATATCCATCGCCGAACTCGATCGGGGCACACGCTGCTACCTCAACCTGATGCGCCGTCTCGAATCCTGACGCAACGTGGAGGACAGAGTGCCGTCTCTGCCGTGCTCGGACAGAGAATACGGTCTGTTTACCGAAGCCTTGGCGAAAGTGGGAAATCCACCCATTTCGTGGAACGATTTCTCAGAGGCGGTCTTCAGATTGTTCTTTCTTTCTGATTAGAACGCTAATAAACTAATACTTTGAATACATATCCATCATTTAATATTATACAGGGCGGCATGGGTGCCGGGGTTTCGGGGTGGAACCTGGCGCGTGCAGTTTCCCGGGAGGGTCAATTAGGTGTCGTTTCCGGAACCGCTTTGGACGTAGTTCTGGCACGGCAGTTGCAAAACGGAGATCCTGGCGGGCACTTGCGCCGCGCGCTGGATGCCTTTCCACTTAAAGAGTCGGCCGGAAGAATCCTCCAACGCTTTTTCATTGAGGGCGGCAAGGACCAGGATGCCGCCTACCTGCCGGTGCCGCAGGTAAACCTGACCCCCTCCACGCTGTCACGTGACTTGATGCTGGCGGGTAGTTTTGCCTTCGTTCATCTGGCCCAGGAGAGCCACGATAACCCGGTCGGGATTAATCTCTTGGAAAAAATCAAGCTGCCGACGCTCTACATCCTCTTTGGTGCCATGCTGGCGGGGGTGGATGTTGTCCTCATGGGGGCCGGCATTCCTCGCCACATCCCCGGAATTCTCGATCAATTTTCGCAAGGCAAGGCGGCTACACTTCAGATCGAGGGCACCGATGAACAGGGGCAGATGACTCTGGACCCGCAGGCGATTGCGGCTGCGGAAAATATTGCCCTGCCCCCCCTCAAGCGGCCACGGTTCATCGCCATCGTTTCCTCGACCACTCTGGCTCGTCATCTGATCAGCAAGTCTTCCGGAAAGCTGGATGGATTTGTTGTCGAAGGGCATACCGCTGGTGGACACAACGCACCTCCGAGGAAAAAAGACGCTATCAGCCCCGATGGCGAACCGGTCTATGGCCCCAAGGATCTTGCCGATCCGGGAGAATTTCAATCTCTGGGGCTCCCATTCTGGCTGGCCGGTGGCTACGGACGTCCCGGTGGATTACAGGAAGCCCTGGCCCGGGGGGCAGCCGGGATCCAAGTCGGCACCGCCTTTGCCTTTTGTCGGGAGTCAGGCCTGGATCCGGAAATACGACAGACGGTTCTCGATCAGATCCGGGCGGGAGAAAATCCTCTTCATGTCCGCACGGACCCCAAAGCTTCCCCCACCGGCTTTCCTTTTAAAGTGGTACCGTTCGAGGACAGCCTGTCGGATCGTAACGTATATGAGCACCGTAACCGTATCTGTGACATCGGGCTACTCCGGGAAACATTCCGGAATAAGGAGGGGAAAATTGAGTTCCGCTGCCCCGCAGAGGTACAAGCAGACTACGTGCGAAAAGGAGGTCAACCAAGTGATACCGAAGGACGGATCTGTCTGTGTAACGGGCTGATGGCCACCATCGGACTGGGACAGGTGCGCCGCGACTGCTATGTCGAACCGGCTATAGTAACCGCCGGAGACGATGTCAGCGAACTGGGCCAATTTCTGGAAAAAGGGACCAATGGAGGCAACTCCTACACTGCCCTCGATGTAATTAACCTGATCCAAAGCCCCATCGTGGTTGCTTCTTAGTAACGAACAGACTTTGCAAGGCTCTACCACAGGTGTAAGTTTTTGGCATGAATTTTGTGTGCATCGGATTGCAACTTCTGGCAGGTTTAACTATTCTCAACGTCTGGTTAGTGCGTAGAAATCGCGAAACTCCTTTTCGGGGAAAAGAAGCGAAAAATATGAAAGAGGAATTCCAGGCCTACGGTCTGGGCGAGCCGATGTTCTATCTGGTCGGTGCCTTGAAAATTTTGTCGGCCTTGGGCCTGCTAATCGGTCTATGGGTTTCTTGGCTGGTCCTGCCCTCCGCCATCCTCCTCGGGATTTTGATGGTTGGTGCATTGGTCATGCATCTCAAGGTGCGTGACCCCTTCAAGAAGGCGCTCCCCGCCAGTGCGCTGCTTGTCATCTGTGTCGTCATCGGCCTCCTGAGTGATTACTCATTCTGGATCTGAAACCAGACACTGGTTAATATCCAACCAGACAAATCCAGGTGTTGAGGATCATATAAAAGGCGGCCGGGATGCTCTGCCACCAGGTATCATGAATACGAATCCGTGTCACCATTCCGAGGAACATGAGGAGAGCCAAGCCGGCGGCGGCACTCTGTCCCAGCCAAGGCCAGTGCAGGCCGACCAATAAACCTAGCGCTCCCAGTATTTGCAGGGTTCCAACCAGAGGACGGAACTGCGCCAGACCGTAGCGTATAAATTCCCGCCGCATCGTCGAAGACACCAGACAACTGACCCCGAAAAACAGAAATGAGAATGCGGAAATGAAAACTAAACTGGTTTGCACCCATCTACACTACATTATAATTCACCCCTGCGAAGGTCAGGTTTGAAAGAAATGGAGGAAAGTCACTTCGTCACTTTCATTTATCACAGTTGGAATTTTAAGATGGATCGGCTATGTACAGACCATGTCCCGCGCACTTTTTGTATTATGTGTTATCGCCGCCTTTAGGCTCTTTTCGGTTCATGCCAGTGAATTACAGACATTCCATGGCTGCACGCTCATTCCTACTGAATGGGCCGATGGTGATAGTTTCCGGGTTCGGTTTCAAAAGGGAAAAGTGGGGAAAGTGGGGAAAGAGGGAGAAGGTGAGACAGAACACACCGTCCGACTCTACGGTGCAGACTGCCTGGAAAAAACCGTGACCCACCCATCGGATGCCCGGCGGCTGCGCGCCCAGCGCCGCTACTTCGGGATCGCCGATTATGGCGGTACACCCAAGGAATCAATCGATCTGGCCAAATTCCTCGGCAACGCCGCCGCTGTCGAAGTAAAAAAAATTCTCCAGAAGCCCTTTACTGTTCATACCGCTTTTGCCGATGGCCGGGGCGATGGCAAGTACAAGCGGAGCTACGCGTTCGTGACCACTTCAGAGGGAAAAGATCTGGCCACCCAGCTGGTCGAACTCGGACTGGCCCGAGCCTTCGGGGTTTACCGGAGTACACCAGACGGTTTGTCTCAGGACGAGTACCGCGAACAATTGCAGGATGCCGAACTAGTTGCGGCACGGAATGGTGCCGGAATCTGGAAATATACCGACTGGTCAAGCCTCCCCGCTGAACGGCGGGCCGAACGACAGGAAGATGAGGAAACCGCGATTGCCCTGGGAAATGAGAAGCCTTCCGGACCCCTCAATGTCAATACCGCGTCCCGCGACGAGCTGATGAAAATCCCTGGCGTGGGAGAAGTGACCGCCAACCGGATCATCGAAAAACGTCCATATCAATATCCGGAGGAATTACTCGAAGTCAGCGGAATCGGCGCCAAAACCCTGGAAAAAATCCGCCCGTACGTGACGGTGGAGTAGATCCAGTTTATCTCAGAGGCTGTCTAAATAGCTGGGGCGCGTACGCAGCGAGGGGTGCCCGCCTTCGCGGACACCCCTCCTGGGTTTTGAGGCTATAAGCCGGATTCTGTCCAGTCCGGCAAGGCCGGACCTGGACGGCCATTTATCTCATGCGACTTACCTGGAAGTTTCCCACTCGCGCGGGAGGAGCGGGCCGCTCATGCTTCCGATTTAGTCTTGCACCACCCGGGGTTTACCTATGCCTCGTCGATTACTCTCCGAGCGGTGGGCTCTTACCCCACCTTTTCACCTTTTCCTGTCCCGCCAGGGGTGGAGAAGTTAACCTCCTCCTCCCTGACCGGACGGGTAGTTTATTTCTGTGGCACTATCCGTCACTGAGGACTTCCGTCCCCAATGCCCCCGTTTTCACGAGGCAGGTTGCCCTGTGGAGTCCGGACTTTCCTCCCCGGATTTATTTTATTGATCCGGAGCGGCCGTCCACCTCAGATATATCTTATCAGAAAATCTGCCGGAAAAAAGAAATTTTCATAAATTCAATTGAATCTGACCTGCCCGGGGTCGTCTTATTGGAGTTATGAGAAGGCTGATTCTTACAGTTTTTTTGGTGAGTGGGCTGGCTTATCTACCGGCCCATGCACAGATATTAGGCGAACCAGGCAGTGGACGCCCTACCAATACGGTGGTGGGAGGCGCCACAGGTGCTGCGCTCGGTGCCGCCATCGGCAGTGCCGGGGGCGAAGACGGCCCTTGGATTGGTGCGCTGGTGGGTTCGTTGCTGGGAGGCGCAGTGGGGAATTCAGTCTCCGTTCCGGGTGATTCCTACTATGTCGAACGCCCGGCAATCGTGCACGAGGCTTCCTATTACGAACCACGCTGGGCTTCACGCCCGGTTTACCGCAGCCCCGGTTACCGCTCTTACCGGCCTCGACCTGTGATCGTCGAGGAAGTGGTGATTGAGGAACCAGAGCCAGCCGCAGCCCCCTACGGCTTCATGCTGCCGGAAGGTGAAATCCGATCCCCCCATTCCGATTTTACCATGAGTGTCGGTGGACTACGCCCCGGTCAGATCGTCTATGACGGCCTCAATGGGAAGCCCTTCATGATCCCGTAAGTGAAGCACGGGATTTCCACTTTTTACCACGCCGAGCTTGTAAGTCGGCCACAGTGATCTAAGGTTCTAATCACGAGCGTGCTTAGCTCAGTGGTAGAGCATTCGGTTTACACCCGAACGGTCGGCGGTTCGACCCCGTCAGCACGCAGGACCGATAATGAAATTCTGTATTTTTAAGCGATCAATAAAATGCCTTCTGGCGACATCCCTCCTGGGAGTGGCTATCTCCTCTTCCACAGCACTGGCCGAGGATGAGCCTGCTGAGGAATCCTCACCGCAAGTCGAGGCCACCGATGCCCCGACCGCACCTTTTCAGGCGGAATCGATTTATGTCATCCCAGTCAAGGGCGACATCGATCCCGCGATCCTCTACGTTATCCGACGCGGCATCAAGGAAGCGATTGCTGCCGAGGCGGACGCCGTCATCCTTCATATGGACACCTACGGCGGGCGGGTTGATTCGACGGAAGATATCTATGAAATTCTCAAGAAATTCCCCCAGCAGGACCGCTTAGTCACCTTCATCGATGACCGGGCCGGATCGGCAGGATCATTTATTTCCGCTGCCACTGCCCACATCTACATGAGTGAATCGTCGGTTATCGGAGCAGCAGATGTGATTGTGTTGGGGCCGCAGGGGGTTCAAGACATTTCCGAGGACTACCAGGAAAAATTGCGCTCATTCATGCGCGGCATTGTGAGGGCCACCGCCGAACAACAGGGCCATAACCCGGATGTCTTCGAGGCTATGATTGATCCCGGCCTGGAGCTGAAAATAGGTGATGAGGTGATCGCGGCGGAGGGAACACTACTGACCCTGACCAACATCGAGGCGGCCAGAGAGTTCGGCGATCCGCCACGCCCGCTCCTGAGTCGTGGAACATATAAGACGATTGATGACGTGACTGCTCATCTGGGCGGCAGCGACGTTCAGATCACCATAGTCGAGCCCAGCGGCTTTGAAAAGGTCGGATCCTACCTGATGAAAATTTCACCGCTGCTGATTGGCCTGGCTTTCCTGCTCGGCTATGTCGAGTTCAACACCCAGGGCTTTGGCCTCTTTGGCATCTCCGCGATCGTCTGCATCATTCTCGTTTTTATCGGCAATAATGTGGCCGGCCTGACCGGTTATTTAGGAGCGGTTCTCTTTTTTCTCGGACTCATGCTACTCATCGTCGAGATTCTATTACTTCCGGGAACGCTGATATTCGGCGTCATGGGCCTGGTTCTGATGGTGACTGGCCTGTTGAAAACCATGATCGACTACTACCCCGGTGATCCGGTCATTCCCACGCTGCCTCAACTGGAGGTTCCGATCAAAACTCTGCTTCAGTCATTCCTGATATCCGCAGTCGGCATTATCCTGGCCGCCTATTATCTGCCTAGAACCCGGACCTACAATCAACTGATTCTCGATTCGACCGCCGGCACACAAACCAGTAGCTCCGACCGCCCCCATCTCGAGATTGGCATGACCGGAACGGCTCAGAGCACCCTGCGCCCCAGTGGGCGGGCTACCATCCATGATTATGCCGTCGATGTCGTCACCGAGGGAGACTTTATCAAAGCGGGCACTGAGGTCAGGATCAGGGAAATCCACGGCAGCACGGTTGTGGTTGAGAAAACGGAAAGCGCATGACCACACTCATTATTTTACTGGTTGTCGGTTACATGCTGGTTATTGCGGAGATGGTTTTGCCCGGTGGTGTCCTCGGGATCATGGGAGTGATCTGCCTGCTCGGAGCCGCCATTTGGGCTTTCATGGAATTCGATGCCACCACCGGCTTTATTATTGTCCTGATTGAAGTCATCTCCGGGATCATCCTCATTTCGCTCTGGATGAAATATTTCTTTGATTCGCGCTTCGGGCATCGTCTGGTTCTGGGAAGCCGTGATCCAGATGCGGATCCTAATACAACTCAAGACGGGAGTTCTGAATCCTATCAGGATCTCTTGAATCAGACCGGGACCGCCCTTACCACTTTACGCCCCTCAGGCACCGCCCGGATCAATGGTCGCCGCGTCGATGTTCTCTCCGAAGGCGATCTCATCGATCAGGGAGAACCGATCAGGGTTGTCAAAGTCGATGGAACGCATATCTTTGTACGCCGACACCTTTCCAATGAACCATCAACCTCCAACCAATAGAAAATTACCATGAACGGATTACTTATCTTCTTTGGCGTTGTCCTCTTCGTCATCATACTCATCGTAGGAATCATCTTCCTCAACTTCCTGGGCCTTTGGATTCAGGCCAAGACGTCCGGAGCCCCCGTCACCATCTTTGGCGACCTTCTCGGGATGTGGCTGCGTAAAGTACCCCGGAGCCTGATCGTTAAGGCCCGGATTACCGCCGTCAAAGCCGGCATCGAACTGACCGTCAAGCAACTGGAAGCACACTACCTGGCAGGCGGAAATATCATGGATGTGGTCATAGCACTGATCGCCGCCAATAAAGCGCGCTTTAACCTCAACTTCGACCAGGCCTGCGCCATCGACCTGGCCACCATCGGCACCGGTAAAACGGTCTATGAAGCCGTGCGCACCAGCGTTAACCCCAAGGTCATCGACTGTCCGTCCGTCGATGAAAAACGCAATACCATCGATGCCGTGGCCAAGGACGGAATCGGCCTCAAAGCCCGGGCCCGCGTCACCGTGCGAACCAACCTCGACCGATTCGTCGGCGGTGCCATGGAAGACACCATCATCGCCCGTGTCGGGGAGGGCATCGTGACCACCATCGGATCTGCCAACACCTACAAAGACGTTCTGGAAAACCCCGATGCCATCTCGAAAAATGTGCTTACCCGCGGATTGGATGCCGGCACCGCTTTCGAAATTCTCTCCATTGATATTGCCGATGTCGATGTCGGGGAAAATATCGGCGCACGACTCCAGACTGATCAGGCCGAAGCCGATAAGAAAATCGCCCAGGCCAAGGCCGAAGTACGTCGGGCCGCAGCCGTCGCCTTCGAGCAGGAAATGAAAGCCCGCGTTGAGGAAATGCAGGCCAAAGTTGTTGAAGCCGAAGCCCAGGTGCCGATGGCCATGGCCGAAGCCTTCCGCAGCGGAAATCTCGGGATTCTCGATTATATGAAATACCGGAATATCGAGGCCGACACCGATATGCGTGGATCAATCGCCAAAGACCAGGGCGGAAATGCAGATCAAGACCTGACCGGCCAATAATCCAGGCTAAGTCATATACCTTATGGACATCGGCGACATTATTTTCTTCCTGATCGTCATCGGGCTGCCACTGGTTCAGTGGCTGACCCGAAAAAAGGGAGAAGAAGAAGCATTGCCGGAAGATGATCTCCGGGAATTCGATGCCGGTGAACCACAGGATACCACCTACCGTCCCAAGCGGGATATCAGTGATCCTAACCGTGAGTGGGAGGATCTCATGGAGGCACTGGGGAGACCGACGGTCGTCACCGAAGAAGATCCCTCACCAGTTCCGGAGCCCGCCCGCCAACCCGTTAAGTCCTCACCACCGCCGGTGCCAGATCCGGCTCCCCTGCCCCGGCTCGATCCCCGCGTCGAGCGGATGAACCAAATGCTGAAAAGATCTCAGGGCGGAACAGCGAGACAAGTAGAAGCAGGCCTCGCCACAGAGCGGAGGGGTATCCTCAATCTGCCGACAACCGATTCGCCTTCATTTGGCCGCAGGCGTCTTCAATCCATCCTGAGAAATCGCCAATCCATCCGTGACGCCATCCTGGTCAATGAAATTCTCGGTAAGCCCGTTGCGATGCGAAACACCATCTCATGACAAAAGATAACATGGTATCGGTAGGTATCATCCAATCCTACGCCTCAATTAATTTAGGTAAAAATGTCAAAACAGCGGCTGAACGCTGCCGCCTGGCCAGTGACCAGGGAGCGGAAATCATCTGCCTCCAGGAACTCTATCGCAGCCCGTACCCCTGTCAGGAGGAAATACACAGCACCTTCGACTGGGCGGAGCCCATCCCCGGCCCCTCAACCGAAGCCTTGTGTGAAGTCGCGAAAGATGAAAACGTGGTCATCATTGCCCCAATTTTTGAAGAGCGCTCCCGCGGCATCTACCATAACTCCGCCGTTATTATCGATGCCGATGGCACTATTTTGGATGTCTATCGCAAGATGCACATCCCGGATGATCCCGGCTTCTATGAGAAATTCTACTTCACCCCCGGCGATAAAGGCTTCCGGGCCGTGAAGACAAAATACGCCACCATCGGAGTCCTGATCTGCTGGGACCAGTGGTTTCCGGA
>CAYTLD010000005.1:4756-25697 GCA_964438585.1 uncultured Blastochloridaceae bacterium | reverse complement strand
CTACTGGCCTGGCCGGTGAACCCGGAAACCTGGCCCGATCATCGTGCCGAGGCAGAGCGTGCCTACCTCGATATCATCGAAGCCCTGACTCCGCACGAAACCGTCATTCTCATCACCCCCGGCTGTGGGAAGGATGACCCTGTGGACCGGGCACTGGAATCACGCCCCGGCATCCGGAAAGATAATGTCCGCCGCCTCCACATTCCTTACAATGATTCCTGGGTGCGCGATACCGGCCCTATCTTTGTCAAAAATGATCAGGGACTACTCGCACACGACTTCCGATTCAACGCCTGGGGAGATAAATACCAGCCATGGGACGATGACGACCGTCTGGCCTCACACTGCTGCCGCACACTCGAATTTCCCTGCCATTACCATGAAAATTTTATCCTCGAAGGAGGATCGATCGACGCCAACGGCCAGGGCACTCTCCTGACCACCCGCCAGTGCCTGCTTAACCCGAACCGGAACCCCCATCTGGATCAGACCTCCATCGAGGAAAAACTGAAACAGTCACTCGGGGTAAAACGCATCCTCTGGCTTAATGAAGGAATCGAAGGCGATGATACCGACGGCCATATCGACGACATTGCCCGCTTTGTTTCTCCCACCCGCATATTAACCACCCTCGCCCACGACCGCGCCGACCCCAATTGGGACGCGCTTAAGGAAAACTATGCCGCCCTCAAAAAGATGGGGGATCAGGATGGCAATCGCCTGGAAATTATCGATATCCCGACACCTGACATTATTGTGAGAGGCCCCTTCGGACGCTGCCCTGCCACATACGCCAACTTCTACATCGCCAATAATGTTGTTCTCGTCCCCGTTTTCGACGCCCCCAACCAGGAAAACGTGCTCTCCACTTTCCGGGACCTCTTTCCGACCCACACCATTACCCCCATCGACTGCCGCGGCCTCATCTGCGGCCTCGGCGCCATCCACTGCATCACCCAGCAAATACCAAAAATGGAGAAAATGGGGCAGTCCTGAGAAAAAATGGGGCCAGTCCTCGCCCTTTAACAAAATCTTTACTCTCTAAAACCGTCGATAAAATTTTTTGACAATTTCATCGACGACCGTCCACAAAATTGTCCGATTTTTTTACCCAAAAAAGAGGATATCGCTTTACCTAATAGAAGCTACCCACTCGGCCACTTTAAAGGCGGTTCCGGCGCCTTGTTCGTCGAGGATGAGGTTATCTTTGGGGCGGAGGGGCATTCCGCGCGAGGCCCGGTGGGTGATAAATTCGCGCTGGGTGGTGAGTCCGGCCACTTGTAAGCCGGCTTCGGAAGCCCATTTTTCCAGCAAGGTAAAATTGACGTCTGAAGTCAAATCCTGCTGTCCGAACCGGCGATAGATTTCAGCCCCTTCGAGAGCCTGATGCTGGAAATAGGCCCGCAGGGATCCGTAAGGGAATTGGCGCAGTAGTTCCTCGGCTACGTATCCATAATCAATAGTGAGGATGCTTCCCGATCGAAAGGCGGGTGCCCATGATTTCATCCAGTGTCGGATATTCAGTGGCACTTCGATGCGCCCGCCTTCTCTGACCCGATCCAAGTAGGGGGCCATATGATCGAGGGCTTCCCGGGCGATCGGGGAGAGAGGTCGGCGGGAACATTCAATGGCCGCCCCCTCTTCCCAGCCCACGCCCAGTTCTCTCCACTCACCATCTTCTTTCAACAGGCTGACGACAGGGAAAGCGTCCATGAGTTCGTTGGAAATGACCAAGGCCTGACCCTGACACGCCTCGAGTGCCTCCTGCGGTGATTCGTGCCAGCGAGCGCCTGTCTTTCCGAACAGCTTCTGCTGAATGCCCCGGAGCCGAGGTGAAATCTCGACGAAGTGATAACGGCAACCCCAGCGCAATCGCAGAGGCAGTTCGCGAAGAATACTGGATGCCAGCAGTCCGTTGCCGCCTCCCATTTCAATTAAATTCCAACGGAGTCCCCACTTGAACTCCCTACATCTCTCCGTAGCCCAGTGGGCAATCGCGCGGGCCAGCAGGGGACTGATCGTGGCGGCGGTGGAAAAATCCCCCTCTGGCCCGACTTGCGTGATGGAGGCTGAATAGTAGCCATACTGCGGGTGGTAAAGGGCGTCTTCCATGAATAGGTCCAAGGGCAGGAAGCCTCCGGCTGCCTCTATTCGGGTGCGCAGATACGTCCTCGCGTCTTTGGCATTGTCAGGCACAGCCGCCACGGTAACATCGATCTATGACGCAACAACAAGAAGATCATTCGATTCATTGGACCACCTGGCTGGGGGTTGCCGTTCCGATCATCGCCGTAGTGTTCATCGCACTGATCGTCATCTTTACCAATAACAGTAATTTTTAACTGGCAAGTGTTCTCCCAACAGCGAATCAATCCTACCCGTAACCCATGCAGGATCCGAAATCATTCAATTCCTGCACAGAATGCATCAGCTATCTGGCTGAAGAGTTTGAAAAGCTTCACCACTCCCCTCCTGAACCAATTGAGCTATTTACCCATCTGTCGGTAATTCAGCACGATCTGGAAGGCATTCTGAGCGGAGAGTTGGAGTCACTTACGCCTGAGTGGCAAGAGTACGTGCGCGATTTTAAGCAGTCGGTCGATGCGGCCTGTGCCCAATCCGGCAGCAGCTTAACCGCCAAGCAATGTGCACGTGCAGACTTTCTTTACCGGGCGGTTCTGGCCCGGCGGGAGCAGGATGAGTCCAGTGAGCATCAGCAGGAAATACGCAATGAGCGGGACCACCGCATGGATCGCGCCAAGCTGGGTGGGCTGATAACACTTTTTAGCATTCTGCTCTTAGGCGCACTCTTTGTTGCCCGAACTTTTTATGTTGCGGATACTAACTATTTTGAATCGGTGCGCAATGGAGATATCTCATCACTCCAACTCAAGACTCTATTGGGAAAACCCGTCAACAGCGCGGACAACTTCGGGCGCACCGGGCTTCACCATGCTGCGGAATTGGGGCATGACGAAGTTGCAAAGCATTTTATCAGCAAGGGAGCCGATGTGTCATTGCCGGACATGGATGAGAGAACCCCTCTCCATGATGCGGTAGCGAGTGGAAATTCAAATATCGTCAAGCAACTGATCGAGGCGGGAGCAGAGGCTGATCCTCGCTCCAAGGACGGTCTGACACCGCTGATGGAATTAATGCGACAGGGCCATGACTACCAAAGCACCCATGACGCGGCTGAGATTTTGCTTGCGGCGGGTGCGGATATCAACGCTTCGAACGGAAAAGACTCGGTCCTCACTTATGCCATTATTCAGGCGCGCGAGACTTACGCCCGAAAGTCACTCGATTTGGTTCAATTTCTGGTGGAATCTGGAGCTGATGTTCAGTTTACAGGTGACAACCTGACCACGGCGATCGGCAATGCCCTTCTGAAATATCTTCCCGAGAACGTCGATCCGGAATCGGTCGCAGAGAGCGATCCGGTCATGGCTTACCTGATCGACCAGGGTGCCTTAAGGGCCTACAGGAAAAGTCGAGAAGGCCTGGAACTGGATGCCTTCGACGACCTGAGGTTAAGATGATTCCACCACCTCGGCCAGTTCGCGGTAGTAGGTGTCGCGCTGCACCGGGGTGCGCCCGGCCTCGCGGATGGCTTTTTCCAGTCGCTCCACAGTCTGGCCCGCCGGGGTGCTGGCTCCGGCCATGTGGAAAATTTTCTCCTCTTCGATGGTTCCGTGCAAATCATCGACCCCATAACTAAGGGCGATCTGGGCCAGGGGCAGGCCCGTGCTGATCCAGTAGGCGGTGATGTGATCGAAATTATCCAGATAAATGCGGCTAAACGCGAGCATGCGGAGTTCTTCCAGCGAACTGGCCCGCCGGATATGGGAAAGTTGATTATTTTCCGGTTCGAAGGCGTATGGCACAAACCCGGTGAATCCGCCGGTTTCATCCTGCAGCGTCCGTAGCCGATGCAGATGATCGACCCGATCTTCAATGGACTCGACATGCCCGTAAAGCATGGTTGCCGTGCTTCTGCCGCCACATTCATGCCAGAGCCGGTGGACTTCCAGCCACTCATCTGCCGATTCTTTTCCCCGGCAGATCTGATCGCGAACATGGGGATTAAAGATTTCCGCGCCCCCGCCGGTGAGGGCATCCAGGCCGGCGTCCCGCAGCCGTTCTAAAGTTTCGGGAATGGAACACCTGGCGACTCGCCGGGCCAGGTGGCGAATCTCAATGGCGGTAAAAGCCTTGAGCATCAACCGGCTATCCAGTGCCTTGAGGGACTCGAGCAGCCCGGTGTAATAGCTGAAAGGTAGTGTCGGGTGAAGCCCCCCCACGATATGAATTTCTGTAATTCCCTGATCAAGTGACTGCCGGGCGACGGCCACCATTTCATCGACTGAATACTCAAAGGCATCCGCATCGCGCTTTTTCCTGGCAAAGGAACAGAATTGGCAATCGAGGATGCAGACATTGGAATAATTGAGGTAGCGATTGATCACGTAACTGGCCCGTGACCCGACTTTCTGTTTCCGAATGGTATCCGCCAAGATACCCAGGGCATGCAGGTCCGCTTTCCCGAGCAAATGCGCTCCCTGCTCAGGGGTCAGACGCTCGCCTCCCTCGACTTTTCGCATTAATTCCAAGGTATTCATTATCACGTTATCCACAGATCGAGGCAAAGGCCTCCAAAAAACAATACACTAACTATGGCATTCATTTTAAAAAATGCACGGTTGATCAAGTCCGGTTGTCCACTGCGGGAAAGCCGATGCTCCTGGATGAGGATGGGTACCATCAGTAACCAGGCCAAAGCATAGGCCCATCCGAGGCCGGATACCCAGCCAAACCAACCCAGGAAAAGAGCGCTAATCACGTGCAGCGCCATGGCCAGACGCCAGGTGGCCTTCAACCCGAAACGCGCCGGAAAACTCTGCAGCCCGACCGATTGGTCAAAGTCCCGATCCAGAGTGGAGTAAACCAAATCGAAGCCGAAGACCCAGGTCAGCACCCCGGCTGCGAGAATGTATGGCTCAGGGGCCAGCAATGATCCGGTCACACCCGCCCAGGCACCCATTGGAGCCGCACTCAATGCCAGGCCCAGAAAGGCATGGGAAAACGGGGTAAACCGCTTAGTCAGTGAGTAAAAACAAATCAACAGTAGCGCCACAGGAGCCAGTGCCGCGCAGAGTGTATTCAGCATGGCCGCCGCAAAAACAAAAATTCCCACGGTGAGAAAAAACATGACCCGCAAGCTCCCGTGGCTGACCAGTCGGTGGCGGTCCTGAGTGCGCGGATTGAGCTTATCCCACTCCCAATCCGCTAACCGGTTAAAAATCATGGCAACGGTGCGGGCAGACACCAGACAAACCACGATCCAGAGCATTGTCTTGGTTGCTGGCAACCCATTTGCGGCCACGAGCATGGCCCCGAGGGCAAAGGGGGCGGCAAAGATGGTGTGGGAAAACCGGATCGCCTGACCGAAACGTATCAGCCAGGGACGCTCATTCCCGGCGGGAGCGTCGGGTTCCATCACCGCCTCATTCCCCATTTTTTCCCTCTTTTCCTTCTTTATCATCTTTCCACCTCTGGACCAGAGCGTGCTCCACCTGCAGGTGGTCGAGGATACGTGCGACCACGGTGTCTGCCACCTCCTCGACAGTTGTAGGCCGACCATAAAAAGACGGGATCGCCGGCAAAACCGTGGCCCCGGCCTCCATGACCTGGACGATGTTCCTAGCCTGAATCAAATTCCAGGGAGTCTCACGGGGAACGAGAATGAGCTGACGCTTCTCCTTAAGAAAAACATCCGCCGCGCGTGTAATGACACTATCCGAGTAGCCGTAGGCGATGCGCCCGACCGTTCCCATTGAGCAGGGCACGATGACGAGCGCGTCGAAGCGGGCTGAACCACTGACCACCGGGACCTGCATCGAGTGATCATCATAAACCGGCATCCCCTCCGGAAGGTTCAGCCCACCGGTTTCGCAGATGGCCACCTCGCGAGCATGTGAGCTTAAAACAATATGGGTCTCGATTCCGGATTCTGACAGCACGGCCAGCAGGCGCTGGGCATAGATTGATCCACTGGCACCCGTAATCGCGATTACACATTTCATTCAGAGAAACTTACATCCGATGGGTAGGCAATCAACCATACAGAAACGATGACCACACTTACAGTGATCAAAAGGTGCCCATGATATTGACCATGAAGATCTGCTCTTCCTGAGGGAGCGAGTTCGAGGCGTTCCCCCGATCTCGGTATTGATAGCGATATTCCGCCCCGGTGGTAAAGGCGTCACTGATACGATATTCCGGACGGAAGGCGAAGGCCAGTTGACTGTTGCTGATGCGGGTTTCGTCGCTGTAGCGTTCACGCACCTCCTGCCGGTAGCTGCCACGCACCTTGAGCGCGATTTCGTCCATCGGTTGATGACTGATCTCGGCTAATACATTCATTTTACTGGTGGTGTCACGGAATTGGTCCACTTCACGATCTTTTTCACTGATATCATATTCTCCCCGCACTCTCAGCTTCATTTTCTGGAGCGGGCGATGGCTGACTTCCGAATAAACAAGCTGTCGCCAGTGAGATTCATCATTATGTAAAAAATCCTGTTGCAGTAATTTGCTGCCACTCTTGATTGTCAACCGGCGGAGAGGGGTCCAGGTGAGTGCGTTGTCGAGTCCGTAACTCTCCATCTGATAGTCATCATCCCAGTCCCGGGTCTGACGCGTATATTCCGGTGACACCTCCCAATTAAGATACTTACGGTAAAGCACCTGCCGGACACCGAGATACACGTTCTCACGCATGGAGGCCCGCCCAATGTCATCATACTGGGTCATGGTGCTTAATTTCGGCTGTAAGGTCGTGTAGCGCGACATCTTGTAAGTCATATTCATCCCGAGCGTATCGCGGGTTGATTCACGGTTGTTGAATGTCCTTTTCTGGTTCTGCTGAATATAGGGATCGATTTCCAATTGCCGACTCAATTTGAGATGCCCCTTAATCGAGCTGTTTCTGCTCTGGGACTCCGTTAAAGACTGCTCTCGCTTTTTAAATTGAAAGTCATTGGCAATGGAAATTCTGGACCACTTCGTCGGCTGCACGGTCAATCGACTGGTATGGCGCTGAGTTAAGGTTTCCTCCAAGGCCGGATCACGGAGGGAATGAATCAGGTTCTGAGATGACGCCGCATTGCCGATTCCCACTTGCGCCCGATGCTCAAGATCAACGCCTTCCGCCAGTTCCCACGACTGAGTCAGAGCTACGCTGTGATCACCCCTGGCCTCTGAATTGACTATCAGGCGCGTATTGTCAGTCACTTCCGGAACGGATTTTTGATATTCAAAACTTTGAACCGTAAAATCATCGTTCAGTTTTTTCCGGCTTTCTTCCCAGTCCTGGTTCGACTTGGAATATTCAAGGGTATATGCCGTGCTTCGGGCAGGAAAAATAATTGCCAGCCCCGCCACTACTAGCGGTAGCCAACCGTAATTTCCGGTCAGACACATGATTCCTTTTACCACAGAACTGACTCTCATGCTATGAAAATAGCCTTTTGGGCACTTAAAAGCCAGAATTTTTACGCTAACTTGCATAAAATTTGAGGATCGAACGAATAGGCCCAAATAGCTTGGATGCTGGGAAACTTAGTGCAGGTGTTGCCGGTCAATTCCCGGAACGGCAAAGACAAAGACAAGCGATCCATGCGACAAGTGCCATCTGCTCGAAGGAATTTACGCAGGCTAAATCCGTAGTGACTCGCAAGCAAACGCCTTGATCGAGCAGGCTTACGTTCGTCATCCTCTGCCTACCAAGCGCCCCTGCGCTAATGTGCAATTAAGAGTTCTACGTGATCTTCTTAATGGTACGAAGACACTTGGCGGTTTGATATGGGATATGCGCTAAGAGACTGTCTAAAAACTGGCTGATCGGGGTCTGATGTTATTTCTTGTTTCAGAGACAATGATACCGGCAAGCAATATTTGCTCCCGGTCCTCCGTCGGCCCTTGCGTTCCAGGTCATTCGTCGGACGCCCCTATCTTGCGTTCGCAGGTGCCGATGTTTTTTTTCAGGGCCAGATCGATAACGTCTTTCTCCGGGTTTCCGCCTCTGGCCGGGGAATATTCTCTGCCGTAAAAAATGATCTGGAGGTGGCGGCGGTTCCAAGTGCCTTCTGGAAAGAGTTTTTTCAGATCTTTTTCCGTTTCGACCACGGAGCGGGCGCGGCTTAGCTTCCATTTTCTGGCGAGGCGGTGGATATGGGTATCGACCGGGAAGGCGGGGATTCCGAAGGCCTGCGCCATCACCACCGAGGCGGTCTTATGACCCACTCCGGGCAACGATTCCAGTGCTTCAAAGGAGGATGGAACCTCGCCATTGAATTCCCGGGTGATTATCTGTGAGAGGCGCTTGATGGCTTTGGCTTTCTGCGGTGCGAGTCCGCAGGAGCGGATCAGTTTGAGAATAGTCGTTTCCGGCAGTGCCGCCATTTTTTCCGGCGTCCGGGCTTTAGCGAACAGTGCCGGAGTTACCAGGTTAACCCGCTTATCCGTGCACTGGGCGGAAAGTAGGACGGCGATCAGGAGGGTGAAGGGATCCTCATGATCCAGAGGAACAGGCACTTCAGGGTAGAGGCGGTCCAGAATCGGGCCAATGATATCCGCACGTTCGCGGCGGGTCATGAGCGGATCATTTCCGGTTTCTTTTCAAATTCGAAGATGGTTCCGTTAGCCGTCTGAAATCGCATCGGATCATCCTTATCGATGACGTATGTATTAAAGCGGTATCGGCTTCCCTGGACGAGCAGGTAGGGATATTTCCAGGTAAAATCATAAGCGTCGGAGCCTTGGATCCGGACCAGGTAATTCCGGCTGGGAGGCAACCCGAAGGGGTGGCTGGTCAGATAGGGCATGTTGGAGAGAAACATTTCCCAGCCGTTGAAAAGAACCGCCAGAATGACGAATAGAATGATTAGCAGGAGAGATACGTAAAGCAGAGCCGCCAGCCAATCACCCTCCATGAGTGTGTATTGGAAGTATTCAAAACTTTCTTTCACCCATTCCAGGGCGGAATTCAATAAGTTACGGGCATCTTCCATTGTCATAGTCTAGTAAGGGCAGGTGCTGTCGTCATCTTATTTCAACCGGATCACAACAGCCTTGATTCGTCCCGCTCGGGCTCGATGTCATCCAGGCTTCTGGGGGGCGGTTTCCTCCAGAATATCTGAATCAGTCCGTATCCAGTCATTCCGATGGCCACTCCGATAATAGTGCATCCAAGAAAAAGCGGAGGAAAGATAGCCAGCAAATCCGGGTGGTTCAAGACCTGGACCCAGCCCCCGACCGGAATGATAGGAATTCCGAGGATTCGGCAACCGAAGGCGTAGGCCAGAGAATAATAGATCGGCACTGTGAAAACGTTGGTGGTCCACTGGATAAGAAAAGTCAGCGGAATGTTGGCCCGGAAAACCATGGCCAGGAGCACCGCCGTAATCAGGTGGAGTCCGAAAAAAGGGCTGGTGCAGATCATGCATCCGATCAGCCATCCGCGGGCCACCGGTCCACGGTGGAAAACCCAGAGATGCTTACTGAGCAGGTGGTCGCCGATCCATCCATGCACACGTCCGCCCTTCAGCTTCGAGCGTGAGAGGCCTTTCCGGTGAAACCAGCGCGCAATCTTCAAGGACATCGGGAAAACTTAGTGAGGACGGCCGGATGTGCCAATCATTTCTGCAGGAAGCTGTTTAAAGGCGATCGGAGCTTTAAGCACCGATGGCCAGGCGGGTTGCGAGAGGATCCGGCAAGCCGCGCTTTATTATACGTTCCTGGCATTTTTTCAGGTCATATTCCACCCGCCGGAATTCCACCAGCGCCTTATCCGGCTGGTAGATGGCATAGGATGCCCGCCAGTCCCGGTCTCTTGGCTGCCCCACGGAACCTACGTTGATGAGGTAGCGGGTGTTCTTATCGATATGTAGGATCGAGGTTACCGGAATTTCACGCACTTCCCAGTTCTTGGCATAAATGCGCGGGACGTGAGTATGGCCGATAAAGCAGAGCGGTGATTGCTGATAAGTAAAACTACTCTCCGCTTCCAGGTCGCTATTGACGTAGTTCCAGTGCTCCGGATCATCCAGCGAGGCATGAACGAATGTCGCCTCCTTGATCTTTAAGACCATGGGTAAGTCGAGCAGAAATTTCTTATCATCGTCATCGAGGCTTTTCCGGGAGTGCGCGATCCCCTCACCGGCCAGGGCGTTGAAATTTTCACCTCCCGCTTTCTTTCCGACGATTTCGTCATGGTTGCCTTGGATGGCCGGGCAGCCCATCTGACGCACGACCTGCAGGCATTCGCGCGGACTGGCATTGTAACCGACAATATCCCCCAGGCAGATCGGGTGAGTCACCCCTTGTTCGTGCATATCCATCAGAATCGCATGGAGAGCCTCCAAGTTGCTATGGATGTCGCTGAATATGCCGTATTTAAATTTCTTCATGCTCTGACCGTTCCGCAGGACGGGTTGATGAACCTGAAACAATAATTTGTCTGTCTCATTAATAAAGTAAAAAGTTACCCGCTGGGCGGCGGATCCAGCACGGGCGGAAAAATATCCAACTCTGCGCCATACTGACGGAGAAATTCCGGCCCGAGGTAGCGGAAAAAGACCGCAACAGGCAGAAGAAAAACGGTGCCTATATAAGGAATGATCATGAGCAGAAATCCGACACAGCAGGTCGCCAAGCCGACCACCAGGATGATCAATACCGCCCCTGTCCAGAGGATCAGAAGCCAGAGGAAATAGAGGATAAAGTCACTGAGGTTCTGGTGGTGGAGAGGGAGGAAACGTTTGATAGCCGGACCAACCGTTAATCGCTCCTTATACATCAGGGGAACGACAAAATGCTCAAGCTGAATGGTGACATAACCCAGGGTCAGAAGGAAAATCAGGAAAAACACCCCAAGCAGGATGACGATGAACAACAACCCCTCTGTGGAGAGCATCGCCCCCAGCAGTGCGGCTAGAAACACCATCGCCACGGCGACCGAGATTAGAAGCAGGCCCAGCCGCCAGATAAACAACGAGTTCGCTTCTCTCTTAAATTCTTTCCAGGGCTGTTGGACCAGGGTCCGGTCGTGAACCAAATTGTCCAGAAACATGAATTTTCCCCGGGAGCTGACCCAGAGCAGCGCAACCACGAGGGCAATGACGAAAAGAATGATGAGTAGAACACCCACCACGATGGCGACAGCCAGCAGAGTGTTTTCCTGGAACCAATCCATCCAGCCTGAGGTGTCACCGTCCCACCCGCTGGGGTCGCCTAGGTCGACACTGTTTCCTCCCCCTCCCCCGCCACCATCCGAGAGGGCGGCCAGCCAGGCACTGAAGCCGAGGACAAACCACTTTCCGATATCGAAGGGCTCGAATAGAACCGAATACATGCGCCGGTAGGCGCGTTGCGTCGGTGCGATGAATTCGATCTGCCCCATATGTCAGCCCTACCAGAAGACGAAGTAGAGAACCAGTGTCGCCAGCACCACGCCGATCCCTGCCATCTTTGCCAGCGGTGATGTTTCAAGCGCAATGGCTTCACTTTCCGGCATTTTTACCGGTTCTTTCATGGGGGCAAAAATGGTCATCAGGATTCCCAACAGAACTACGATGAAGAAGCAGATCGCCATCCGGTCGAGGAAGGCAATCTCATCCGAGTACCACCAGCCATTGGCCACCAGCCATGGCCCGATCAGCCACTTGAAGGCGGCATAAGCGATCACATTGGTTCCAATCCCAAGTGCCCCGAAGTTCCGTGGGGTTCTTGGCGAGAAAAATCCGAATATAAAGACCGCCAGAATTCCGGGCGAAATGAAGCCCTGGAATTCCTGAATGTAAGCGAAAATACTTTCAAAATTATCCAGCGCTGGTGCCACCAGGGCCGCGAGCAGGACAAAGATGACGACAAAGGTCCGTCCGACCTTGACCAGCTTTTTCTGATCCTGCTCCTTGGTGAATTTCTGATAAAAATCAATCGTGGCCAGTGTCGATGCAGAATTCAGCATCGAAGCCAGCGAGCTGATCACCGCCCCGGAGAGTGCGGCCAGCACGAACCATGAGAGCCACCACATCTCTTTGACCAAGTTCCTGACCAGTACCGGGAAGGCCGCGTCATAGTCGTAGTCTTTGAGTGCGTTGCTTTCTTTCTTATAGCTGCCCAGGAACCCGGCTAGGGGGCCTGCTTCCTCTTTTGCTTTTTCCTGCACTTGCGCAGCCAGATCGTTGATCTCTGCAGCCACGGCTTCCGGGTCGGATAAATTAACCGAGCGTATCGATACACCGGCGACGGCGGCATTGTGCGACAGGGCTTTTCTAGCCGCCTCCGGCTGGAGGGAGACAAATCCCGGGTTGGCCGTGAAGACTCCATCCTTGGCGATGGTTTCCATAGCCTTCACATTCTTTTCATCTGCGCCCCGATGGAGATCCGCGCTGAAGAGGTTGAAGGCCAGGATGCCGGGAATCACGACCACAAAAGGGATGATCAATTTCAAGAAGGCGGCAAAGACAATGCCTCGCTGCCCCTCCGCCAGTGATTTTGACCCCAGCGTGCGCTGAACGATGTACTGATTGAGGCCCCAGTAGAAGAAATTCGGAATCCAGAGGCCTACAATCAATGCCGTCCAGGGCAGATCGGAATCTTCCTTCGGGCGGACCATGTGGAGTTTACCGCCACTGCCATTCGGACCGTTGCGAACTTCAGCTTCTCCATCAACCCCGTCATTGAGGAGCATGAAGCGTTTCAAAGCTCCGGCCTCCTCGAGGTCCGCCAGGGTAGCATCAGAATTTTCCACTTTGGTTTGGATCAATTCCTCCGCCGGTGCCTCACCGAGATGACTGAAGGCCAGCCAGGCAACGATCACACCTCCCAGGATTAGTCCCGCCCCCCAGATCAGATCCGTCCAGGCGCAGGCCTTGAGCCCACCGATAAAGACGTAAACGGCCGCGAAAGTGGCGATCAACCAGCACATGGCAGTCAGGTTGTTGATAATCGGAATCTCGTTATAGTATTCAGAGACAAATTTGGCTCCGGAGAAAATGACCGAAGAGGTGGTGACAAAAACCAGAGTCACCACCGCTGGGATTGACATTGCCAGCCGGGCAATCCCGTCAAACCGGTATTCGAGAAATTCAGGAATGGTGTAGAGCCCGGCCTTGAGAAATTTGGGAAGAAAGAGAAAGGCCACCACCACCAGGGTAACGGCCGCCATCCACTCGTAAGAAGCGATAGCCATCCCCAGCCAGTTCGAGGCCGCGCCCGACATGCCGACAAATTGTTCGGTCGAAATATTGGCAGCAATGAGAGAAAAACCAACCAGCCACCAGCTCAGTCCCCGCCCGGCCAGAAAGTAGTCACTGGCCGCATTTTCACCTTTGAGTTCCTCATCGCGGCTTTTCCAGATTCCGAGGGCAATCACCCCCACCACGGCGCCAATAAACAGAATAACTTCAATCATATCTATAATGGGTTAAGTAAATATCTTTTTCCTGCCTCACAACAGAGGCGAATCATACCCATAACTCCGATCGAATCCAGCACCTTTTCGGCATGGGGAGAATTTTATTGATGGTGGCCTGGTCGATGGCCCGGGATAGCATTTGGTTCAGACGATTAATTCGGATCACTGTCTCTAGTTTGCGGCCACCCTCTCAGATAATTTCGAGGATATATTTTTCGCGCAGCAATCGCCAGAAAACGACGAGGAAGGCGGTGAGCGGGATGGCCAGGATCATACCCGCAATGCCATTGAGCGCGGTTCCCCAGAAAAGGATCGCGATAATGATGACTACAGGGTGGAGGCCGGTTTTTTCTCCCATGATTTTAGGGGTCAGAACCATCCCTTCAATCAACTGCACCACAGCAAAGACAACCAGTGTCAGTCCTAGCAACATCCAGCCCCCGTCGGATTGAAAGTAAGCGGTCGGTAAGGCGACGGCCAGCCCGACAATGTTGCCCAGATAGGGCACAATATTGAGCAATCCAAGTGCAAATCCGATCGCAAACCCGAACTCGAGTCCCACGGCCCAGAATCCGAAAGCATAGAGTAACCCCTGAGCCAGGGCCACAATGAGCTGCCCCCGAAAGAAGGCCGCCAGGATGGCAAAGAATTCGGTCAGCAGGTAGATGAGGTTTTTACGGGTTTCCGATTTCAAAAATGGCAGCCCCTCTTCTAGCTCGGCGGGCTTAAAGGGCGGCAGAGACAGAAAGAAGGCGAGATAAACCGGCACCATTAACCACCCGAGCAAATTGCCCAGCCAACTGGAGGCATTCAGTCCTGCCTGGATGGTGGAGCTGATGACATTTTGCACCCGCACCGCGATTTCCGAGGTATTGGTTTCCATGAATTCGGTCAGGCGGACTCCGATTTCATATTCATCCCACAGGTCTTGCGCAATGGGGAAAAACTCGCCCCCGGATGCCAGAATTTTCTCATACCAGCCTGGAATATTCTCAATAAGAGAGGCACCCTGTTTGAAAATAATGAACCCGGAAACTCCTAGAAGCAGCAACAGGGGAAGGAAAACGGAAATCATGATGACGGCAACCGCCAGGGCGGGCCGGAATCCCCGTTTCTGGTGCAGCCAGTTGTAGAAAGGCTTCAGCAGCAGAGTCAACACAGCCGCCACCAGCAGCGGAACCAGCACGCCGGAAAATTCTGTGAAGAACCGTGCCAGGAGCCAGAGAAAAAAACCGCCAAATCCGATCACTATCGAGGCCGCCAGAATAGTTAGTGCTGCAGTGATCGTCCTGGCCTGGACATCGGTAAAGCGGATCTCCCGCCGCTGCTCCGAACCATTTGATTTTTGACTCTCTTCCATCAACTCACCTCACCTCATCTGAAACGGCTACGGATAGAAAATCGCTGCTGCGCCTGATCAAAGTTAGCAGCATCAGTTAGAGCGATGCGGGGACTAATCATGGCCAGACAATGGCAAATATAGGGCCATCCGTAAAATATTCTTTCAAAACTTATTTTTGGTGGAATCATATTATTCAGTGTCCGCGCAGCAAACATCTCGAAACAAAACCGCCGCTTCAAAATCATAATGATCGATACCCGTAATACCCCCAGCCTCGAGAACCTTCACCCACTGATCCATCAAGTCTTTGACCTGGCCGGAGAAAAAATCGCCGCTATCGACCGCGACTATGATGATCGGAAAGGATCACCGGTCTTCACGGTCGAAGGAAAATATACCACCCGTGGCTGGACCGAGTGGACAGAGGGATTCCGCTACGGGATTGCCATCCTCCACTATGATGCCACCGGCGATGAAGCCAGCCTGCACTCCGGGCGACAGCACACCATTGAGCGCATGGCTACCCACGTCAGTCACATCGGGGTGCATGATCATGGATTTAACAACCTCTCCACCTACGGCAACCTCCGACGCCTGCTGCTGGAAGGACGTCTGGTGGATAATGAATGGGAACGGCATTTTTATGAGCTGGCTCTGAAAGTATCCGGAGCGGTGCAGGCGGCCCGCTGGACCCCTATTCCCGATGGCGGGTTCATTCACTCTTTTAACGGCCCCCACTCCCTTTTTGTCGATACCATCCGCTCCTGCCGTATCCTGATGGTGGCGCATCGGCTCGGGCACGTTCTGATGGGGGAAGGTGACAAGCCCATTTCCCTCCTCGACCGCGCCTTGCAGCACATGCGGGCGACGGCCCGGTATTCCGTCTTCTACGGAAATGGTCGGGACTCCTATGATGAACGCGGGCGCACCGCCCATGAAATTATTTTTAACACCACCGATGGTGCCTGCCGCTGTCCCAACTCCCAGCAGGGTTACACCGGATTCAGCACCTGGACCCGGGGACAGGCCTGGGCTATCACCGGCTTTGCCGAGGAACTGGAATTTATCGACACCTGTTCCGACGAGGAGCTGCAACCTTATGGCGGACGTGAATCATTGGAAACATGTTTCTCCGAGGCCGCCTGCGCCACCGCCGATCACGCCATCGAGCATTCGCCCACCTGCGGCATCCCCTACTGGGACACGGGTGCCCCCGGCCTGCATCAGCTCGGAGATTACCGGAATCGGCCTGCTGATCCCTTTAATGACCATGAACCGGTCGATAGCTCAGCGGCCGCCATCAGTGCCCAGGGCATGTTGCGCCTGGGGCGGCGTTTCCACCAGAGGGGCGAAATCGAGCGCGGAGACCGCTACTGGCACGCCGGAATCCGGATGGCCTCTACCCTTTTCCGCGAGCCTTACCTCTCCACAGATCCTTCACACCAGGGGCTCCTGCTTCACTCCATTTACCACCAACCCAATGGCTGGGATCACCGTCCGGATCCGCAGAAAGCCCCTTACGGAGAATCCTCTATGTGGGGCGACTACCACGCCATGGAACTGGCCGTTTACCTCCAACGCCTCATTCACCACCAACCCTATCTGGAATTCTTTTAAAGTTATGACCATCACCGACATCAAACAACTCGATGGCCGCCGGTTTCCGGCTCGCCGACTGACCAAGAACCTCGTGGGCGGCGTCGCTCCCATCCAAGCCACTAACTTTGCCTTGGGCCAGGTAGTTCTCGACCCTGAGGGCGGCCAGGTCCCCTGGCATAACCAGGAGCAGGAAGAAATTTACTACATCGTTGAGGGCCACGGGGAAATGTGTCTGGGATCTGAGCGGATGGAAGTGCATGGGGGGCAGGCGGTCTATATTCCCTCAAAAATTTTCCACCAGTTGACCAACATCGGCCCCGAACCGCTGACCATGATCTACTGCTACGGTCCCGCCGGCGACGTCGCCCACTGGCGGCAGGAACTGGACGGCACCCTGCCCAAGGCAGGAGAGGGAAACATCCCTCCCCTCCCCGAAGGCGCCCGCCCCCAATGCACGGAACCTCCAAAAGCATAGCCACGAAAAGGCACAAATTTCACAAATATAAGGAGTAGATAAAGACACCTGTTAAAAATTCTCAGATAATTATTTTTCTGAACCTCTTGCGCATCTTTGCGGCTAAAAATTTATGAAAACACACAAAATCGGAATCATCATGAACGGCGTCACAGGACGCATGGGAACACGTCAACACCTGCTGCGCTCGATCAACGCCATTATCGAAGACGGCGGCATCCCCATTTCACCGGATGAAGTTATCATGCCGGATGCCATCCTCGTCGGGCGGAATGAAAACAAGCTCAAGCACCTGACCGAAATCAGCCACGTCAAGGAATACACCACCGACCTTGACAGCGTTCTCTCCGATGACCGCTTCTCCGTCTATTTCGACTCCCAGGGAACGCTTCAACGCTTTGATGCGGTTAAGAAAGCGGCGGAGGCCGGTAAGCACGTCTATTGTGAAAAGCCGATTGCCGTGACCACTGAGGACGCCTACCAGCTCTACCGGATTTGCAAGGAGGCCGGAGTCAAACACGGAGTCGTGCAGGACAAACTTTACCTGCCCGGTCTGATTAAGCTCAAGCGCCTGATGGAAAACGGATTCTTTGGCGACATCCTTTCCGTGCGCGGCGAATTTGGTTACTGGGTCTTCGAGGGCCACACCATTCCCGCCCAGCGGCCTTCATGGAATTACCGGAAAGAGGACGGCGGAGGCATCGCCATCGACATGCTCTGCCACTGGCGCTACGTCATCGACAACCTCTTTGGAGATATCCAGTCGCTCAACTGCCTGGTCAAAACCCACATCCCGGAACGGGTCGATGAACAGGGCAAACCCTACGCCTGCACGGCTGATGACTCCGCTTACGCCACCTTCGAACTCGCCAATGGCAGTATCGTACACATCAACAGCTCCTGGAACGTGCGCGTCCGCCGCGACGACCTCCTCACCCTCCAGGTCGATGGCACCCGCGGCACCGCCGTCGCCGGTCTGCGCGATGTTCATATTCAGCATTACGGAAATACCCCCAAGCCGGTCTGGAACCCCGATATCCAGCAGCCAATCAACTTCTACGAGAACTGGGACAAAGTTCCGGAACAGGAGGAATACCAGAATGGCTTCCGAGCCCAGTGGGAACACTTCCTCAAATACGTCCACCTCGATGTGCCTTATCAATACGACCTCCTGGAAGGCGTCAAAGGCGTCCAACTCGCCGAACTGGGACTCAAATCTTCTGAAGAAAGAAAGTGGCTCGATGTCACTGAATTAAAAAAGTAACAACCAATTAGACAGTCGGGACGCAGTAAAAGAAAACAGGGCGCAATGAGCGCAAATAATGTCAAATTATCAGTACAAATTAGTGAAAATTAGTGGTTAAAAATTCTATGAAACCAGTAGCACTCATCACCGGCGGTTCACGCGGCATCGGCTTTGGCTGTGCCCGCTCGCTCGCTGAAAATGGATTCGACGTTGCCATCAACGGCATGCGTCCTGAGGATCAGGTTGGCGAGCCACTTGAAGCGCTCAAAAGCCTGGGGGCCGAAGTCTGTTACTGCCAGGGCGACATCGGCTCCGAAGAAGCCCGGGCGAATATACTGGCCAAAGTAAAAGACACCTTTGGCCGGCTCAACATCCTCGTCAACAACGCGGGAGTCGCTCCCAAAGAGCGCAAGGACATCCTCGATGCCTCTGAGGACAGCTACGCTTACGTCATGGACACCAACCTCAAAGGCCCCTACTTCCTCACCCAGGCCGCCGCCAACTGGATGATCGAGCAAAAAGGGCAGGCCCCGGACGGATTTTACACTATCATTAACATAGGTTCCATCTCCGCCACGGTGGCCTCGGTCAATCGGGGAGAGTATTGTGTCGCCAAAGCGGGCATCGCCATGATGAGCGCCCTCTTTGCCACCCGACTGGGCGAATACGATATCCCCGTCTATGAGGTGCGACCCGGCGTCACTAAAACCGACATGACCAGCGGCGTGACTGAAAAATACGACCAGCTCATTTCCGAAGGACTTTGTGTCACCCCGCGCTGGGGATTCCCGGAAGATGTCGGCAAGGCCGTCGCCTCCCTGGCCATGGGAAATTTCCCCTACTCCACCGGCCAGGTCATCATGATCGACGGCGGCCTGACCCTCCCCAGATTATAGCCCGGCATTGCTGAAACCGACCATGGGCTTGGGTGCATATACCCAAAATTCTCAATAGGATGCTTTAAATCTACCCTAGTTTTAAAGCCTTAAAATCGCTGCGGTTAACCTTATATCGACTGCTTTGAGCCAAGCGTTGAACGACCGGTTTTTCAACAGGGGAACCACTGAGTTTCCGGCACTGCTGGCTATAACCGGACCTACAGAACAGCCAAAACCAGTCCCTTTTTGGTTGCCAAAAAGTGCCAAACATCGATCTGCGGCTCGGTTGCCAATGTAGAGGAGCCCGACAGCTTCGACTGGGTGCGTCATCAGCTTTCGAGCCCATTGCTGCGAAATTTTGTATCCTTGTGCAGTTCCAAGAGTAAAGCATTCAACGCGGGCTCCTATTTTAGCACAGCCTGCACCGGTCAAATCAATCGCTCTGGCAGCACTCTTCTTTAATTTGAAGGTATGCAGCTCAAGTTCCTCGACTATGGATTCATAGGTGCAGAGATTGCCGGATGCATCATAGTGAAGTCTAGAACCCCTAATTGTTTCTGCAAAAGCGGCCTCCTTAGTCCGGGCGAGATAGGTAACACCATACTTTGCCGATGGACTACTGAAGCGGGCACCCTTACCCGTGCCGAAGTAAACAGGATTATCGTTATACGCTTTCCGCGCGACCATATACCATGTGCCGTCCACCGGAGCCCGTGCTGGTTGCCTCGAATGAATGTTCGTCGGAGGACCTGGAGGTGGCATATGCGTTTCCTGTTGGAAATAGTCCGGGTTTTATTGCCGTGTGGAAGCCAAGCCTTCGGATGCCATCTCGGCATCTTCGACAAGGCCCTCAACTAGACAATCCTTGATGGACCGGCCCTCCAGGAAGGGGCGACGATCATTAAGGCGGGCGATAACTTCAAGCGGGCTTTTTTCGGACGAAAACAGATGCCGTAAAACAGGTGCCAAGCCTTCGATTAACTGTCCGGACACATCAAATTGCCATTTTGGATAGACGTAGCAATTGGCTATTTTCAGTCCGAGGACTCGGTTCTCCCGGCGTTTCTTTTGTAAAGCCTGTCGGCTAATACGCATTGATTCGGCAGCTTCAGTTGGCGAGTAAGCATCTTCGATTTCCGCTCTGACGAGGTCTTCGCGTGACGGAAATGTGATGCGTGGCTGACTCTTTCCAGGCACTTCCCAAGCCTCGGGGCTTAATTCCTTCAATTTATCAAAAGCACTTTTCGATTTGTTTCCGTCACAGTAAACAGAATATCGCCCCTGCTCTAATTCTAAAGACTGAACGATGACTCGAAGATTTCTTGAGACCGACTCCAAGTCTTCGAGATTTATTCGGCTGAAATACGGATTAATCGAACTAACATCAAGCTCCGCTTGGCGAACTCCGAAACGGTTACTTTTCACGTAGACGCGTAAACCAGTGTTTGCGGGACGGTTTGCCGTAGCTTTGTTTACTTTCCCGCTGCTGATAGTGGTCATTTTAATGCCTAGCGGTAGAATGAAAGGACCCTGATTCGAGCTAGTTTTCTTTACGACCTCTGATGTTTTTTGGGTTGCCATAGTTGACAAAGTTGCATAAGTTGTATTTAGTGTCAAGCGTTTACTAAACGAATTAGATATTGGCTTGGTCAAATATCATAAATCTTTAACCCCACATTAACCCCACATTCGTAGGTTTTGATGAACTGCAGCGAATGCAAATGGGAAAAGGACATAGAAAGAATTATTACTTCGAAAACACCCTGCTTAAAAGCATGAAAAGTTGGACTGACCCTTTCGGTTTGCCTCCATAGTGGAAGTAGATGGAAGAATTGATCAGCCGAAGAGCGGGGTCGAACCGCCGACCTACTGATTACGAATCAGTTGCTCTACCACTGAGCTACTTCGGCACTGC
>CAYTLD010000005.1:0-4656 GCA_964438585.1 uncultured Blastochloridaceae bacterium | reverse complement strand
AGTCCTCGCCTTTTAACACGCATGTTAAGAGGCGAGGACTGACCCCATAACCTGTTAACGTTCTGAGAGGACGGCGTTCTCGTAGTGGCGCACTTCTTCCAGCCATTCGCCATCGGCGGGGGTGTTGTTCCGGCGGCAGAATTCGTTCCAGACCGCTCCAACCGGTAACGTGCGGGCGTCCTCCATCAGGGCCAGGCGTCCGGTGAAGTCGCCGGCCTCTTCGAGTTCGCGCAATTTGGCATTGGGACTGAGTAAGGCCAGGAGGAGTGCCTTCTGGGCGGAGCGCACTCCGATGCACCAGGCGGCAATCCGGTTGATGCTGGCATCAAAAAAGTCCAACCCGATGTGTGTCCGGCCCAGGAAATCTCCTCTGACCAGTTCCTCGAAGATGGCCCGAGTCGGGTCATCGAGGATGACCACGTGGTCGCTGTCCCAACGCACCCCCCGGCTGACGTGGAGCAGGATTTCCGGGACAAATTGGAGGACGGAGGAAATTTTATCGGCAATCCCCTCGGTGGGATGAAAGTGCCCTGCATCGAGGCAATAGAGAATCTGATTCTTGATGGCGTAACCCAGATAGAATTCGTGAGAGCCGACGACGTAACTTTCGGAGCCGATCCCGAAGAGCTTGCTTTCGACGGCGTCGAGGTGGTGGGCCAGATCGAGTTTCTTGCGGAGCACCTCATCCAGGCTTTGTTCCAGTCGTGCCCGATAGGATTTCCGGTCTGCCGGGCTGTCTTTCATACCATCCGGAATCCAGATATTGGTGACACAGGCGGATCCCAGTTGTTTCCCGATTTCTGCGCTGATTTCCCGGCAGCAAGCGCAGTGGTCAATCCAGAATTGCCGGATGCCGGGATCAGGATGCGAGAGGGTCAGTCCATCCTCTGCCTTTTTATGTCCGAAGCAGCTCGGGTTAAAATCCATGCCCAGACTACGGTCACGGCACCAGTCGATCCAGCCCTGAAAGTGCTTCGGTTCGAGGGCGTCACGCTCCACCTGTCCGTCGGAAAAATCCCCGTAGATGGCGTGGAGGTTGAGGCGATGTTGGCCTGGAATCAAGGAAAGAGCTTTATCTATGTCCTGTTGTAATTCTTTGATCGTTCTGGCTTTACCGGGATAATCTCCGGTCACCGCCAGTCCCCCGCCTAAGTCGCCCCCGGACTTCTCGAATCCACCGACATCATCCCCCTGCCAGCAGTGCAGGGAAATTGGAGTCGCTGCCAGGGTCGTGAGCGCGTCTTCAATATCGACCCCGAGGGAGGCGTAGGTCTCACGGGCTGCCTGGAGATTCTCCTGACTCACGCGCCCGGTTCCCCCTGTTGCTGGTTCTTCTGCCTGCCCATCCAGAAGGGAGTCACCACCAGCCAGACGATGGTGGAGATGAGGAGCAGGAGGCGCATGGTTTCAAAGTCCACCGCTCCGGCCAGACTGGCCAGCGGAGCAGCCAGAGTCACAAGCAGGGCGAATAATGAGATGATTATCAGAATGAGTTTCATGATGAGGATTTTCTCCATTGGTACGATAAGGCCAGATAGAGGAGTCCACTGGCCAGATAGACCGGGAGGGTCAGGTAGGACTCAAAGGTGTAATTTCTCAGAATGGCAAAAGGAATCAGAGGAATAATCCACGCCGCCAGGGCAATACCATTAAAGCTCCTCCCATTTTGGAAGGCCCACTCGCGTTGCAGCCCGAGCCGGGGGAAAAGGAAATGCTCAACGACGATGATGGCACCGATTGGAGCGAGGATGGTACCATAGATGCCGACAAAGCTGAGGAGGTTCATGGCGAAGGCCGGAAACAGCCCGGCCAGGGTGCAGATACTTCCGGCGATGACCGTAGCCGTCACCCGTGACATTTTCGGCATGATGCCCTGAAAGGCCAGACCCGCCCGGTAGATGGTCGGGTTGGCGGTCGTCCAGCCGGCAATAACGACACAGATCAGGCCCGCCCAGCCCACCACCTCAAAGACCATGGGGCCGGGTGCCATCCCAACCTTCGGGTCCACTCCGTTCATCCGCACCTGATAGATGAGCAGGAGCGCAGCACAGATCCAGGCGATATAGTGGCCAAGGAACATCCCGGCGGCGGAGGCCCAGCCGGAGGACGGCTTACGGGCATAACGCAGAACGGATAAATCGGACATCCCGAGGTGCATGGCCGCATTACAGAACCAGGAAAAGAAAACAACTCCCCAGAACCCGACTGGGGCGTCGGCACGCGAACTGGTGTCGAGCAGTGCCCATAAATCCGTGCTCCCGATCATAGCCATGGCCGTCACCCCGCAGGCCAGAAAGACCAGGAACATCCAGGGCGAGGCAATCTGGCCGACGCGGGCCACCACCCCATAGCCTCTGGCTGCGACCAGGGTAATCACCGCCCCCACCACCAGCACGGAAATGCACCAGGGCAGGCCGGTCGGATAGGAATCCGCCAGACTGGGCATCTGGATGGCGGGAAAGGGCACGCCCACCGCTGTGGCGGATACCGTGATCATGGACCCGGCCAGGAAACAGAAAAGTATCCCATTGGCCAGATTGTAGAAAATTACCATCTTCCGTCCGCAGATACGCTCCAACTGATAATACAACGTCATCCGTGAATGGGTGGCGATGGTGGCGGTAAGGAACCTCCAGGTCAGCACCGCGAGAAGATTACCGAGGAAAAGCCCGACCAGCAGATCAAAAGCACCCACCCCCCAGGCGATAAAGAGGGGCCCGATCATAAACTCCGTTCCGGCGGTGTGCTCGCCGGCATACATTCCCCAGAATGCCGCCGGACCTTTTTGCGCCTTCTCCGGAACCGGCGTCCGTTCAAATTCCTCAGTCATAATGTTGCCTTGCCTTTCTTGACGAAATTTACATTGTTATACCTGAGCCAATTTAAAAAGCCACTACTCAAATGGATATCGGACGCCCCATTCCTTCCGGAACCCGTCCATCCACTCCGCCAGTTGGATGGATTCATTCAGAGTCATGACCGGAGATTCCAGAACTCCCTCCTCCAGGTAGCTGTGTACGGCATCGATCTGGGAGCGGAAATTTTCACCCGGCGCATAATCAAAGCGCCAGGATTCCTCATGCCCCGGACGCTGGAGCAGGACTTCGGGATATCATAGCGGCGGCAAAATTTTTCCGCTTTTCCCGCTGTTCGGGAGGCACCCGCCTCAATCCGCCCGCCGCTACAAGCCGTCATACTCCGCGCAAATGTCTCCGCAATCCGTCCGCAACCCAACACTCCCCACTTGAATACTTTCATCATTTACTCTCCGCACAGACTATCAGTCAGATAAATGCAACGCAGCAATTTTTTTAACCCTTCCGTAGCCACTGGCAACCCAGGCTCGACGAGATGAAGCATATGCAGCCGTTGGCGTCCGGGATTTATCCCCTTTTCCGCCCCGTAGGGGTGCTCCAAATTAGTAGTTTATGCACCGTGTTTTGATGGGTAATCGATGAAGAAAGGTAGGACAAAGTTCGGATGCGGCGTCTCGATGCACAAGTGACAATGATTGCCCATCAGGCACCATGAGATCAGTTTTTCAATATCTGACTGCCCGGGCAACCAAAAAACATGGTAAGTTAGAATCACCCCTTTTTTCTGCTTAAAACGTAAAGATGAAAGGGGTGTAATAGCAAATTACAAAGGAAGTTCAGCGATGGAGTCGATGACGTGGTCGGGTTTTCGCTCCAACCGCTCCAGCCATTCGGGATCGAATTTGCCGGTCCGCACTTGAACCCCGGTCAACCCGTGCTTTTGGGCGCCCAATACGTCGCTTTCCGGGTCATCGCCGATCATGGCCACTTCCTCAAGATCCAGATTCATGCTGAGGGCGGCGATTTCAAAGAAGGTCTTCGATGGCTTTCCGATACACTCGGCGGACTGGCCGGTAGCATATTCCAATGCGGCCACAAAAGCACCCACGTCCATGAACAGTCCTTCGGGCTTCTTAAAGTAGCGATTTTGTGCCAGGCTGATGAAGGTGGCACCATCGAGAACGAAACGGAAAGCGCGGTTTAGCTTATTGTAGGTGAAATCATCGCCGAGGTCGCCGACGAGAACGGCCTCCGGATCTTCATCATCGGCGACCACCTCAGGCATATCCGCCAGCAGGGAGGGGCGAAGCAGGAAGTAGCAGCGGGTGATTTTTCTCGAGGTAAGGTAATCGGCGGCAACCGCCGGAGCGGTGAAAATGTGCTCGGAGGGAACATCAATCCCCAGATCGCCCAATTTTTCCACAACGCGCTTCCGAGGTTTGCTGGTGGTGTTGGTGACGAAGCGGAAGGGGATATTGCGGCTTTGCAATTCCGCGATGGCATGATCGGCCCCGGGGATAAGCTCGTCGCTTGTATAGACGGTGCCATCCAGATCCAGTAAGTAACCTTTAATTTTGGTTGCCAAAATCAATGGGTTCTGCGGCGCAGAACCGGAATCCTTTCTTTGTCATTTAGCATAGATCGGTTCGATCACCTTCTTAAGCGCCGTCTCGATGCAAAAGTGATAACGATTGCCCATCAGGCACCATGCGATCAGTTTTACAATATCTGACTGCCCGGGCAACCAAAAAACATGGTAACATGGACTCACCCCTTTTTCCTTGCTCTGTCTGGGATCAGGATGTGATCACGAGGACAATTGAGACTGACATCAGCGCCG
>CAYTLD010000004.1:21083-36877 GCA_964438585.1 uncultured Blastochloridaceae bacterium | reverse complement strand
TTTCGGATACCTGGCCTGGCAGAATTGGAAGGGTGGGCGCAACCTGCAGGGAGGAACTCAGCGGCAATGAATGAGGGTGGGTTTTCCCGCATCGAAGGCCTGCTCCTCTTTGTCCTCGTCGGCCTGGTGATTTCCATTTCTGTGCCAGTAGTCGATTCGATGGTGGACCGGCGGCAGAGTGCGGCGTGCCGCATCCAGTTGCTGGAAATCGGGCAGGGGGTCTGCGCCTACGTGCGGGACCATGATTCACGGCTCCCGGATTTGATTGCCGGGAGGATGGACCGGAGCCAGGACGTTCCGGTCATGGAGGTGGTCCTGCTGCCTTATGTCTCCGGCCCCGAGGTTTTTCACTGCCCCGCTGATTCCCGTGGACTTTATGAGCGCTCCGGATCCAGTTATTACTGGAATTATTTCCCGGAATTTAACGAGGTGGGGGAAAAGGCACTGCGCATCGAAAATTGCCAAATGACCGATGTTAAGCCCCGGACGGGGGATTTTACCGAGTTGGTGACGAATAAGGAGCCCTTTCACCGTCAAAACACGGCAAAAAATTCCCTCTACCTTCTCGAGGTCCCAACGTTTTGACGGCAAATCGTAACATGTCAAGATGTGTCGTTACTGTTAGAAAGGACGCTATGTTGATTCGAAATTTTATCACGGTTATCGGATGTGCTCTACTGATGACGAGCTGCCACTCCAATCCTAGCTCGCCCGGGGCAGAGGAGGTCAGCGGGAGCAATCAGGTGGAGACATCTCCATCGTCTAGGGAATTCAGTGTGCTTGTTTACAACGTGGAAAACCTCTTTGATCTGGATGGCGTTGCCCTCTTTGATGACTATAAACCCTTCTCCAGGGAAAACCCCCAGGGATACCGTATAGAACATTTCCGGACTAAAATCCGCCACATTGTTGAGGTGGTCGAGTCGATCGACGGGGGTAAGGGGCCGGATGTCATTTTGTTTCAGGAATTTGAGGGGGACCAGACGCAGAATGAGGAAAAAGGGAAAAAGGGGGGAGAAGGTGCGGAGGATGTCTTTAAAACAATAGCCGCACTGCCGGAGCGTCCTCGGGTGGAGGAATTGCTGGGGGATGAGAAAAAATTAACTGACTTCTGGCGCAACCTTCCCGCTTATGCCTGGCTGGCTTTATCCCTAGAAGATGCAGGCCTTCATTACCCGCATGTGGTCTCAGCGGATTATGATCCGCCCGCCAGCGCGGACGAAGGGCCGGTTCATGCCAACGCCGTTTTTTCGCGTTTCCCGATCACCCGCACCCGCTCCCATCCCCTGATGAGGGCGCGGGCTATTCTGGAGGCGGAAATCGAGGTGGACGGGCACTCCCTGATCGTATTGAACAACCACTGGAAGTCCGGTGCCGGAGGTGCGGAGCAGGAAATCATTCGTATCCAGAATGCATCGGTCCTGCGCGACCGCCTCGATGCCATCCTGAAGGAGAACCCGAGGCAGGATGTCCTCCTGGCCGGGGATTTTAATTCCCACTATAACCAGCGCTGGTTGTTCCCGGACTGGCCGCGCACTGCCATCAATGATGTTCTCGGCTCCCAGGGGGATGAGATGGCTCTGATCGAGGGGGAGGGTCCGGATTTGTACAACCTCTGGTATGAGTTGCCCTTCGAGGAACGCGGGAGCGAGCTTTACAGGGGTTACTGGGGCACCCTGATGCAGATGTTGATTACTCCGGGGCTTTACGACCTCGCGGGGCTTCAGTATATCGACCAATCCTTTCAGGTGGTCAAGCTGGAGGGGCGCAATGTCGAGCCGACTCAGGGGGCACCATTCCGCTGGATGGCGGTCGGGGAGGGAGCCGGCTACTCCGACCATTTCCCCGTCATCGCGCGCTTTCAAACGGTGGCCGAACCGGGCGATGGCTTTGTGCATTTGGAAAATCCCAGCCGGGTGCGAAACGGGCCGGATCAGCAGCCGAAGGGCAAGACCGCTCCCCTCGATCCCAGCCAGGTCATCGATTTGATGACCTTTGAAACTCTGGAGAATTTTTCCCAAGCGAAAAACCTGGGAAAACTGGTTAAAGCGAAAGGGACAGTCCGCGACGGCAGGCGCGTGATGCTGGAAACCGGAATAGGGGCGATTGAGGTCTGGATTCCAGATGCGGACTATCGTGAGCGGTTCAAGCAGGCTTTCGGACCGGAGGGGAAGGAAGTCGAATTCGTTGGATTGATTGGCTGGTATCGCGGACGCTGGCAGATTGAACTTGCAGACCCGTCGTGGGGCCCTTCAATTTGAAGTTTATGCAGAGATGGGCACGATGGGTGGGGCAGGGGTGTTTCGCCTTCATTTTTTTACTTAATCACTTTCCGGCTCAGGCCCGATTGGGGGAGGAACTTAAGGTGTTGGAAGAGCGCTTTGGTGCCCCGATCGAGGATAAGCAGATTCCGGAATTGGAGCTGCGTCAATTGAGTTTTCGCAATCACGACCTTATGATCGGCGTGACCCTGATCGACAACCGGTCCGCCAGTGAACAATACGTCCGGTCCACATTCAAACGGGATGCTGAAGGAAAGCTGATCCTGCTGCCGATTCCCAGAGAGCTGGCCGGTGCCATTCTCGAAGCCAACCGCAACGGCAGCGTCTGGAAGAAAATTAGCCAGCCTGGGGACGCGGAAGAAAAATACCTGCGCGGGGATGAGGAAGCCATCGCGCTCTATAAGCTGGAGGAAGTAAAAAAAGAGGCCATTGTCGAAGTGCGATTGAGCACCTCCGAATTCAATCGCCACCTGACCAGCCAGGCCAAAGAGAAAAAATGAAGCAGTCCCGGTTTCATGCCTATTTGATGATCGGCCCTCCGGCCAGCGGTAAGGGCACCCACGGCAAATTGATCGGATCCCTTCCCGGATTCTTCCACTTTTCCATGGGACAGGTTTTCCGGAGCCTGCGCCCCAGAAGTAAGGAGGAAGCTCAGCGCCTGGAGGAAATTTCTAAATTAACCGCCCGCGGGAACCTCGCACCCGACGGCTATACCCTGGAATTGTTCTACGATTACCTCGATCGAATGACCGCCGGAGGGCAACTGGATGCCGAGCACGATCTCATGATACTGGACGGCATTCCGCGTTCCGCCGCCCAGGCGGAATCGATCCTGAAGCACCTCGAGGTGCGGGCGGCGTTTATTTTCGAATGCTCCGATTCCGTTCTGCTCGACCGCATCCGCAGCCGGTCAATTTCCGAGGGGCGTGCTGATGATGCCACCCTCGAGATTGTCGAAAATCGCCTCCACACCTACCGGGAGCATCTGCCGGGCATCCTTGATGCCATTCCAGAGGAGATCCAGAAACCTGTCGATACCTCCCGCCCGGCGCATCATGTTTTACGCGACATTTTGGAGTATATCGAGTAAGCTAAAATCGTTATGAAAATGATGTATTTTGTTCTCTGTATTTTACTAGCCGGACTATCGGTCACCGTCACCTCCTGCGCGACCAATAACGACTCCGAGGTTCACCACGATCAGGCCGTGCGCAAAATGGCAGATGAGGATTTTGAAAGCCGCATCGGGTATTGAGCGACCGGATGCTTTCCCAGCCTGAACAGATTGAGTTGATCGGAGACATGGTCGCCATCCGCTGGCGGAACCATGAGGAAGCCTACTACCCGATGGAACTTCTCAGAGCCGTGTCCCCCAGTGCCGAGAACCGGGGTGAGCCGGATCTACTCGGCAATATTATCGGAGGTTCATCGAATAGTGATTACAGCGGTGTCCGGGTCGTAGGCTGGGAGCGCGTCGGTGGCTACGCCTGCCGGTTTATCTTCAGCGACGGACACCAAACCGGAATTTACAGCGATTCATTTCTTCTCGAACTCTGGGAGCTTATGCAAAACGAGCAGACGGGAGAGGGGAAATGATTGAAGATAACCGCAGTATGGTCGCAGTTCCCGCCTGCCCATTTGATAAGATACATCCCTCGGAACTGCTCCGCGACGATGCCTATTTTATGAGTTTGGCCTTTAACCGTGGCATCGACGCCTGGAATGCGGACGAGGTGCCGGTAGGCGCCATCATTGTTCATAAGGAAAATATCATCGCCTCCGCCCACAACCAGGTCGAGTCGCTTCATGACCCGACCGCCCATGCCGAAATGCTGGCCATTTCCCAGGCGTCCGAGGCTCTAGGGGACTGGAGGCTGAATGAAGCCTGCCTCTATGTCACCAAGGAGCCCTGCCCGATGTGCTCAGGTGCGGCGATTATGTCCCGCCTCGGGCGGGTCGTATTCGGAGTCCGTGATCCCAAAATGGGAATGCTGGGCGGGGTGGAAGCTCTGCATGAAATTCAATCACTAAACCACCACCTGCTCGTCACTCCGGGCATCATGGAGGCAGAGTGCAAGGCACTTCTCCAGGCGTATTTTCAATTCAAGCGGTCAGGGGCCACGGTTCCATGGAACTGATTTTTATGGGAACCGGGACTTCCCAGGGAGTTCCGATGATCGCCTACGATGATCACCAGTGTGATCTCGAGGATAAGCGGAATTGGCGCACCCGCACCAGTGCCCACATTGTTATGGACGGGCTGCACGTGCAGGTCGATGCCGGACAGGAATTCCGCCTCCAGTGCCTCCACAATGACATCCGGCAGATTGACCTATTCCTGCTCACCCATGCTCACTCGGATCATTTACTCGGAATGGATGACATGCGGCGTTTTTGCGACCTCCGTGGCGGTGAAGCCATGGAGGTATTTACCACCCTCGCCTCGATCGAGCGCGTTCAGGCCATTTATCCCTATGCCTGTTGTGACAAGCCGGTTTATAAGGGCTATCCCGCTTTCAAGCTACATGAAATGCCGGAGACACTTTCCCTGGCGGAGGGGAACATCCATAGCGGTCTCCTCCAGCATGGAATCATGCGGGTGCTGGGACTGGTTTTTGAGGAAAAGTCATCGGGCCGGCGACTCGCCTATTATACCGATTGCAAAGAATTGTCCCCCAGAGCCTGGGAAATTGCCCGTGATGTCGATGTCCTCATCATCGACGGCCTTCGCCCCCAGGAGCACCCGACGCATCTATCCATCGGAGAGGCGATTGAAGTCAGCCGCGAACTGGCAGCACGTAAAACCTATCTCACCCACCTGACTCACCACGTCGATCACGCCACTTGGAGCCGCAAGCTGCCCGAGGGTGTCGAACTGGCCTATGACGGGCTGAAACTCGAAGTTTAAGAGGCTATCTAAAGAAATACTTACTATTTCTTCTTCTGGTAGCGCTTGTTAAATTTCTCAACCCGCCCGGCGGTGTCGATAAAGCGAGCTTGTCCGGTGTAAGCCGGATGGGAATCGGAGGTCACCGGACAGTGAATCACATAGTGGGTCTCCCCATCGATAACTTCCTTCTCATCGGTCCTCATCGTGGATCGAGTCACAAATTTACGATTCGTCGAAGAATCGAGAAAAACCACAGGGTTCATTTCCGGATGCGTTTCCTTTTTCATAGGGGCGAAACAGTGCCAGAACCACCACACTTGTCAACCCGTTATAAACACTCCCTCAACCCACTCCCGCTCGGATGGCTACGGTGTCATTTACTTATAAGGCAACATGACAGCCCACTTGCAATTAAGAGTTTCACGTGAAACTCTTAATTGCAAGTGGGGCGGGTGGGCGGTTATGGGTTGGGTATAGGCTGTCTCGGGGGTGAGGCTGTCTCGGGGGTGAGGCTGGTGATGGGGCTGGTAGTAAGTGCTGATGGCGGGGCCGATGGTGGAGGGGCTGTGGTTGTCTTGCATCTTGGGGGGAATAAGGCAGTTTTTATCTATGGTAACTCCTGTATCTCCAAACCAACCGGATGGGCTTCATCCGGCGGTCAAGCGTCTCGAGCAGGGCGTGCGTGATTTCATTCAACTGGGGGCCTCCAGTCATTTATCGATTGAGCCTGAGGAGGTCATTGAAGTTCTGGTCCGGGTGCAGGAGGGGAGACGCGCTCCGGCGGATCCGGTTACTCCGGAGGCATTCTTCCTCGAAGCCCTGGAGGAAGAAGTGATTCAACTGCGCGAAAACACCTTCGAGGAAGTGGAACTGGATGGAGGAAAGACCGAAATGCGCCCCTTAAGTGATGCCACCTGGAATGCCTGCCTCCGCCTCTTAATCGTTCGTTTCCAATCCGAGTTGAGTAACCACTCAGATAGTTGAAAATTAAATTTCCGTCACAGTAGTTGTAATGAAGATAATGAAGAGAATTGCCGTAGTTTGCTTACCGTCCCGGAATTTTGGTCATTCTCCTGTAATTTATGATCTCTGTATTTTTTCCATTAAGAGTGCTTGAATACTTGCTTTTTGACAGTTTCGCTTAGAATTAGATATATGATTAACGAAAATATAAACATTATAGCATATCTAAAACCGTGGTGTGGCTGGAGCAACGGAGTGCGTGCCATCATGGCCAAATACAATCTCCCCTTTGAAGATCGTGACATCATCAACGATCCTGTTCAGCGCATGGAAATGATCGAAAAAAGCGGGCAGGAACTCTCTCCCTGTGTCGAAGTCAACGGCAAGATGCTGGCAGATGTCAGCGGAGAGGAAGTCGAAGCCTGGCTGCTCGAACAGGGCCTGATCGAACCCAGCGATGAGGTGCCCCTGGTGCCGACCAATTCCGCTTGCACAGACGAAGAACATGATCGGATGGCGGCCGGTCTCCCCCCTCAGGCAGGAACGATTAAGTTTATTCCCCCCGCCGACCAGCCAAGCTCTTGACTCATGGTTAGTCATGCCAGCAGTCGCGCGGTCGAGTCCCTTTTGGATGACGCTGACGAGCGCACCCGACAAGTTGTTATTGAAGAACTGCTGGGCGACTACGAGAAACATCGGGAACTGATTCAATCTCTAAGTCAGTCCCGCAGTCGACGTGTCCGGAAGGCGATCAACCACCTACAGAGTTTAAACCAATCCGGTCAACACCATTGCATGGCGCACTGGCCGGAGGGTTGGCCGGAGAATTCTGACTGGCGTTGTCTGGAAAATTTTTGTTGGCAACTCTCACGCCAGCGCGACCCGGACTTCAAGCCGTCCTGCGGGGTGAAGTTTCTTGACCGCCTCGCCTTTCAGGTCAACGAAAAGGCGCAGAATGTTTCACCTGGATCGACCCTGGCTGTGGCCAGAATCAACGCCTTGCAGAGCATCCTGCATCGTAAGTATGGCTTTAGTGGAAATCATCAGGACTATTACCATCCGGATAATAGCTATTTGAGTCGTGTTCTGGAATCCCGAAAGGGCATCCCGCTGAGCTTGAGCCTGATCGCTATCTTCATCGGACAACGCCTGGACTGGGACGTGATCGGGTTGAATTTCCCGGGTCATTTTATGGTTGGTATCGGGGATGTTGCCTTCGACCCGTTTCACGATGGAGTCATTATCCCTCCGGAGCAATTGATGGAGCGCTTTCTGCTCCCGCGTTCTGAATTTGAGGATCTCAGTGCCTATCAGGCCGTTCCGCCGATGGTGGCGCAACGCATGCTGGGCAATCTTCTTATTGCCTACCAGCGTTGCGGGGACCAGCAAGCCTGCGAGCGTATCGAAGCCTATTGGCAGGCCATGCAGGACTCGGCTTGAATTCGGATCCATTCCCGGTAAGTTCTGATGACATGTATTGCACCGAAGCCTGGGGAACTATCAGCCCCTCTCTCAACCATCTGATATTCGAGTCCGCCTACAACGGAGATAAAAAGCTCTACCGGCGTGTCATTCAGGATCTGGCCGGGAACCTGCGCCGACGGCCCAAGGTCATTCTCGAGATGCCCCGTTCAGCCCGGCATGAACTCTTTCAACCCCTGATGGGATTGCCCGCCTTTGAGGTTCTGGCACAGAATTTGATCATCCACTGGCTGAAGCAGGAGCGTTCCGGCATGGTCATTGCCTTTCTGGACGCCCTTGGCATCGCCCATGATGGTCGGGGATTCGCCGATGAATTTCCGGAAGAGGTGCCCCAGGCTAAGTTGAAAGCAGCGGTCAAAACCCTGTTGAAAGAATATCCGGAGGAGGAAGTTGCATTTTATCTCAACATATTCGACAGCCTCACGGGAACGGAGTGGGATGGCCTGGAGGAATTGATTCCGAAGCCAAATCAGGAAGCAATTAAGGGACAGTGAGCGAATTCCAACGTTACCATTATCATTTAAAGATGCTGGAATTCCCTCACTGTCCCTTAATTGCTCCGCTTCGGCATTGTCAATGCTGTCGGTTTCCGCGATAGTTTTCCGCTATGGCGAGAAAAGCGTTGGGTAAGGGGCTGGGTGCCCTGATTGGGGAGCAGGCGACCAAGCCGGCGACCACGAACAGTGGCACTTCGGGGGAATCTGTGACCGAGGTGTCGGTCAGCCAAATTGTACCCAGCGCGCTTCAACCCCGTAAAAATTTTCGCGAGCATGATTTGGAAGAATTGACGGCCTCCATCCGGGAGCGGGGAGTCATCCAGCCGCTCATCGTCCGCCCCCAGGGTTCCAAATACGAATTGATTGCCGGGGAACGCCGCTGGCGCGCCTCGCAAGCGGCCGGGCGGGAGAAGGTTCCGGTCATTGTCCGCCAGGCGGATGACTCGGAGGTGCTGGAGATGGCGCTGGTCGAGAACCTCCAGCGCTCCGACCTCAACCCGGTCGAGGAGGCCGACGGATACGCCCGGCTGGCCGAGGCCTTCGATCTCACTCAGGAGCAAATCGCGCAAAAGGTGGGCAAGAGCCGCACCGCCGTCGCCAATGCCCTCCGCCTCCGCAGCCTTGAAGCCTCCTCACTCGAACTTCTGAAAATGGGCAGCCTCTCGGTCGGACACGCCAAGGTGCTCCTGTCCATCGAGAATAAAAAACAACAGGCCTTGGCCGCCCGTGAGATTATCAAAAAAGATCTCTCCGTCCGCCAGACCGAGGCCCTTATCCGGTCACTCAAAGCCTCCGGAACCCAGAAAAAACCCGCACGCGGTCAATCAGGTTCTCGCGCCGACTGGAAGGAAGTCGAAACTGCCCTGAAACGAAAACTCGGCACCCGGGTGCGCGTGGTCGGGTCGGCGCATAAAGGAAAAATCGAAATTATCTACACGGATGGATCAGAGTTGGATCGCCTGCTGGACGAATTGGGTGTCGATCTGGACTCATAGTTCATATCATTCGCTATGACGGGTAGGGCGACAATACGTATCCTCGATGACACCTCCGCCAACCGCATCGCCGCCGGTGAGGTGGTGGAGCGGCCGGCCTCGGTCCTGAAGGAATTGCTCGATAATTCACTGGATGCGGGTGCCTCCGCGATTCATGTGGATATACGCCGTGGCGGCAGGAGCTTGGTATCGGTCAGTGATAACGGCTCCGGGATGTCACGTGAGACCGCGCTCCTGTCGCTGGAGCGCCATGCCACCAGTAAAATTCATTCCGCCGAGGACTTGCAGGATGTCATGACCCTGGGATTCCGCGGGGAAGCACTGCCCAGCATCGCCTCGGTCTCCCGCTTCACCTTGCGGACTCGGGAGGCGGACGCCGTGGCCGGGACGGAAGTGATCGTCGATGGAGGAAAAGTCAGAGCCGTCCAGGACGCGGGTTGCCCGCCCGGAACTCATATCGAGGTGCGTTCGATTTTTTTTCACACACCGGGGCGTCGTAAATTTCTCAAATCGGATCTGACCGAACAGGCCCACTGTGAGAAGGCCTTTCAAGCGGCGGCTCTGGCCAATCCGGAGGTGGCCTTCCACTACCGGGGTGAGTCGCAGCGATTCGATTATCCCGCCGTGGCCGACTGGAATGAGCGTGTCCGCCAGGTCTTGGGTCGGGAATGGGAACGGAATACCCTTCTTCTGGAAAAAGAGGATCGGTCCTGGCAGGTGAGGGGGCGCATCGGACGTCCGGGTGTCAGCCGCAGCGACCGGCAGGAATCTCTCATTTTTGTCAATGGCCGCAAAATCTCCCACCGGGGCATCCAGTTTGCCATTCTCGAAGGCTACCGGCAATCGCTGATCAAGGGACGCTATCCTGTCTATGTCCTTTTCGTCGATGTGCCTGCCGGAGAAATCGATGTCAACGTCCACCCCGCCAAGCAGGAGGTCAAATTCCGTGACGAAGCCCGGATCCGGAGCCTGGTGGCCGGTGTGGTGGCGCGCACACTCCTCAATGCCTCCGCGTCATCGCGGCCCGCTTTTTCTTCCAACCCGACCAACCCACCCAGCCGCACCGGGCCGCGGATCGAATGGGCCCGCCCGCGTCACGAACAACAGCCACTGGTTCAGGTGGAAAAGAGGGAAAGTGGAAAAAGCGGAGAAAGTGGAAAAAGTCGAGAAAGTGTGGAGAGCGCGGAAAATGCAGAGAGGAATAAGCGGGAGGATACAGGCTCCGGGGAGGCCGTGGCGACAGGATTTACCGCCCGGTCCAGAGATGCGGACGCCGCACGGCATCAGAACCACGACCTCACCATTCTTGGCACTATGCTCGACCGCTATATTATTGCCGAAAACGATCAAGGAGCGGTCATGATCGATGTCCGGGCATCTCAGGAGCGCATTCTTTTCGAAGAATCCCTGGAGCGACTGCGCGCGGAAGCTCCTGTCAGCCAGCGCCTCCTCGTTCCCGTCAACATCGAACTCTCTCCCGAGATGGCGGAGTGGACCCGCGCCAGTCTCGACCGGCTGCAAATCCTCGGCCTCGGGGTGGCCGAACTGGGCGGAACCACCTTTCTTGTCGATGCTCTGCCTCCGCAAATATCCGGCACCGAGGTGGCTACCTTCATCCGCGAGCTGATCCAGTCGCTTATGTCCGGAGGAGGCGGAAGGAAGTCCGCCTCCCTCGCCGACGAGGCACTGGCGGCCGGCTACGCCCGCCAGGCGGCCCGGCGCATGCCCTTTCCCTCCGGTCCGGAAATGGATCGCCTCCTCAATGATCTCCACACCTGCGACCTGCCCTACACCGACCCCGCCGGACGGCCCACGATGATTCTCTTCAGCCGCGAGGAACTCGAGCGCCGCTTCGCCAGAAAATAGAATGGTAGGGAGGTCTCGGAGAGACCTCCCTACCTTGTTCTTGGAACTTGAATGTTATCAGTCAGGACCTAGCGTGATCACTTATGTCAGAATCCGAATCAACTGATCAATTGGCCGTGCGACAAAAGAAGCTAGCCGCGCTTCGTGACATGGGGGTGGCCCCGTTTGGAGCTGCCTTTACGGACACGTTATCGAGCGGCGACATCCTGGGCAACTTCGAGGAGGGGAAGCAAGTTCGCTTTGCTGGGCGCATCATTTCTCATCGCGACATGGGAAAAAGTCATTTTATTCACTTGCTCGATCAGGAGGGGAAATTGCAAATCTACCTCAAGGTCAGCGAGCTGCCCGAAGATGAGCAGGCGGCTTTTAAAAACATCGATCTGGGCGACTTTATCGGGGTCGAGGGAAAATGCTTCACGACCCGCACCGGAGAGCAGAGCATCCATGTTGAGCACTTTACCTTTCTCTCGAAGGCCCTGCGCCCGCTGCCGGCCAAGTGGCATGGGCTGTCGGATGTCGAGCAATGTTACCGCCAGCGTTATCTTGATTTGATTGCCAACCCCGAGAGTAAAGCCGTGCTGACGACCCGCTTCCGGATGATCCGGGAAATCCGCAATTACCTGGAGGAGAGGGGATTCCTCGAAGTTGAGACTCCGATGATGCAGGCCGTGGCCGGAGGTGCGGCCGCTGAACCTTTTAAGACACACCACAAGGCACTGGGAATTGATCTCTTTCTCCGGATCGCTCCGGAACTTTATCTCAAGCGCCTGCTCGTGGGTGGTTATGACCGGGTCTTCGAGCTGAACCGGAACTTCCGCAATGAGGGGATTTCGCGCAAACATAATCCCGAATTCACCATGCTGGAATTGTACCAGGCCTATTCGGATCACGATGGGATGGCGGATCTGATCGAAGGGTTGATCGTTCACCTGGCCCGCACCTTGACCGGCGGAACGGTGCTGACTTTTTCGCCGCCCGGGGACGATGAGACGTCGGACAAGGGAAAGACCATTGACCTGACTCCCCCCTGGGAGCGTAAGACCTACCATCAGTGCATTCGGGAAGTGGCCGGGAAAGACTGGTTCGATCTCACCCCGGAACAGAGACGGGTCAAAGCTGAAAACGACTTTTCTCTGGAAATTCTGCCCGAACTCGCCGATTACGAAGTCACCAATCAGGTATTTGAGAAATTAGTCGAAGCCAGGCAGGTGAATCCGCTTTTTGTCACGCACCTGCCCAAGGAACTGGTCCCGCTGGCGAAACAAAACCGGGACAACCCGGAGCTGGTCGATGTCTATGAACTCATTATCAACGGGCAGGAAATTTCCCCTGGTTATAGTGAACTCAATGATCCCGAGATCCAGCGGCAGCGCCTGCTCGATCAGGCCGGGGAGGAAATGCAGAAAATCGATGAGGAATTTCTCACCGCCCTCGAGCACGGGATGCCGCCCGCTGGAGGCCTCGGACTGGGTATCGACCGCCTGGCCATGCTCCTAACTGGTGCGGAATCCATCCGCGATGTCCTCTTCTTCCCCCTCCTCAAGCCCCGTGAGGCGTAACCATTGGATGTTGGACGTTGAAAGTTGAGGGTTGAACATTGAAACCCCTCCGGAAAAAGTTCTCCCTCTGGGTGAAAAAACAGGTGATCCCCTGGGCGCTCCCGCCCTTGGCGGCGGGGTTCATCCGCCTGCTCGGGATGACCTTGACCGTCCGGGTCGAAGATCCTGACGGAGTATTGAATAATCCGGAGCGGGACGGAGTCCTCTTTGCCTTCTGGCACAACCGGATTCTGATGATGCCTTATTTTTGCGAAACAATATACCGGGAGAGGTCACTGACCGTCATGATCAGCCGCAGCCGGGACGGCACGCTGATCGCGGATATTGCCGCACGATTCGGCATCGGTGCCGCCCGCGGCTCATCGTCCAAATTTGGCGGCGACGCGCTGCGCGAACTAATGAGCAAACTCAAGGAGCCAGGCCAGGATGTCGGGATCACCCCCGATGGACCCCGCGGCCCGGTCTATAAGGTCCAGCCGGGAGTGATCGCCCTCGCGCAAAAAACCGGCACTTCCATCCTCCCCGTCACGGTCCGTTACCACCGAAAATGGGAATTAAAAAGCTGGGACCGCTTTCAGATCCCACGCCCCTTCACCCGTTGCCAAATTGTCGTAGGGCCGGCAATCGATCCGAGTTCCCCTTCCTTGAAAGAAGATCTGGAGCAGCGCCTCGGGACTTAGAAGCTGTCTATATCTGTTCCGAATCCGGAAATGCGCGAGCGCGTTCAGTTCCTTATCTCCAACGATAGATGGGCAAGGACGTTTCCCCAGCGTGTCGATGGTTGTCAGGGCCTACGCATCAAATCTTTAACCGAGCCTAACTATCCCTGGCTTCCTGCTCGCATCGACGCAGCACCCTACCCTTGACCACTGGCCCGCTCATCTTGAATGTTATACCTATAACATTCAAGATGAGCGGGCGACACGCCTTTGGCCGTCTGCTTCTATTTTGATGCGTAAGCCCTGTGTTGGTTGAGGATGTTCTTGCCACCACATTTGGACCGGCTTATAGCTTCACCTTATCTTTAAAGGTTTATGAATATCATCACTTCCTACCCAAAAAATAATAACGAAATCATCGACAGAGTTTCCCGTTTAAGGGCTCTGATGAAAGAGCATGAAATTCAGGCTTACCTGATTCCGTCTGCGGATCCCCACAACAACGAATACGTTCCGGCAGGCTGGAAACGGAGGGAATTCATATCCGGGTTTACGGGATCCGCCGGTGATGTGGTGATCACCCTCGATGAGGGAGGCTTATGGACCGATGGCCGTTACTTTATACAGGGGGAGGAGCAACTTCAGGGATCAGGAATCGATCTTTATAAGAAAGAGGAACCGGGTGTTCCCGAGATGCCGGATTGGATAGCCGAAAAAGTCGCGGGAGGTGGTGCTTTAGGGGTGGACCCGAGGGTGTTGACCTCCAAGACCGCCGCGTTATTGGAAAAGGCACTGACCGCACGGGGAGGCTCATTACGCTATCTGGAATCCAACCTGGTGGATGAGATCTGGGATGATCAGCCGGGACGAGCCCACCCGCCCATTGAGATTCTTCCATTGCAAATTGCCGGGCAGAGCATCGGGGATAAGCTGGAAGCGGTCAGAGAAAAGTTGGCCCAAAAGTGCTGCTGTGCGCATCTTATCTCCACCTTGGACGCGATCGCCTGGCTCTATAATCTCAGAGGGAGTGATATTCCGCACAACCGGGTCTTCATCGCCTACGCGGCGGTGACCAGCGATGCGGCTTACCTTTTCATCGAGCCGGAGCGCATGGCAAAAGCAGTAGAGGAGCATTTACAAGGCTTGGTCACGGTGCGCCCTTATGAAGACATTGCCGCTTTCACCCGGAATCTGGATGTGGGCCAGGAGAGAATCTGGATCGATCCCGGAACGACCAGCCAGTGGCTGGTGCAGCAGATCGGGGAAGGGGTTCCGGTCTTTGAGGAACGTTCACCGATTGCGGATTTGAAAGCGGTCAAAAACTCTGTTGAGCTGGAGGGGTTCCGGAGCTGTCACATCACGGATGGTATCGCCATGGTGCGATTTTTAAAATGGCTGGAGGAAGTGGTCCCGGAGGGAGGAGTTACGGAAATGTCCGCGAGCCGTAAACTGGCTGAATTTCGTTCGGAAGGAGAGGGCTTCATCGGAGAGTCCTTTTCCACCATTGCCGGCTATGCCGGACACGGGGCTATCATTCACTATGAGTCATGTCCTGAAACCGATGTTGAACTCAAAGCCGGGGGAATCCTGCTGCTGGATTCCGGCGGCCATTATCACAACGGCACAACAGACATAACCCGCACCGTGACTTTGGGAAAGCCGACTCCGGAGGAACGTGACGTATTCACGCGCGTTCTCAAGGGGTTAATCGCCATGACTATTATCAAGTTTCCTCAGGGATCCACCGGTAAGCATATAGAAATGGTAGCCCGGAAGGCGCTCTGGGACAGCGGACGCAATTTCAAACACGGAACCGGGCACGGGGTGGGGCATTCTCTCAGTGTGCATGAGGGGCCCGTTTATCTCTCTCCTCGGGCTCCTGAGGTCCCGCTGCATCCCGGGCAGGTGCTGTCCAATGAACCGGGCTTCTACAAAGAGGGAGAATTCGGTGTGCGGCTGGAGAATTTGATGATTGCGCGTCGGGACGAGGCGCTTTCATCCTCCGGGGGAGGTGACTTTTTGACTTTTGAACCCATCACCTTTTGCCCCATTGACCGGCATCTGATCACCAAAGAACTCCTCGATGAGGAAGAAGTTGAATGGTTAAATGAATATCACCGAGAGGTTTATGAGAATCTTGCCCCCGGGCTGGATGAAAACCACCGGGGATGGTTGCAAACGAAAACAGCGTCATTATAAAATGCATCTAACGTGACACGACCACCCTCAAGGAAAAAAACATGATCGAGAAAATTGTTCGCACCGGGATTTGCACCATTTTCATGGCCGCCCTGATTGGCACATCAACCACAGCATCCGCCTCCTACGAAAGAGACTACAAGGATATGAAAAAATCGATCCTCGCACCGTGCAGATGCCACGCCCAAGGGCTTTGCCATCCACGAATTCTCGTTCTCAAGCCTGTTAAAGAAGTGGACCTATCCCGCGCAGGCTTTGCCTACGCCCGACAGGATTCGAACCTGTGACCCTCAGTTCCGGAAACTGATGCTCTATCCAGCTGAGCTACGGGCGCATAAAGGAACATCATGCTAGTTATAGTATCTTACGTTCACCGCCGCTCCGCAATCTTTTTTCACCCCG
>CAYTLD010000004.1:0-20983 GCA_964438585.1 uncultured Blastochloridaceae bacterium | reverse complement strand
ATGCTAGTTATAGTATCTTACGTTCACCGCCGCTCCGCAATCTTTTTTCACCCCGACCACAACGAGTCCCCGATTTATTTAGCGGTGCGTTCTATTAATTCGCTGGCCAATTGCCGGTAGCTCTGGGCACCCGCACCGTGCGGGTCGTAGGTGAGGACGGATTGTCCGAAGCTGGGGGCTTCGCTCAGGCGGATGGAGCGGGGGATGATGGTTTTGAAGATATGATCGGGCAGGTGGTTCTGAATTTCGTCCACCACCTGCTGGGAGAGGCGGGTGCGGGTGTCATACATAGTCATGAGGACACCTAGGAGTTGAAGTTGGGGATTGATAGAGGGATCCCGCATTTTTTCCATCAGGTCGAGGATCTTTGAAATGCCTTCGAGGGCATAAAATTCGCACTGAACCGGAATGAGGAGGGAGTCAGCGGCGGCGAGGGCGTTGGTCATGAGAATGCCGAGGGAGGGGGGACAATCGAGGAAAGCGAATTCGAAATCGCTCGAAGCCCGCAGGGGGTTGAGCACCTCGCGGAGCTGGATAAGCGGATTGTCGAGACGGGCGATTTCCACTTCGCACCCGGCGAGATCGATTTCAGAGGGGATGATAAAGAGGTTTTCGGTCTCGGTGGGTTGGGCCAGGTCACGGGCGGGGGTATCTCCGGTAAGAGCGGCGTAGATCGAGGTGCCGGGAAGTGCGGGATGGTTAAGTCCACTGGTGGCATTGGACTGCGGGTCGAGGTCGATGAGCAGAACTGACTTCCCCAATTCCGCCAGTGCCGAGGACAGGTTGACGGATGTCGTGGTTTTACCCACCCCACCCTTTTGATTCGCCACGGCTATGATTTGCATGAAGGATAAGTGGAACGGATTGGCGCGGGAGTTTCAAGTTCCAAGTTATGCAAAAAAGGTCAGACCCCATTAATTTTACACACCCCACATGCCGATCTCCCCCAGCCTCCCATTCCGAGGGAAAAGCGGGTGAGGGCGAAATGGAAATTGGGTGTTAGGAAATTTCCTTTTGGGATCTTTTGGGGTGCTGCATTCTAACCTATTTTCGAGTGAGGAGTTGACTGCATACACTTTCTGTGTAGAGTGCATGCATGACTCAAGTGACTATTCGACAGTTGGAAGATGAATGGGTGACCGCAGCCAAAGCCAAGGCGGCAGATCGCGGGGTTTCGATGAATACGGTTCTAAAGGAGGCGGTGAAAAACGGCTTGGGTATCGTTGATAAAAAGAGAACCAACGGCTTGGAGCGTTTTGCCGGCACTTGCCCGGATGAGTTCGGAGAGGATTGGAACAAGCGGATGGAGGTCTTCAACCGAATCGATGAAGACTCATGGAAGTAGCGCTGGATACGAATGCTTACTCCGACTGGCTCCGGAGTGGTCTGTGGAATGAACGAATTTCCCAGGCTTCCAAGATCATCGTCCCCGTGATCGTGATCGGTGAACTTTTTCACGGTTTCCATGGCGGGGATCGGTTTCAGAAAAACAAGGGGGTACTGATGGATTTTCTGGGACAGGATGCCGTTGAGTTGGTCACACCCGACATTGATATTTCCGACTGCTTCGGGCTGTTCATGAATTATCTCCAGCAGAGAGGAACCAAGATCCCCACGAATGACGTTTGGATCGCTGCCACCGCACACGTCAGCGGCGCGACACTCCTCAGCGACGACGATCATTTCGATTCCCTGCCGCAAGTGAAGAGGATGCGAAGCGAAGCATAAATGCGATCTCAGACCTGGGAAGGTAAAAGGCTGGGTGGAACGAGTTGGGGTTTTGCTGTTCAAGGCAGCTGTTCCACTACCGCCCTGAAGAAGAGTTTCGCCATGGCTTCACTCGCGGTCGCCGTGACCGTGGAGGTGGTGGCGATGGAGAAGAGTAAGGAAGGCCCGCCGTGTGGCCCGGTCCATCATTGCTTGAGGTTGATCCAGCCGATGGGTTTGGTGTCGGGGATGGCGTCCTGGTAGGGGGCGAGTTCGAGTTGGCCGGTATCGGTTAGCACGGGGAGCAACGGCTTGGTGCTGAGGAAGCCGGTGGTCATGCCGGAGTTCTGCGGGCCGTAGCCGACGTATCCAGCATGCCAGCCGTCGGGGACGATGGCACCGAGGGATTTCATGGTTTGGGATACTTCGATGTTTTTGATCATTGAGTGAGCCAATTTTCGACCTGAAGTCCGGGGACCCGACTAAATTCATGTGTGTTCTCGGTCGCCAGAACCAAGCCCAGAAGCCGGGCGTGGGCGGCGATGAGCAGATCGTTGGGGCCTATAGGTAAACCGCGCAATTCCAGATCCGCCCGGATGGTGGCATATTCGTGATCAAGAGGAACTTCCAAGGCCAATATCGGAAGTGCGTTGAGGATCGCCTCCGCTTGGCGGGTCAAGCGTGCCGACCCCTTCTTGACACAGCCAAAGCGCACCTCGGAGGCGACCATGAGGCTCACACAAACCGAGCGTTCACCGACTCTTTTGATCTGCTCGGAAACGATCCCGGACGGGTTTCGAATGAGATCGGACACGATGTTGGTGTCCAGCATGTGAGTAAAAGCCATCGAATTGTTCTAGAATTTGATTTCGTCCAACTTGCCAAGGCCATCGTCAACGTCGGGAAACTCCTGATCCAACGGATCCAGCGTGGCTAATACCTCGAATAGAGAAGGCTCTCTGTTGACCGGCTCCAGAATCAGACGGTTGCCGTCTTTCGCCACCATCACCTCATCTGCCTGAAATTCAAAATCCCGCGGAATGCGGATGGCCTGGTTGCGACCGTTGCGAAAAATCGTGGCCCGCCGTGGGGGAGGTTGGGACTGGGTCGGTGGAGTTGGGGGATTCTTTAACATAGGTCAACCATAGGCCGACAGCATAGCCTGTCAAGTTCGGTATCGCTTATTGCAGGTCGCCTTCGTTGGGGCGATCGGCAAAGCAGTCAGGATGGCTATCAATACCCTTATTTTGTTCGTGTGGTTTAAATGGTTGTGTTTGGTTGGTGTGAACGCAAGATGACATAGTGATTAACATCGTAGCTAGCCCACATCACGTTCAACGTCATAGATTTCCCACCTGTTGTAAACATTTGAATTAAGTCGCTTCTCTGACCTTGTTCCGTAGGTTTACGGGTGGATTGGCACGGAATTGCCCGCCTCATGGATGGTCTTGACAAGGCGGGGTAACTAACTAATTTTTACACCAATTTAAGTATTTAAAATAATGATAGTAGTAAGTGATTTGCACAAGCGGTTTGCCGGGACGGAAGCGGTTCGCGGAATCAGCTTTGAGGTGGACCGCGGGGAGATTGTCGGTTTTCTAGGCCCCAATGGTGCGGGAAAAAGCACGACGATGCGGATGCTGACCGGCTACCTGCCCGCCAGTGCGGGCACGATCCGGATCGGAGGACGGGATGTGCTCTCCGAGGCGCTCGAGGTGCGCCGGATGATCGGGTATATGCCGGAAAATGTTCCTTTATACACGGAAATGCCGGTGAGGTCGTTTCTGCAATACCGGGCGGCGCTCAAGGGGGTGGCTTCGAAAAAGCTCAAGAGCCGGGTCGCTGAGGTCATGGATATTTGTGGACTGAAAGAGGTGGCAAAAAAAACCATCGGCAATCTCTCGCGGGGCTACCGTCAACGTGTCGGGCTGGCGGATGCGCTGGTCCATGATCCAGATCTTCTCATTCTGGATGAGCCGACGGCGGGACTGGATCCGAACCAGATCCGCTCGGTGCGGTCGCTGATCAAGCATCTGGGGGATAACCACACCATCCTGCTTTCGACCCACATTCTCACGGAAGTGGAGAGTGTCTGCAGCCGGGCTATCATCATCAACCAGGGAACGATCGAAGCCTCGGACACCCTGGAGAACCTCTCCCGACGGGTCCAGAGTGGATCGCTTTTTATCGAGGTTCAGGGAGACAATCAGGAGATCCTGCGTGAATTGACCAGCCTGGAAAAGGTGTCGCGGGTAGTGGTGGTCGGTGTCAAGGATGGATGGAACCACTTCGAGTGCATCAGCAAGCCCGGAGAGGATGCCCGTCCAGTCGTCGATGCGCTGATTAAGGAAAAACGCTGGCCCCTGCGTGAATTTCACCGGGACCGGGCGACGTTGGAAGATGTTTTTGTGGAGTTGACCAAAGAATGACACGGGCTTTCTGGATATTGTTACGTCGCGAGCTTGCCGCCCTGGCCAACTCTCCGGTGACCTATGTCATGCTCCTGCTGATGTCACTCTTCATGCTCTTTGTGGTCATGGGGGCGGCGGTCAATCTGGAACAGGTGACTCATCTCAACTTATTACAGCTGATATTCCGCAGTCTGCCGATCTGGTTCCCGATCCTGATCATTGCTCCGCTGTTGACCATGGGCCTGTTGGCGGATGAATTTAAGTCCGGAACGATTGAAATGCTCATGACCGCGCCGGTGACGGATCTGGATGTGGTGCTCTCGAAATTTTTCGCTGCGCTCATATTTTATTTTGCGCTCATGCTGCCGGCGGTCATTGACATCTTTGTCTTTCAATGGCTGACGGATAATGCGGTGCCGATTCCAACAGCGCAGCATGTGCTTACCTACGGGATGCTTCTGCTCTACGGGATGTTTTTTTGCTCGCTCGGGCTCTATGTTTCATCCCTGACCCGGAGCCAGATGATGGCCGCCTTTTTATCGATGATGAGTATTTTATTTATCTTCTTTATCGGGCTGCTGAGGTATCGGACTACCCATCCCTTCTGGGAATCATTTCTCGACTATATCCTCATCATTCAGCACATGATTATTTACAGTGAAGGGGTGCTGGACACCCGTCCGCTGGTCTTCTACCTCTCCTCAACCCTGCTTCTACTGGCCCTGACCCAGCGGTCATTGGCAGCCCGGAGGTTGAAAACATAAGGATTATGAAGAAGGAGAAAAACAAACCAGCATCCAGATTTCAATGGCGGTTGAATCACTACATCGCCATCGCCCTCTTTCTGCTCATCTTCATCGCGGTCAATTACCTGGGCAGCCAGAAATACTACCGGGAAAACTATTCTGGAACCGATTACACGGAACTCGGGAGCCAGTCGATCAACGTCCTGAAAGCACTCAAAAATGAGGTGTCGATCATCAACTATTTTTCTCCGGGCACGGATGTCGCCTCCAATCTCATTTCCTACGATGTCGAACGCATTCTGGAGGAATTTAAATATCATTCTGGAGGCAAGGTGCAGGTGCGCCGGATCGACCCGGAGCTGGATTTCGAGGAAGCGCAATTAATTGCCAAGGAATTCAAGCTCAACATCGCGGAGAATGTTCTCATCATTAAGGCCGGGGACCAGCACCGGGTGGTCAACTATTCCGAGCTGGCTGATGTGGAAACATCCAACATGATGAACTACGGGGTGCCGCCTCGGGTGCGGACCTTCACGGCGGAATCCGCGATTACGGAAACCATTCTCTCGGTGACGGAAGAGGAAAAATCGGGCATTTACTTTCTGACCGGGCACGGGGAATACAATCCGGAGTCAAGTGATCAGGATCGTCTGGGCTATTCGCTAATCGCCTCGCGATTGGCCCGGCAGAATGCTGACATCAAGACCCTGAATTTGATCAAGGAGGGGACCATTCCCACGGATTGTGAACTGCTGGTCATTGCCGGCCCTCGCACCCGGTTGCTGCCGGAGGAGGTCCAGATGCTCAAGCTCTACATCGAACCCGGTGACAGCCAAGCCCGGAGGCTGTTGATCATGCTCGACCCGCAGACGGAGACCGGGCTAGAGACATTTCTGGAGGAACCCTACGGCATCCGCTTCCGCAATGACGTGCTCCTGGTCAACGTGGAATTTCTCGGCCAGATGCGGACGATTACCCAGACGGTGGTGGCCGACTTTGCCGATCACCCGTCGGTCCATTGGACGCGCAGCTCGGGGACGGGGATGCAAATGGAGTTGGGCTCCTGCCGCTCGATTGAATTTTTAGAATTGGAAAATGAAGCCACACTTGGTCAACGGGTTGAATTGATGAAAACCCCCGAAAGTTACTGGGGCGAGACTGGAGCCCTGGACGACAAGGTTAAATTCAATCAAGATGAAGACCAGGCTGGCCCATTGGTGGTGGGCGCATTGGTTGATGAGGGGCGTGTTTCAGGCGGTGAAGTTCAGCTCAAGGGCGACCGCATCGCGCTCCTCGGCAGCGCCAATTTCCTCATCAATGAAACCCTCCAGGGCAGCCAGGTGGATGCCATCGTCAATCTGGTCAACTGGATGCTGGAAAGGGAGAATAAACTCGGCATCTCTCCCAAAACACCCCGGGAGTACAACCTATCACTCGAAGGAACCGAAACCTCCACCCTGGGGATTGTTAACGGAGTCATGATTCTGCTGGCACTGACGGCCATCGTGCTCTCCTGGCTCCGCCGTCGCCATTAACCGTGACGCCTGAGTATGAAAACGAGTTCACTGGGTATTATTGTTCTGATTGCGGTTCTGCTGCTGGGCGGAATTTATTTTCTTAATCAGGAAGGACCGCCTGCACGCGATGAATCCGGCAACCAACGACTCTTCCGGATCGACCGGGAAAAAATTTCGCAGGTCTCGCTGGTGCGCGATGAGACCAGTATCCGGATCCGGAAAAATACGGGCCGGGGATGGAGCCTGCAAAAACCCATCCAGTACCCGGCGGATGAGCAATCGATAAGCTCGCTCCTATCGGATATCGAATTTGCCCGGATCAACCGCACCCTTGACTTGTCCCAAGTCGAGAATGCGGACAAACAAATCGAACTCTTTGGGTTAAATCGCCAGGGATCATCAATCAGACTCAAGGCGGGGGAAGAAACGTATGAGCTGGTCATCGGGGTGGAAACCGTCCGTCCCGGACAAGTCTATGCACGGTTGAAGCATAATTCCCGTTCGGAGGTGGTCATCATTGATCAGGCGATACCGGAACTCCTGGAAAACCCGCTGGCCTTCTGGAGAAGCAAGCGGCTCATCGAACTGGAAACGGATGCGATCAATACGGTAGTGGTGCGCCAGGGGGAGCAGGAAATCCGTCTGGAGCGGAGCGGAGAGCAATGGGCGATCGCCAAGCCATTTGGCAGCCCGGTGGATCTGACCGGATTACAGAGCTACCTGGCGACCGTGACCGGGGCGCGGGTGCGGGAATTTGTCGACGATCAGGCCGGTGATCTGGCGACCTTCGGATTGAATAATCCGGCGTTGGCGGTGGAATTTCATGAATCCGATGAGAAAAGGCACATCCTCCGGTTCGGGAACGTCAAGGAAGAGGATGAGGATTTGATCTACGCCAGTTCCAATACGTATCAGATGGTTTACAGTGTTCCCAAGCCACTCAAGGACAGTCTGGCCAACATCATTGCCACCACGCGTGACAAGCGGCTCCTGCCCGTGAACACCGGGCAGGAGATCAAGTCGATCAAGGTTAATTCCAGCATGGGCCAGGAGGCGTTTACCGTGATCCGTGATGAGGAGGCAGGCTGGCACCTGGACGGGCAGCCGGAAATCCGAATGGACACAGACAGCATCACCAATTTTCTCGATGCATTGCTGCAAGCCCGGGCCACGACTTTCCAGGCCCTGCCGGCCCCGGAGTCCGAAGCCATGAAGGAATTTAAGAGCGGTGTGCAAGCGACCATTGAAATCGGCACAGAGGATGATCGATATCAGATCGCATTCGGAAAACGCACGGAAGATACGCAGATGACCACCACCACCTACCAGCCATTTCTGCTGGAGATGAACCGCCGCATGGATGATTTGACCCCGGTCAGTGTTTATGACTGGTATCCGCGCCAGATCTCCCTGGTCTCGGACCAGCCGGATCGTCTGGAGTGGGTGCGCTCGGATAAGGGACTGGTGGTGGAGCGGGATGAGCAGGGAATGTGGGTCGATACGCAAACGGAAAAAACCATCCAGCAGGATTTTATCCAAAGGCAGATTTCTCTCCTGCAATCACTTCGAGCCCAGGGGCGGTTTGAGGTGGACGCCTCCAGGTTTCGACAGCCCGATCTGACTCTCCGGATTCAGGAGGGCGGGGAAACAAGCATCATCGAGTTTCGCCTCGCGGAGTCGGGCGGTCAGTTCCTGGGACGTGTTGTCGGCTCGGATGTGGGTTTCCTGCTCAGCGAGCAGGATTTTCTCACCCTCGAAACCTTTCCGGTTCCGACCGGGAAGTGAATTTTTGAAAGCTCTGCTAGATTTGCCGGGCGGGATGTGGAATACTAAGAAAAGCAATGTCAAAGTCAGAGCCGTCTCCATTCCGTAAACGCCTGCGGCCGAAAACCTATTCCATCGGTCTCTACCTGGTCGGATTTTTTATCCTTTTCCAAATCATCGCCTTGCTGGCGATTTTCTGGTTCGGGCGACTTCTGATCAAAACCGAGGACCGGGTCATTTCCGGGCGGACAAAATTGGAGCTGGAGGGGCCACGGGAATTGGTGACCAGTCTCAGTAACTTGCCCCGTCCGGAAATTGACGGGAGGCTGCAAGTGGGCGGTGCGGAGTCGATGCAGAGTAACGTGCGGCGCTTCATCGAGGACGCCCGGCGTTATCGGCGGGAAGGGGATTTCAACCTGGCCGAAGCCGCACTCCAGGAGGCCCTGAAGCGGGACGCGGAAAATGTCCTGGCCCTCACGCACTACGCGTTACTCGAAGAGGCGCGTGAAAATACCCAATCCGCCCTGGGATACTGGCAGCGGATCATCGCCGCCCAGCCTGCGGATGCGGTGACCTTGCAGTTGGCTAAAGAACGGGCCTCGATCATTGAGGAGCGCATCCAGATGGAATCTGAGGCGGACCGCCGTGCCGAGGTGCTGGAAAATTCGAGGCGGGTGGTTATTCTGGAAACTGTCGAAACAGAGCCCAAGCCCCTGCCGGCGGATCCGGTGGAAATCCGGAAGGACTTCATCCTGAAAAAGAATAATCCCCTAGTCACCGTCGATCCAGGCAAGGTGCGCATTCAGCTCTTCTTTTATGATCGGCTGCCGGATGGTCGTCTGATCCGCTCATCTATCGATGCCAGATTTTTAAGTGAAACAGTTGACTGGGAGGAGAGATCCAGCGAGGTATTGCGGGCGCGCTATTTCAAGTCTGACGCCACCGGAGAGCAGGAACGCACTTACTACGGCTATCTGTTGCGGATTTTTTACGAAGATGAACTCCAGGATGAACACGCGTCACCGGTCAGCCTGCTGAGAATATTCCCCTCCACATGAAATGGTTCCGGTGGATGTCCTTGTACCTGCTCCTGTCCTGCGTGTGGACAGCGGCGGGTGATGAGGAGCGGAAGCCACGCCGGATTCCGGAAGTCACTCTAGTCTCGCCTTCCGGGGAAGACTTCAAGCTGGCCGAAGCTTTCAATGGGCGTCCGGGCCTGCTCTTTTTTTATCCGGGCGGCTGGCACCCGCGGTCGGTTAAAATCCTCAAAGACTTAAGGAACAAGGAGCCGGAATTAACACGCTCTGGCTGTCGGATCATAGCCCTGACCCCGGAACAGCCCCGCTATATACTCAGAACATTGAGTGAACATTCGCTCCCCTTTGTCGTTCTGCACGATCAGGAGGCGACGGTCTCCCGTTACTTCGATCTGGCACGGCGTCTGGAGGCGGATGAGATTAAACGCATGGAAGAGTATGGGCTCGACATCCGGGACCGCACCGGGTTGATCGATGTCCGTCTGCCGGATCCGGCTTTTCTCTGGGTCGATGCCAGCGGACGTATTCTCGAAGAGGATCATATACCGCTACTCGAAATCAATGACATGCCGGCGCACATCGTATCGCGCATGAGGTGGCTGCTCTCGAAATCGGATGCGGAATAAATCAGACGAAGATCCGGACAGCCTACTTGCATCCCCGCCAAAATGGCGTTAAGTATGTCACCTTTATGCCCGAACTATTCACCGAAAGACACATTGGTCCTGATGCACAGGAAATAGAGCAGATGCTGAAATCACTGGGGGTCAATTCCCTGGATGAGCTAATCCATGAGGTGGTTCCCCCTGCCATCCGGGCCGGGGATATCCTCAGCGGCCTGGAGCCCAAATCAGAACGGGAGATGTTGGATCACCTGAAATCGGTTGCGAGTCGTAATACCGTCGTGCGTTCATTGATCGGCATGGGGTATCACGACACCGTGCTCCCGCCGGTTATTCAGAGAAACATCCTGGAAAACCCGGGTTGGTATACCGCCTATACACCTTACCAGGCGGAAATATCGCAGGGAAGAATGGAGGCCCTCCTAAATTTTCAAACTATGGTGACGGATCTGACCGGGATGGATTTGGCCAATGCCTCCCTTCTCGATGAGGCCACCGCTGTCGCTGAGGCCGTCACCATGGCCTGGGGAATCGTCAAGAAGCCGGAGGCCGGGAAAATTCTCATTGATCAGCATTGCCATCCGCAAACGATTCAAGTCGTGCGCACACGGGCGGGGGCGCTCGGGGTTGAGGTGCAGGTGGTTGACCTGGCCGCATCGGTTGGGGAGGAAAACTGGGTGGCGGTGGTCAGCCAGTATCCGAATACGGTAGGGCAGATAAATGAGGAAATGCCGGGCATTCAGACCGCCAGAGCAAAGGGAGCCTTATGGATCGTGGCCGCCGACCTGCTGGCATTGACCATGCTCAAGCCACCGGGACAATTCGGCGCGGATGTGGTGGTGGGATCCTGCCAGCGTTTCGGAATGCCGATGGGCTTCGGCGGGCCTCATGCCGCCTATTTTGCCACACGGGAGAAGTATAAGCGCCAAATTCCCGGGCGACTGATCGGGGTTTCCAAGGACAGCGAGGGCAGAACGGCACTCCGGCTCTCCCTCCAGACGCGCGAGCAGCACATACGCCGGGACAAGGCGACCAGTAATATTTGCACAGCCCAAGTGCTGCCGGCCGTAGTCGCCTCCACTTATGCGGTTTATCACGGTCCGGACCGGCTCCGGGAAATTGCACTTGGTATCGCCCGTCAGGCCCGCCAGTTGGCGGACTCACTGGCGCAGGCCGGGTTGGATGTCTGTGGATATCCCGTCTTCGATACCGTCATTATCCAGACGGCTAACGCCGGGGAGGCTGATGTGCTCCTCAACAAGGCATTGCAGGCTGGTTATAATTTGCGCAGCTATGGTGATGGCCGGATTGGTATCAGCCTCGATGAAAAGACAGATGCCGATGAAATTCACAAGCTGGTGGAATGTCTGACGGGCTCTACCTCTGTTGCTCCCATGCCCGGTGAGGAGGAACTCGGATATGACCTCCGCACGGTCGATTACATGACCCATCCGGTATTTCATTCTTATCACTCGGAATCACAACTCCTGCGCTACCTGAAGGAGCTGGAAAATAAGGATATCAGCCTGACCCGGTCCATGATTCCGCTGGGCTCCTGCACCATGAAGCTTAACGCCACCGCTGAAATGATGCCCATCAGTTGGGAGAACTTGGCTGCCATACACCCCTATGCACCGCTCGACCAGACGGTAGGCTACTTGGAATTAATTCACCAACTGGAAAACTGGCTGGCGGAACTGACCGGCTTTGCCGCCGTTTCCCTGCAACCGAATGCCGGCTCTCAAGGGGAATATGCCGGGCTTCTGGCCATCAAGAACTACCACCGGGAACGTGGAGAAGGGTGCCGCGAAGTCTGCCTGATCCCGGAGTCCGCCCACGGCACTAACTTTGCCAGCGCGGTCATGGCCGGATATCGGGTCATCACGGTTCCGTGCGACGGGGGAGGGAATATTGATGTCGGTGTGCTTAAGCAGTTGATTGCCGATAACCGCGAGCGGTTGGCGGCGATTATGGTCACCTACCCCTCCACACATGGTGTTTTCGAGGAGGGCATTGTCGAGGTCTGTCAGTTGGTCCATGAAGCGGGCGGACAGGTTTACATGGATGGAGCCAATTTTAATGCGCAGGTCGGATGGACCACTCCTCATCTTATTGGGGCCGATGTCTGCCACCTGAATCTTCACAAAACATTTTGTATCCCTCACGGCGGGGGAGGCCCCGGAGTCGGGCCGATCGGCGTGGCCGAACACCTGAAGGACTATCTGCCCGGGCATCCGCTGAATAGCAGCGACACTGCGGTGGGCCCGGTGGCGGCCGCGCCCTGGGGGAGTGCTCTCATCTTAGCCATCTCCTGGGCGTATATCGCTCTGATGGGCGGGAAGGGGCTGCGCCACGCCACCGCCGTGGCCATGCTCAACGCAAATTACATCGCATCGCGCCTGGACCGCCATTACCCGGTTCTTTACCGGGGAGCAAAGGGACGAATCGCTCACGAATGCATTCTCGATTGCCGCAGCTTCCGCGAGTTCGGGATCGAAGTCGAGGACATCGCCAAGCGCCTGATGGATTTCGGGTTTCACGCGCCGACCATGTCCTGGCCAGTGGCAGGCACTCTGATGGTGGAGCCGACCGAGTCCGAGTCACTGGAAGAGCTGGACCGCTTTTGTGAAGCCATGGAAGCGATCTATGATGAAATTTGCGCGGTGCGGGATGGGAAATTGCCACTGGAAGACAACCCTCTGAAATCCGCTCCGCACACCGCCGAGGTTCTCCTCTCAGAGCAGTGGGATCGATCCTACACCCGTGAACAGGCCGCTTATCCGCTCCATTGGGTCAGGAAGAACAAATATTGGCCGCCGGTGGGCCGGGTCGATAATGTTTATGGGGACCGGAACCTTTTCTGCAGTTGCTATGTGCCGGAACCGGAATTGAGCGTCAGCACCGCCCAATGACGTCCGGTGTTGCCCTTTTCGGCCCGATAGGAGTAAAACCTGCCTAAATCAGCCGCCGTATTCAACCCGCAATCGTAAACCCACTGAATCCCAGCGTCGCCCGCCTGGCCTCTGATCTCCGCCGCAATATCTACCTCATAGTCAGGGGGCCGGATACACGGTCCGATCATGCAGAGGAGATGGCCGGGATCGACCTTGAATTCCGAATGCAGGCGCTCCACCACCTCTCCGAGTATATTTAGCGCCGTACCTTTTTTTCCGGAATGGATTAATGCGATGCTGCCGGTCACTGGATCTCCCAGATAAATCGGGGCACAGTCCGCGACCCGAATGGCCAAAACTAGCCCCGGAGTCCGCGTCATCAGAGCATCAACGCCTGTAATCACCTGCCCGCGATGTGTCGCGTCCACCTGTGCGGCTGCAGAGCCATGGGTCTGCTCTGCCTGTACCGCGCTGTCCGAGTCCCAGCCATGGGATTTCAACTGATCCTCAAGTGACATTTCCACCTCTTCTCTTAAGAAGAACGCGTGAGACCACTCTGGTCGGGTAAATTCCTGGAAAATCAAGGGGTCGGGACAGGAGGAGGCGGTCATTCTTCTTCTAGAGCCAACTGCTCATCAGCGGCCCGACGCTCCGCACAAAAGTCATGCATGGTGCGATAAATCCGAAGCCAGGCCTGCTGGTCTTCCTCAGAAATTTTTTCAGACACATCTTTCAATAGCCGAATAACATCGCGTCTCATGCCATTGACGAGCTTACGGCCCATGTCCGTAATTTCTACAAACACCACCCGCCGATCGTATTCATTGGTAATGCGCTCGACGAGTCCTGCCTTGTAAAGGCGCTCAACCAAGCCGGTGGTAGCCGGGGTGGTGTGTCCCATGAATTTGGCCAGGGTACCCATATTCAGGGCATTGTGGTAGGACAGATACGATAAAAGCGTGTATTGCGGGATGGAGAGCTTACTGTCGCCCGTCTGTTTGCCCAAAGAGATGAGCAGATGTCGCTGAATGAACATGGTTAAGTCGGCCAATTCTTCAACGAGTGGCATGCGAGGATTAAGCTCGTGTGCGGGTATAATAGTTGTTTTGCGTTTATATTTACTTGGGTTAGAATCTTTTACCTCTAAATCGTTCACGATTTAAATAATTACATTGTATCGGAGGTTTTTCCAGAAAAAATCCTCAGCATGGTGGGTTTTCTCAATTTTACATTGCAGAGTATTCAAGTCTGCTTAATGTGCTTAATTCATTGTCTGCCAATGGGCAGTGCAAAGGACCAAACCAAGTTGGATTTACGAAAGTTTTGATATGACCAATATAAGTTTTTTAATTTACGCGGTTCCAGTCTCGGGGCTGATCGGGCTGGCTGGGGCGTTTATTTTATACCAGATGGTGGTGAAGCGTCCGGGAGGGGAAGGGCGCGTGGCGGAAATTGCCCAGTTGATCCACCAGGGAGCCATGGTTTTCATGAAGCGGGAGCTGCAACTGCTCTGGATCTTTGCCATCATCCTGGGAGCCGCTATTGCCTTCCTTAAAGGTGATTTTAAAGAAGCTGCGGCCTTCTTTGTCGGTGCCGGTTGTTCGTCGCTGGCGGGTTTTATCGGTATGTATTCTGCGACCAAGGCCAATGTCCGCACCGCCGTGGCTGCCAAGACACAGGGAGCCGCCCAGGCACTCATTACCGCTTTTTTCGGAGGATCGATCATGGGATTGACAGTTGCCTCGATGGGACTGATCGGGCTCGGGGGGCTATTTATCTGGTTCGGACGGACGCCGGAAGACGCCCACGTTATGCACGGGTTTGCCATGGGAGCCTCCCTGGTCGCACTTTTTTACCGGGTCGGTGGAGGTATCTTTACCAAAGCCGCAGATGTGGGAGCCGATCTGGTTGGCAAGGTCGAGGCCGGCATTCCGGAGGATGACCCGCGCAATCCGGGAGTCATCGCCGATAACGTCGGAGACAATGTCGGTGACGTCGCCGGCATGGGGTCGGATATTTTCGAATCCTACTGCGGGGCGCAAGTGGCGACAATTGCCATCGCGGCGACCATGGGTGCAGGAATTGTTGCGGGCCTGGGAGTGGAGCGCGACATCCTGATGCTGATACCGCTCTTTCTGGCTATGATCGGGCTGGTCTGCTCGATGATCAGCATTGGGGGGGTAAAATTATTTGCTGCACGCAATCCCGCCGAAGCACTTCGGATAGGCACGATCGGCTCTGCGGTCCTCTTTATGGCAGCGGCCTACCTGGGAATTTACCTGCTCGGTGCCTCTATCCAGATTTGGTGGTGTGTCGTGGCCGGCGCAGTCGGCGGAGTCGTCATCGGCCTGGTGACTGAGTATTACACCGGCGGAGAGCCTGTGCGCCGGATTGCCCGGTCCTCGGAGACCGGCACCGCGACGGTCATGATCACCGGATTGGCAGTTGGACTACAATCGGTGGCCATTCCCCTCTTAACCATCGCCGGGATCATCTTTGTCTCCTTCCAGCAGGCGGATTTATACGGTGTCGGCATTGCCGCCGTCGGAATGCTGGCCACAGTTGGTATTACCATGGCCATTGACGCCTACGGACCCATCGCCGATAACGCTGGCGGAATCGCTGAAATGTCAGACATGGGCAAGGAAACCCGTAAGATAACCGATTCCTTGGATGCGGTGGGTAATACCACTGCCGCCATCGGTAAGGGATTTGCCATCGGGGCAGCCGGATTGGCAGCCTTGACCCTGATTGCCGCTTATATCAACGTCATTAATTCCAATCCTAATCATGAAACAGCTATTAACCTGGCTCTGGATAATCCTATGGTTTTGATCGGTATCTTCATCGGTGGAGTCATTCCCTTTTTGAATGGAGCCATCACCATGAACGCGGTCGGAGATGCCGCCTATGAAATGATCGCCGAGATTCGCCGCCAGTTTAAGGAGATTCCCGGATTGCTGGAAGGTAAAGCGGAGCCTGACTCCGGCAGATGTGTTGACATTGCCACTCGCGCAGCTCTGCGCAAGATGATCCTGCCCGCCCTCCTAGCCGTCGGAGCACCGGTCATCGTCGGCTTCGGACTCGGAGCCGAAACCCTGGGAGGCATGCTCGTCGGCGCTCTGCTGGGCTGTATCCTGCTGGCCCTCTTCATGGCCAACGCCGGCGGAGCCTGGGACAATGCCAAGAAATACATTGAGGAAGGTCACCTCGGCGGCAAAGGCTCCGAAGCCCATAAAGGCTGTGTCGTCGGTGACACCGTAGGAGACCCCCTCAAGGACACCTCCGGCCCCTCGATGAACATCCTCATCAACGTCATGGCCATCGTCAGCCTCGTCCTGGCCCCGATGCTTTGAGCCCCCCTCTTCCGAATCAGTAACTCAAAAAATGTCAAAATTGCCTGGTGGATTATACCCGGTGTAGATGGTCTTTGGGCAGCAACGACTCTACGCAGTCAAAGATAATTGCTTTTGACCCAAAACCAGATAGCCAGATCTAAAGCCTCGTAGGGGCGGATACAACCTAGCCGTGGGTTTTCAATCCACGGTAAAAAATGCGTAATCCCCGCGTCGCGTCAGCGACGCAACAACTCCCCCGTCGCAGCTCAGAAAAGGGGTGACCCCTTCTGCGCTTGCTACTCTGTGGTAAGGAATATTTGACCCCCCTTATGCCCCCCCTCAAGTAGGCCGTTAATTTTTGGAGGCGGTGATGGAGATATGAACTCCAAGACGGATGAATTGAAATCGCGGGCTTTGCTAAACTTAAATAGGTATACTGATGATATTGAAAGTGTCAAAATTGGCTATTGGATTCGTCAGCTTTTTTATAAAAGTGGGCATCAACACACAAGTTATTTTCATTTTGATGTTGTACCGACCTTAACTTTAGATACACTTAGAGCATGCCAACGTGGCTCGATCAAAGAAATAACATAGTATGTCCAGAACGTATAGGAGTTTGTCCTATAGTAGAAGCAATAGTGGACTTGAGATTTGATTCAAATCTTCCTGAGGATGCGGTTTTTGGAGTGGCTTATCAAGCCGTAGCAAGTATTTTTAAAAACTCTGCGGTAAGGCTACCCGTTGCAGATATCCCCGGTGAGATCCGAAATCGAGATCCTCAATTAAGGTTTCAACCTCATTACAGGCTTTCTGCGGGCAATTTTCTTCTGCAGGTTGGCCCTAAGGTCATTTCATTTTTAACTAGGAGAGATTACATGGGTTGGGAAGCATTCTTAGGTTCGATACAGCCGTGTTTAAAAGAAATAGTCAAAAAAGATTTTATTAGTAATTTTACAAGAATAGGAGTCAGATATATCAATTTAATTGAAGATGACATTTGGAATAATATTAGAATTGATCTGTCAGCCGACGGAAGTCCCTTCATAACCAAGCATAAAAATCTTCACTTCCTTTTGGAAACTGGAAATTTTATTACCGGCGTAAAAATTGTAGACCATGCAACTTTAAGACAGGACAAAGGTGAGACTCTAAGTGGGTCGCTCTTGGATATCGACACCTATAAAACGACTTCATGGAATGGAATTAATGAAACCTTAAAGCTCATAAATGAGGCTCATTTGGAGGAAAAGATGACTTTTTTTTCAGTTCTCAATGAAGATTATATAAAAAAACTAGAACCAACATATGAATGAAGAAATTGATATTTCAGGATCAACAAGACTGGTTACAAACTTTCTGCCAGCATCTATGGCAGTGGCAGTATTGACAATTCTGCCGCTGGATCATCAAGGGCAAAATTTCACATCTGAAGTTACAGAAGACGCGCCTATAATATTTCCAGGTGAAAATGAGTATTCGAACAGTTCTTTTAAGGAAATTTTTCCTGCTGACGAAGTGGATCCAAATGCAGTTATTCTAAATTTTGCGCAGAAAATTGTTTCTCAACAAGAAGATATGCCTGAAGAATATTTAAAAGATATTGATGATAACTTTTTAGATCTAATTTAATGATCGACGAAGATTTCAAGCTGTATCTTCCAAAATATTTATCAGCCGAGTCGGAGGCTGAGTTGCTTTCCGATCTGAATTCGTATCCTAACAATATAAATTCACGAATTTATGGACAACCGCTGGGATATGACGATCTAATCCTTCAGGGTGACGGTCTTAACGACTTATTATTAATTGATCTGCCGGATCTAACTTCAAAGGAGGGTAGGGCTGTTGTCTTATCTAATACCTGTGATGTAGATATTAGAAATCAGAGAAAATTTGAAAGTAGATTGTGCTATTCACCTTTGGTCAATCTGGAAAAATACAAAACACGCCTACTTGAAAACAATAATCTAGAAGGCGTTGAAAATCATATAAATTCAATCAGAGAACAGAAAATCACACAAATATTCTACTTTCCTAAAGGAGAACGCTTGGAATATGAGGCTCTCATTTTTTTTGATAGAATGTGTTCCTGCAAGAGAGCCTCGATTACTACTGAGAGCATTTCTGCCCGCAAAATCTTCACGCTTTCAAATTACGGGATTTACGTGTTTTTATTTAAATTGTCGGTGCACTTTACAAGAATAAGGGAATCAATTGATCGTTCCAGTTGAATTATCAGTTTCGACGATCTTTGCACTTTTTTCCGAATACCAACTTCCCATCCACGTAATCCATCTGCCTTCGTTCTATCGTCGACGGGGTCAAAGATTTGTGATATATGACCAAAGCAATGTCTAAACCAAAAAATCAAGAATCTTTGACCCCTTACTAAAAGAGAAGCAATGGAGCAGAAGAAGGTCGATGCATTTCTTAACGAATGGGGGCGCTAGATTGAAGACTATTTTATCAAATTATAATGGAAGGAGCCGCGCTACTTACGCAATTATGTGTGTACATGCATGCTTCTTAACTTTGCTTCTAGTATCATGCGACACGCATAATCACGATTCTAAATCAATGATCACCTTCTATGATCATGGGAGACCGAATCACATAAATATAAAATTCTCATATGAAGGCCAAATTTACGCTCTCGATAATTCCAACCCGCGTGATGATCTTCTAAGATCTGTAAAATCTGGAGACAAAAGATTTGTTGCTGTTCAGTCTATTGCACTTGTTTGCCCTGGAATTCCACGAAATGACTTCACGGTTGGACTCAGGAAAAAATATGGGATGAAAATAATCGCTGGAACTACTGATTTACTTGAAGATGAGCTAGCTACTAAATTATCGAGGAAGGCTAGTCAATATGCTAGTGAGTATAACACCTTGTTGCTCCAACATCTTTCAGTTAACGAGTAAGAAAAGTGAGGGGGGTCACCCATTTGGTCAAAGATTTGTGATATTTGACCAAACCAATGTTTAAACCACAAAAACAAGAATCTTTGACCTAACGGGTGCCTCCCCTACATGGAATTAAAAGTCAGGTCGCTCATCTTCCAAATGAGGTAATAGGGTAGGTTAATAAGGGTATAGTGGACTGGTTGCCCCTGCGTTGTTTTTATTTGAATGGCCTGGCGGGAGGGAGGGTTACGGTCGATGCGAATGGCCAGAGTTAATTGTTTATTATACATGAATTGATGAAGGCTCTTCATTGAACCGCTTGTTCCGCTTTTAGTTTCAACCGGAATGATCGTTCCCTCCATCTCGATGAGAAAATCGATTTCGCCGGCGCGGCCTCCTTCACGCCGCCAGTGAAAAACATGCCCTTCTCTGCCGAAGGTTCCGGTGACGGCGCGCAGTTGTTGCGCGGTGATTTGTTCGATCATATTTCCCCGAATCATCGGGCTTATCATTTCCCAGGAAGGATGTGTTCTGGCTGCGGGCGTATTCCACAGTCCATGCGCCAGACCGATATCGAGTAAAGCGACCTTTCGGACCCGCTCGTTAGTTTGGGCCGCCAGTGGGAGTCCGTTGGCCTGCGTGTGAGGCATGATTGCACAGAGGCGGGACATGGCCAGAAGCTCCAAGGCATGTTTTGCCTGGGTGTGCCGGATGGATTCCTCAACATGGCTGTAGATAAACTTGTTGCCCATGTCATGCACGGTGGCCAGCAGGGTGGCGTTGAGGATACGCGGGTTCATGCGCCCTGAATATTTGGAAAAATCATCCCGGTAGGTCTGAATGAGGTCGCGCTGAATTTGACGGCACTCGGACGCATCCGCTCCTTTGAGTTCAGACGAGACAACGGCGGGCATGCCTCCAGTCATTTGATAACGGTCAAACCACTGCAGAGTCTTGCGGTGCAATACCTCGGAAACGGGTTGTCCAAGTTGCCAGGTTCCCCACTTGTTTAGAAGTGCGTCTTGTCCGTGCGCGGTCAGGTACTCATTAAAGCTCATAGGTTCCAAAAAACCGTAGCGAATCCGTCCCACCGGCATGCTGTGCGGATTGTCGGTGAGAGCAAACTCCAATAAAGACCCGGCCGCGATCACCGCAAGTTCGGGCATTTCTTCGGCGAACCAGCGTAGTTTGGCCAGTAACTCCGGGGCGGACTGAATTTCATCTAAAAAAAGTAACGCTTGCCCAGGGGGGATGTTCACATTTAGCTCCAGAGATATTTCGTCGTAAATCATCTGGGGAGAATTGGTTGAGAATAGTCTGGAGAACTCCGGGTTCCGCTCGAAATTTAGCTCCAGTAATTCAAGAGACGAAGACGCTGCCAGGTCACGAACCAGCCAGGTTTTTCCGACCTGACGGGCACCGCGCAGGACAAGCGGCTTACGCTCCTTGCTTTTTAGCCAACTCTGCAATTCGCTCAAACACGATCTTTTCATAGTTCAAGCATACAAAACAACGCGTTGTTTTGTAAAGTAGCTTTTTGTGCAAGGGAGGTCAAAGATTTGTGTAGGGGTAACGCACACTTTTGGAAAGTCTCGGAGTTTTTAAAAATTTAACCACGAACTCCGATAAATCGCGAGCAGGTGGACACGAATTAGCACGAATATTGGATTCATTGCAGGCACGAAGTTCAATTAATTACTTTTAATGATGACCAAGAGTAAGGTAACCATCTTTTTCTGAGGTTATTTCGTGTCTATTCGTGTCCATTCGTGGTTTTTGAGGGCGGTGTTGAAAGTGTGCGTTTGCCCTGATGATTTGTGATAATTAACTTAAGCAATGCCCAAACCAAAAAATCAAGAATCTTTGACCCCCGAGGAGGCCTCAGTCTTCGCCAAGGCTACGCCCGACACGTCGGAGATGCCTCCCTACCCTCGAATTCCGTATGATGTGGCACAGTCTGCTAGTGATAAACTAGCCGGGAATATCGCCTTTGATTTGGGAACCGGGCTGCATGGGCTCGATGATGATGTCATCGG
>CAYTLD010000003.1:24282-40547 GCA_964438585.1 uncultured Blastochloridaceae bacterium | reverse complement strand
TCAAACAACTCTAAGCATCGTAAATTCAAAAGAGGAAGCGAGTAAAAAGGGCAAAGGGAGAATCATTACTTCGAAAACATCCTGCTTAAAAAACAATAATGCGTCTGGCACTACAGCCACAAAGCACCTTCCCCTGAGCCAACAGTAACCCCACTTCGCGTACATTTAAGAGTCACACGTGTTACTCTTAAATGTACATTCATCAATTTTAGCTATGGTGGATCGTGTCGTGCACTTACTCTCGTTTGACCGAGGTGTATGGTTTTAAGCTGATATCAGAAGAAGCTGAGAGGCATGTCGCGAACAGCTGACGGGAGAATTTATCGCAGAAAGTTTGTTATTATTATCCACTCTTTTGACAGCCTCGCAGCTTTGGTGTGCAAGCCCCTTATGCGACAATCATTTCCAGGATTGATTTTATTTGAGGCCAATCGCACTCTAAGTGTGATGATAAGCATTAAGAACCATTCGATGCTCTACCTTACTACGGCGATGGTCCTGGTAATGACGGCCTGTCAGGGGGGGGATGTCGGCACCTCCACTCCCGATGATGGCTGGATTCAACTCTTCAACGGAAAAGACCTCGATGGCTGGACTCCGAAGTTTGCCAACCATCCCGCTGGGGAAAATCTCAATAACATCTTCCGGGTGGAGGACGGCCTCCTCAAGGTTTCCTACGACGACACGGAATCTTTCAAGGATGGTGAATTCGGCCACCTTTTTTACAAGACGCCTTACAGCCATTATAAAATCCGGGCGGTCTTTCGTTTCACCGGCGAACAACTTGAGGGCGGACCGGATTGGGCCTACCGCAATAATGGCTTGATGCTTCACAGCCAGGCTCCAGAGACCATGCCCCTGAATCTGAAATTCCCCGCATCCATCGAGGTTCAGTTTAAGGGAAACAACCCCGAAAAAGGCCCCAAATATAACGGAAAAACTATGGCCGCCCTCTTTACGCCGGGAACCATCGCCTTCGTGAACGGCAAGGAGGTCGGCTCAGCTCAGACATCCTCACCGGTCTTTGAAGGAACGGACTGGTGCACAGTCGAGGTCGAAGTCCGGGGACAGGAGGAAATGATCCACTACGTCAATGGAGAGGAAGTCCTGCGGACCACAAATTTCCAGCTCGATAACGGCACCCCACTCGGCAGCGGTTTCATCGCTATCCAGGCCGAAACCCATCCCACCGAGTTCAAGAGTATCGAACTCATGCCTTTGGAGGGAAACAACAGTGACATGACACCCGATGCGTCGGCATCAGCCATAAACATCGCTCCCCCCGGCTATAAGCGACTTTTCAATGGCGTCACGCTCGACGGATGGAAAACATCACCGAAAATTATCGAGCACTGGAAGGTGATTGATGGCGTCATCGACTACGATGCTCTGGCCGGTGAGCACCTCTGGACGGAAAAGAGCTATGGCGATTTCGAACTCCAGGTGGACTGGCGCATCAAAGAAACCCATGGTCTTTACCCCGTCCCGACCATTCTCCCCGATGGCAGTTATAAAAAAGACGAGCAAGGCAAGACCATCACCGCCCCTACCCCCAACGCGGACTCCGGAATCCTCCTGCGCGGTGAAATGAAGTCCCAGTGCAATATCTGGTGCTGGCCAATCGGTTCTGGAGAGGTCTATGGCTACCGGATGGATAAAAATATGCCACCGGAGGTTAAAGCCGCCGTTACCCCCAAGCAACGCCGGGACAACCCGGTGGGTGAATGGAACCGTTTTATCATTACCATGAAGGGCGATCGCTTAACCGTGAACCTGAACGGGGCCAATGTCATCGAGGATGCCCAACTCCCCGGCATACCGGAATCCGGGCCCATCGGGTTTCAGCACCACGGAGGCATGAAAGATGGGCAATATAACCACGCTTCCAGCCTGGTTCAGTTTAAAAATGTTTTTATTAAGGAACTGTAGCCTTGCCTTTCTCTAGCGCAGGAAGCGGTCTGAGCCGTTGCCGAGTTCGCTCTGATTGACCCGTCCGGGCTGACTCAAGCGGATGGAGGTCACCAGACGTGCGAGTGCGGCGCTGAGTGAAGCAGCGTCCTCCTCACGGGAAAATCCCGCCAGGCCCAGTATTTGTCGGCCTCGGCCCGCTATGACGTATTCATTATACATACCGGTAGGACTGGGCGGTACCGATAAGGCCATATTCATACTTTGAGAGGAGCGGGTGCGGATATTGGACTCGCTGCCGGAAAAAACTTTTACCCAGTCAGTCGGACTTTGGATAACATTGGCCTGAGTTCCGGATATGATCAAAATCCAGTTTAATCCATCGGTCAGGAGACGCTCGTCAAGGGAAGTAAATTCTGAACGACTCTTTAATCGCCCGCTGGCACCGGTGATCATCTCCATTGGAGCCTCCTGAATGTTAAGCCGAATCGGATCCACCTGGCTCCAACCGGTGGGAATAACGGCCGAGTAGCCGTTTCCTTTTAGGATGGTACTTTCCTCAGCGGCCCGTTCACTGTCGCTGGTCTGACAAGCGACTAAATAGGCCATCATGCCCACACTCAGCAGGCTCTTACGCACGCACGAAAAGTCACTCATGGATTACTTACCGAAACGCTTGGCGCGTTCGATCTTGACCTGCAAATCATGGCGTTTTTTGTCGGTTGTTTTGGTTTTACGCTTACGTAACTGGCGGGCGAGCTTGTCTTCGATTTTATCAATCGTCTCATACAAATCCCGGCCATATTGCTCGATATGAATATCCGGGCCGGGCACTCCGATATGTACCTTGAGCAGAAATTGCTTGGTCGGGCTTTTGTTTTCATCATAGAGAACGACAGCATGGACGCCGATGATGTCATCCGTAACATGCTCCAGATAACTGAGTTTCTCCGTGAAGTAGGCGCGGTTGGCGCCGGTGAGCTTGATATGACGCGTACTGAGGTGAATTTCCATTCTTATAATACTACCACTTAAGCGGGTAAAAAATAAACCTATTTATTCACGGTCGAGTGCATCAACCACCCGGCGATGCGTCGCACCCAACTGCGGGGCAGGTAGGAAGCACCCGCCGCAGAAATCGACTGTGAAAAGGCCGTGCAGTGGACCGCTTGTCGGCGTCGAAGCTGCCGCAGTGCCAGTGAGGCCACCCGCTCTGCGGATATACTGCCCGCAAACCACCTCGTCTCCATCCCGGCCAGGGGGAAAAATTCCGTATCCACTGGCCCGGGGCAGAGGACACCGATAAAAACGCCCCTCCGACGATTTTCCTCATAAAGCGCTTCCGAAAATGCCAGGACAAAGCTCTTGCTGGCCCCGTAGAGGGCAAAGCCGGGAAGCGGCTGAAAACCCGCCACCGATCCGATATTCAGAACATTCCCCTCACCCCGCTCGACCATGCCGGGGAGGAAGGCATGGGTTAATTCGACCAGTGCCTGCATGTTGACCTCAACCATCCCGTTGATTTTTTCTTCGGGAGTGACCTCGAAGCTGCACTGGTAACCCAGGCCGGCATTGTTGATCAGGGTATGTACTTTCCAGCCCTCCTCTGCACAGCGATCAATGATTTCCCGGCGTCCGTCAGCTACGGACAGATCCGCCTCGACCACCTCGATAACCGCCTCCGGATGAGCCGTCTGGATTTCCCTCAACCGCTCCCCTCGCCGTGCGGTCAGAATGAGGGCCTGTCCTTCGGCGGCGCAGGCGTGCGCCAATGCCCTCCCGATCCCGCTGCTGGCCCCGGTAATCAATGTGTATTTTCTCTCGGTCTGCGTCATACCCTTCAATTAAACATTGGCTGATCGATGTCGAACCCTATGTTGTGATTCTATGATACGTGTGGGAATGGGATACGATGTCCATCGCTTTATTGCCAACAGGAAACTCTACCTGGGTGGGATAGAAATTGATCACGACTGCGGACTGGATGGTCACTCCGATGCCGATGTGCTCATTCATGCCATCGCCGACGCCATCCTGGGGGCGATAGGGGAAGCGGATATCGGTTACCATTTTCCCAATGATGATACCCAATGGAAAGATGTCCGCAGCACGGTTTTCCTGGAAAAAATCCGCCGGATGCTGGATGAGCGCCACGCCAGCCTGAACAACATCGATGCCTCCCTGATTGCCGAAGAGCCTAAAATCCTGCCTCACCTGGCCGCCATGAAGTCAGCTCTGGCCGACGCATTGGGAATCCAGCCCGCGCAGGTAGGCATCAAGGCCACCACCAATGAAACTATGGGCTTTGTCGGCCGTCGCGAGGGCATCGCCGCCATGGCCGTCGCCTGTGTTCAATTCTCCACACCTCCCGATGCCTGAGCCCCGAAAGCAGATCATCTCATTCGAGGGCAGTGAAGGTTGCGGAAAATCAACCCAGATCGACCTGACCCTGGAATGGTTGAAGTCCAAACAGATACCCGTGGTACTCTGCCGCGAACCGGGGGGCACCCCCCTGGGGGAAGCGATCCGTCACCTGCTTAAACACGATGTGGCCGGACAGGATATGCACCCGCTCTCCGAACTCTTTCTCTTTGCCGCCAGCCGGGCCGAACTGGTGCAAAAAGTCATCCGTCCCGCTCTCAGCGGCGGCCAGTGGATCCTCTGCGACCGCTTCCTCGATTCCACTACTATCTACCAGGGATGGGCTCGTGGTCTGGGAGTGGATGTCACCGGTCCCTTGAACCAACTCGCCATCGCGGGCCACCTGCCAGGATTGACCCTGGTACTCGACCTCGATCCGGTCGTGGCACTGGACCGGGTCCGGGCTCGCGGTCGGGATGTCCCGGATCGCATGGAATCCGAGCCCACGGAATTCTATCAACAGGTCCGCGACGGCTACCTCCATCTGGCCGATGAGGAACCGGAACGGGTGAAAATTATCGATGCTGCCCAGCCCCCGGATCAGGTCTTTTCCCTGATCAAACAGGAATTACAAGATGCCTTTCCAAGCCTCATGGATTAAAGGGCGCCTCACCGAGGCCCGTGACCGGAACCGCCTGGCCCACGCCTATCTGCTCACCGGCCATGACCCGCAGGATCTTGAAACTCTTGCCTACCAACTGGCGGAAATGCTTCTGGGGGCATCAGCCGATGATCATCCCGACTTCCACACCCTGCGCCCAGAATCCAAATCTAGACGGATCACCATCGACCAGGTACGCACCCTCGAACGCGATCTGCAACTGAAGGCCTACTCCGCCCCGATTAAGGTGGCGGTCGTCGTTGACGCCGACCGAATGTGCATCGGCTCCGCAGAGCCAGCCAACGCCTTTTTGAAAACCCTCGAAGAACCTCCGGATCACTGCTCTCTTATCCTGACCTCGGAGCGACCGGATCAACTGCTCCCCACCATCCGCTCCCGCTGCCTGACCCTTGCGGTGGCGATTGACGGTGATAAGATCGACCAGCACATTCATCAACCCTTTGTCGAGTCCTGGATCGGTGCCCCCGGAAAAGGAGTGGAGCGGGCCTACCGTCGCTCCGGTCTGCTCATCGCCTATTGGAAGGAATTAAAAGATCAGGCCCGGAAAAAGAAGGGCGCTGCTGAGCCGTCTTCTCATCCGATGGAGGAAAAAGAAGAGGAAGCACGGGCCGAGGCGCGTTTTTACCTCCAGCGTGATGAGTCGATATCTGCGCTCATCCGCGCCCTCTGGGAGAAAGCAACCCCCGCCTCCCAGGAGCGTGCCTCGCTCATCTGTCTTCAACTCGAGGAAATGCGTCACGCCATCAGCCGGAATGTGGACCCCCAACTCTCGTCCGAACGCTGCCACCTGCGCATGGAAGTGGATCTCTAAAAACAACCATACTGTTTAGTTGACCAACTCCGGTTTTACACCATCATGGGTTCGGAGAATTGCCATGGAAATGAAACAAATACGCACGATCATCGATTTGATGACGCGCAATCAATTGACCGAGTTTGAACTAGAGCAGGAGGATTTCAGAATCCGTATCGCCAAAGGCGGGACGGGAGCCCCCACGGTGGCAGTAAGTACGCCGTCACCGGTTGCTCAGGAGTCCGCACCTGCAGGTGCATCGTCAGCGAGCCCGGCCGCACCGGAAGGCACCATCATTCCTTCCCCGATGGTCGGCACTTTTTACCGGTCACCCTCTCCTGATGCCTCTCCCTTTGTCGATGTTGGCACCGATGTCGGAGCTGAGACCACCGTCTGCATCATCGAAGCCATGAAGGTGATGAATGAGATCAAGGCCGAAGTCAGTGGCAAAATCCTCGAGGTATTAGCCGAGAACGGAAAACCGGTCGAATTCGGACAGCCCCTCTTCCGCGTCAAGAATTAACCTTTTCCTTTTCCCACTTCTCCTTTCACCCTTGACCCTTCACCGTTCACCCCATGTTTGACAAAATCCTGATCGCCAACCGCGGAGAAATCGCTCTGCGGATCATTCGCGCCTGCCGTGAACTGGGCATCCACACGGTGGCAGTCTATTCGGAGGCCGACCATGAATCCATGCATGTCTATCTGGCTGATGAAGCGGTCTGCATCGGGCGTGCACCCTCCTCGGAAAGTTACCTGAAAATCGATCGTCTCATCAGCACGGCTGAGATTGCCAACGTGGACGCCATCCACCCCGGCTACGGATTCCTGGCCGAGAGTGCCGCCTTTGCCGAAGTCTGCACCAGTTGTAATATCAAATTCATCGGACCCACCGCCGAAACCATCAGCCGCATGGGAGACAAAGCCGTGGCCCGGGAAACCGCTAGAGCCTCAGGTGTTCCAGTAACCCCCGGAAGCGACGGCCTGATCGAAAGCGAAGAAGAAGCCCGGAAAATTGCCGGCAAACTCGGCTACCCGGTCATGATCAAAGCCGTCGCTGGCGGTGGCGGGCGTGGCATGCGCCCCGCTCATAATGACGTCAGCCTCATCCAGGGCTACCACTCCGCACGCCTGGAAGCGGAAAAAGCCTTTGGTAACCCGGACGTCTATATCGAAAAACTCATTCTCAATCCCCACCATATCGAATTCCAGATCATGGCCGATTCCCACGGAAAAGTGGTTCACGTCGGCGAGCGGGACTGCTCCATCCAACGTCGGAACCAGAAATTGCTCGAAGAATCACCCTCCCCACTCATGACCGCAGCGCTGAGAAAAAAAATGGGACGCTCCGCCGTCAAGTTGGCCGAGGAAGTCGGCTATGAGGGCGCCGGCACCATCGAATTCCTCGTCGATGACCAGGGTAACTACTACTTCATGGAAATGAACACCCGCATCCAGGTCGAACATCCGGTCACTGAGGAAGCCTATGATGTGGACTTGATCAAGGAACAAATCCGCGTCGCCGCCGGCGAACACTTGAGCAAGGAATTCGATGATCTCCAACCGCGCCGCCACGCCATGGAATTCCGCATCAATGCCGAGGACCCGTTCCGCAACTTCATCCCCAGCCCGGGCCACATCGACCTCTACTACGCCCCCGGCGGACACGGCGTCCGCATGGACTCCCATGTCTATGGCGGCTACAGCATCCCTCCTTTTTACGATTCCATGATCGGCAAATTAATCGCCTACGGAAGAGACCGGAAAACCACGGTTCAGCGCCTGCACCGGGCCTTAAGTGAAACCATCGTCAAGGGCATCTCCACGACTATCCCCTTTGGCAAAATGATCCTCGACGACCCCGAATTCAAACGCGGTAAATACTCCACCGATTTCGTCGCTAAATTCATGGAAAAGCAGCCCAACTTTACCGCAGACCCGATCCGCAAGGGTGGCTGATGCTGTGAAATTGAATCATTGTCAAAATGTTACGATAGCATTACGATAATGAAACGATATGAAGCACATCCTGTTAGAAATCAATCGCACACGAGAGTGGGCCGCATCAGTGGTCAGTGGAATCCTGCAATATCATCAAGCGGAAAACTGCAAATGGATGCTGCATTATGATGTGCCTCCGGGGGACGTCTTTAAATATGCCTCCAGCCTGAACGCCGCTGGAGCCTTCGTTCAATACACCAGCCGTGAGGAAGTCGAACAGTTGCTGAGCGCGGGCATCGCGGTCATCCAGGTTTGTCACTGGGGTGAGGATGTTCCCGCCCCGACCGTGCGTCCTGCCGACGAAATAGTCGGTGAAATGGCCGCCGAATCCCTCCTGCAAACCGGCACCCGGAATCTCGCCTTTATCGGCGAATCAGAGGCCGGATACTCACGACTCCGCTGTGCGGGATTCAGGCGACACCTGCTCAGTAATAATATCATTCCTGAAGTGCTTGAGCTTTCTCCCCGCGGCCCCGAACAGGTTCAGGAATTAATCCCGAGCCGGGTCGGGCTCGTAGCCACGTGGCTCAAACAACTTCACAAACCAGTGGCCGTCTTTGCCGCCAATGACCACCTCGCACGTCATATCGCCGCTTTCTGCGCTGTTCAGGGCATAAAAATTCCGTCTGAACTCTCTCTCATGGGCGTCGATAACGACAGCTTTGAGTGTATGGCCTCCCAACCGAACCTGACCAGCATACGCATCCCCTTCCGGAACATAGGCTACACCGCTGCTGAGGGGATGTCCTTCCTCCTCAATCGCCTGCCCGCCCCCTTTCAGAGCAAGCTCGTTAACCCCGTCGATGTCGTCATCCGCGCATCGACCAGCCACCGTCAGCATTCCGATGCCCTGGTAGAAAAAGCACTCGACTACATCAGTGCCAATATCGAACGCCCCTTTCGGGTGCGTGAACTGGTCGCCTTTTGCAACGTCTCACCCCACACCCTCGCTGACCGCTTCCAGAAACATCTGGGAATCACTCCGGTCGGAGAAGTCCGTCGGCAACGAATAGAGCGCGCCAAATCCCTCCTGTCGGATACCGAATCCTCAGTCAGTGATATCGCTGTTCAGTGCGGCTTCAAAAGCCTCTTCCACTTTTCCAAAGCCTTTAAAGAACTTACCGGCATCAGCCCCTCCGCCTTCCGGCAGATAACGTGACTTTTTTGAAACCTGAAATCTGAAACTTGAAAGCTGAGGGGGTAAAACCTGAAACTTGAGGGGTGAAACCTGAAGGCCATGATCCCGCCTTTCTGCTTTCTTCTGACATCCTTCAGGTTTCAAAGTTTCAGCCCTCAACCCCTCCTCTTCTTGCCACGCGTCTGAGCTGAGATATTATAGTAGCGTGCGTCATGTATTCATTTTTCGACACCTTCTCACGTTCCATCCACGCCGAATTCGATATTCATCGCCAGAAACTGATTGTTAACGACATGTCTGATAAAGTTCGCAAACACGTCTATCTCAGCAAGGAAATCATCGAGGCGGCCAGACAGCGAGGCCTGCCCCTCGGGGAATACCTGTCCATCCTTCATGCCAGCCAGCGCTCGGTCCGGGTCGCGCATGTGGCTTCTGTTTACCGCAGCTTTGCCCTTCTGGAAATGGCGCGTGTCCCCGTTGACCCCGCTTATTTCAACCTCGTGGAAGGTGTGCTCGGCGAAAAAGAAGGGCATGAATTTCAAAAGAAAATCAAGAATGGCTCCCATTACGCCCTGCCCAAGGCCGCAGCAGAATTACTCGGAGCCGACACCCGGGTCGCCGCCGTCGAAGCTATCTTCATGGCCTCCGCCCGCGCCAGTGTCATGCACGAGGGCTACATCGAAGCCGCCCGCCTCCTCGAAGCCACCCTCTACCGATAAGATTTTTCCCCTCAATACCGCTTTATAAATCCAGGCTGCGGCTGCTGATCTTTTCCCGGACCCGTTTGATGAAATCGTCAGAGGATACAGTCCCTACATCCCCCGCACCGCGAAGCCGAAGTGAAACCTCATTGGCTTCGGCCTCTCGTTGCCCCACCACCGGCATGTAGGGAATTTTTTCCAACTGAGCACGGCGGATCTTGGCTCCCATTTTCTCCGAGGCGGAATCGACCGAGGCCCGGATTCCCGCCTCCCGGCAGCGTCGGGCCAATTCCTCGCAGTACTCAATCTGATCGTCGGTAATCGGAATCAGGCGCACCTGCTCGGGAGCCAGCCAGGCCGGAAAGGCTCCGGCAAAGTGTTCGATGATGACACCGACAAACCGCTCCATCGACCCGAAGGGTGCCCGGTGAATCATGACTGGGCGGTGTTTGGTATTGTCAGATCCGGTGTAATGGATGTCGAAACGCTCGGGAAGATTGTAGTCCACCTGCACTGTTCCCAACTGCCACTCACGCCCGATGACATCCTTGACCACAAAGTCGATTTTAGGACCGTAGAAGGCGGCTTCGCCCGGCTCTTCCGTCGCAGCCACCCCCAGAGTGGCCGCCGCCTCCCGGCAGGCTTGCTCGGCGCGGTCCCAATGGGCCGACTCCCCGGTATATTTTTCTGCATCCGGATCGCGCAGTCCTATCCGCACCCGGTATTCATCAATACCCAGAGTGCCAAGAACAATCTGCACTAGCGCCAGGCAACCTTTGATTTCGTCAGCCACCTGCTCCTCGGTGCAGAAAATATGTGCATCGTCCTGAGTAAACCCGCGCACCCGGGTCATTCCTCCCAGTTCACCGGATTGCTCCCAGCGGTACACGGTTCCGAATTCCGCCAGACGAATCGGCAGATCGCGGTAGGACCGCGGCTCGGAATCGTAAATTTTGATGTGGAACGGGCAGTTCATCGGCTTGAGCAGGAAGCCATCTACTTCTCCCTTGTCTAAAAGATTGGTAAGTTCCGCACAATGACACCCGTCATCGCTTAATTTTTTCAGCGTCGCCTTCTCCACCACCGGAGGAAATTGCGATTCCTGATAGTAAGGAAAGTGCCCGGAAGTGCGGAAGAGTCCCAGTTTCCCGATATGCGGTGTGAAGACCTGGGAATATCCCTGCTTATCGAGTTCCGTCGTGATGAAATCCTGCAGACGACGGCGGATTTCCGCCCCTTTGGGCAGCCAGAGCACCAACCCCTGCCCGACGCTCTCATCAATATGAAACAACCCCAGCTCGCGCCCCAGTTTTCGGTGGTCTCGTGCCTTGGCCTCCTCGAGTTGTACCAGATAGGCTTCCAGTTCCTCTTTAGTGGCAAAGGCGGTCCCGTAAATCCGCTGGAGCTGCTTGTTGGCCGAATCTCCCCGGTGGTAGGCTCCGGCAATGTTCAACAACTTGAAGGCCTTGATTTTTTTGGAATAGGCCACGTGCGTTCCGGCGCAGAGATCCAGAAATTCGCCGTTCCGGTAGAATGAGATCGCTTCCCCCTCTGGAATGTCATCCAGGCGCCCCAGCTTGTAGCGCTCCTGGCCCATGGCCTTTATTTTTTCGACCGCCTCCTCCCGCGAACACTCGATCCGCTCGAATTTCTGGTTCTCCTTGACCACCTCCTTCATGCAGGCCTCGATCTTTTCCAGATCCTCCGATGTCAGACTCCGCTCCAGATCGATATCGTAATAGAAACCACTGTCCGTTGGCGGACCAATATCCAACTGGGTCTCCGGATAGAGTCGGAGTATGGCCGTAGCCAGAACGTGCGCACAGGAATGTCTCAATTCCTCCAAGGGTGTCATCGTCTTTGTCATAAAGTTGCCACCATAGGTCCCCGCCCGCTCAGGTCAATCACTGCGGCAATTGGGGAGGGTGATGATTAGCATAAAAGTAACTTTTTCATGACAGGGTGGAATATTTCCGGGGATATGATACTCTAATGCCTGTATGAAAATATCTACTGCATTACTCACCGTCATGCTCCTGACCGGATCATGGTTCCATTCGTCCGTCCACGCCGAACCCTCCACCTACAATATCGACCCGGTGCACTCCACCGTCGGCTTCAAAATCCGTCACCTCGGAATCAGTTGGGTGCAGGGTTCCTTTAAGGATTTCGATGGCGTCGTTATTTTAAATGAAGCAGAACCGGGAAACTCAAAAATCGCTGTCAGCGTCAAAGCCGCCTCCGTCGATACCGGCAATGATGACCGCGACGCTCACATCCAGGACGAAGAATATTTCAATACCGCCAAATGGGAAACGCTCTCCTTCAAAAGTAAATCCGTAAAAAAATCGGGCGAGAAGTCCTACTCCATCACCGGAGATTTCACCCTGCGCGATGTGACCAAAGAAATGACCATCGAAGTCAAAGATCTGGGCACCGCCAAAGGAATGAAGGGCGAAATGCGCCGCGGTGGCGAAACCGAATTCGTCATCAAACGTTCTGAATTCGGTATGACAGGCGGTCATCCTCTCGTCGGAGACGAAGTCCATATCACCCTCGCCTTCTCCGCCATAGAGGAGTAACCGTATATTAAAGCAGGCGAACAGCCCAAAATAGTAAACCGCGAAATACGCTAATATCGCTAAATGTTACTGGGACATTACCTTCATAATTTTTCCGTGTTTAGCGAATTTAGCGTATTTAGCGGTTGAATATCTTATCCGGTTTAAGTTGGATTGCTCCAGAGTTCTCCGTAGTCAACCCATCGCCATTGGTCTTCCAGAAAGTTGTGGAGCTGATCAGCTAATCTCAGCTCGAAGTCGTCGGGATGAATGGAAATGCGCAGAGGGGTGCATCGTTGACGGGCTTTCCAGGCCTGAACCTGGTTCCAGGGCCTGCTAAACAAAGTGCGCCCAGTGGTGTCACAGAGAAACCCGGCCACCGGTAGAGAGGTAAATTCCGGTTCTGCGGAACCTTCTGAATCTTCCCCTTTGCCTGAAACCGTCCAGACGCCAAAGGTGGTCTCCACGCAGCGGTAGGGTAATTTCTTTAAATCCTTCTGGGACACTGCACCCAATGCCCAGGTGGGTGGGATGTAAACTTCCGGAGCCGGGAACCCCTGATGAAGAAACCAGTCATGGGATCGCTGCATCAATTCCACCACTTCCTCTCCGGGCTTGGAAAGATGCTCGGCTTCGTTACGGGAGATAAGGATGGAGTGAATGCGATGCCCAAAGGATCGAGGCGGGCCCCAATGATGCCACCCGTGAGCGATTAGTCTGAATCCACGCGCGACCCATTGATGAATTTTATCTAATTGCGGATCCGTCCAGGGCTTTCCCGGCACCACCAGCAGAGCGGCTGGAAATACATCCTTATCATCAAGTATGCCTATGATCCGCTCCACCCGTTCCAGGGTTTCAGGCATAAGATCGTGGATACTGGCCAGGGCGGTGAATTTTCTCTCCGTCATTTTAAATAGCGCTCCAGCACATCCACCCACTGAAGCACGGTCTGGTGGTGAAATTCCTCTGCCGCTTTTCTCGACATCCGGGAGCGCCGGGTCCACTCATCAGGTGGCAATTCCACCAGCCGCTGGATGGCATCACGCAGAAGCTCCCCTTTCGCCAGACTGAATAAGGCATCCCTCAATCCATCCCAACGCTGGATGCCGGCATTGGCGGAAACGAGTGCCGGACGCCCACGGGCCATGGCTTCGAAGGCAATCGATCCGAAGGTTTCCACCTTCGAGGGCAGGATGAGCAAATTCGAGCCATCGATCAGGTCAATCAATTGATTCCGGCTCTGCCAGCCAAAGAATTTTACATTCTCCAGGCCACGGGCTGATTTTTCCAAGTCCTTCCTCAGAGGTCCATCGCCGGCCAGACAAAAGCGGATAGCGGGAAAGTGGGTGGCAGCTTTAACAATGTCATCGACATTTTTTTCGGCCGCAAAGCGCCCGGCGAAGATGATTTGCTCGATTCCCTCCGGCAGGGGCTTGAGAGGCCGTTCCAGAAATATCCGTGGTAGCGGTGTCCCCATCACTTCCACTTCCCGCGCCCCCAGTTCACGAACCTGACCGCACAATCCTTCATTATTGACCAGGACGGCCTGGCTACGGCGGCAGATCGCCTTGTTAATCCGCCGGAGGTAGGCATTGACGATTTTTCGCGAAACCGGATCCCAATAGATCCTGGCCAATTGCTCAAAATCTGTATGGAAGGCCGTCAGGCAGGGAACATTGATCTGCCGGGATAGAAATTGACCCAGCATCCCGAAAGGACCGGGCGTCACCAGGATGACCATGTCGGGTCTCAACTGGTGGAACTCCCGCGTGATTCTTATCACATTGGGCGAAATCAATTTCTGGGTCGGGTCGCCCGGCATCGGAATGGCCAGACGCGGGTAACGCACCGCACTGCGGGGCTGGAACATCTTTACCTTATCCACATGCTGAGCCAGGAGTCCGCACAGGTCATGGTAGTAAGCTCCGGTTCCATTGCGCTCCGCCAGCGAATCGGAGAAGAAGGCTACCGTCATTCCACGCGCGGGCCGCTCGCCCTGGCCGGGGACGGCTGGCTTGGATAGGATGGGTTGATCAGTTTTCATTTCGCAAACTGGCAGGATCGGATACAATTTCCCGATAGGCCTCACCCATCAAAGCATCAATCTCCGATTTGTCGAACCCCCAACTTTCCTCCAAATGCCGGTGCTGGCTGGCCGGAGATTCCTCTCTGATTTCCATTCTCAACAACTCAGCTTCCAGTGGAGGGTCCAGTGGCAAGTTCAGTCGCTTAATCACCCGGCGAACCGCCTCCGGATTGGACTTTTTCAAATCTTCCATATCGGCAATCACCACCTGCCCCGGTGCCATCGCGTCCGGGCTTTCCAGAAGTCGTTGATAATTTTTCCTGAATATTTCCAGAAATCGACCGGCGATAATTTCGCCGTTGGGATCGACCGCAAAGAGGTGACGGGCAGATTTTAATGATCCGAGCTGGGAACTCAAAGCGGACCAGGGTTCGCGCAGGCAGAGTAGGTAACATGCATCCGGGAACTTCTCAGGAAAGCGGTGCAACCAGGAAGTAAAGGCCGCATTCTTGGAGAGCAGGCGCCTGCTCCCTCCATCTGCATAGATATGTTTCTTCAAATTCCTCTCGTAGCGCTGCATCCATTTATCCTGTTCCTTTGGCGATAGCTCATCGAACGCCGCCAGCTTCCAATAGGCCTCCTCGAAAGGAAAAGCCAGAGCCATGAGAAAACAGCCGCCATCCGGAAGCAGCGTCAGGTAATCCTCCTCCGGCAGCCGGTAGCCCACCTCATGAACATTCTGAAAATCTCCCGCCATCCAACTGATGGCTCGATCCGTCAGTTCCTTAACCGGGCTGCCCAGAACGCGATCAAATCGTGCCAGACATCGAAGGAATTTGCGGGCACAAACCGACGGTGCCAGCACCGCTTCCCATGAACGCATAGTCGTGAAGGATGATTCATTGAGCGATAAGGTCCGCTGCCAGAACGTCGTTCCACTCCGTGGAATACCCGCGATAAATAGCGGCTCCCGAATTTTCACTTCCCGGTAACCGGGGAATAACAACTCATCGAGCGCATGCCCCAGCAGATTCAGCAACTGAATCAGTAGAAAGGAAGGAAATATCCCAAGCAAAAAAATCAGGCGTCCGAGGGTAAGCGGTGCCCCAGGATGGCGTCCGGGCAATAATGAGCGCACCCAGCACGATAGATAGAGCCTGAACCCATGACTAATCTGATCATCCGCCATCGCTGATCAACGACTAAAGCGACCGCAGATAATCACCATACGAACTCTTGCCCATCGCCTCCGCTTGGCGCTCCAGAATGGCACGGTCAATCCAGCCCGCACGGAGCGCGATCTCCTCCAGACAGGCGATGCGCAGCCCCTGGCGCTGCTGGATTACCTCGATAAATTGTGCGGCTTGCAGGAGGGATTCATGGGTACCGGTATCCAGCCAGGCCGTCCCCCGATCCATGACCTCGACATGCAAAGCTCCTTCCTTCAGGTAGTTGACGTTGAGATCGGTAATCTCGAGTTCGCCCCGTGCCGAGGGCTTTTGCCCTTTGACCCGGTCACATACTGAAGGGTCATAAAAATACAGCCCGGGAACGGCGTAGGATGACTTCGGCTCCTTCGGCTTTTCTTCAATCGACAAGGCTTTCCCCTCCGCGTCAAATTCCACCACCCCGTAGGCCTGCGGGTTCGAGACATGGTAGGCAAAAATCGAGGCACCCTCATTCCGGGAGGACGCCTCCCCCAGGGTTCGGGTCAGATCGTGTCCGTAGAACAGATTGTCACCGAGGACCAGAGCTGACGGACTCCCCTCCAGGAATGATTCGCCGATCAAAAATGCCTGAGCCAGCCCTTCCGGCCTCGGCTGCTCCGCATAGTCAAAACGGAGCCCCCACTGCTCCCCACTCCCCAGTAACTTCCGGAATAACGGCAGGTCATCCGGTGTGCTGATGATCAGAATCTCCCGAATCCCCGCCAGCATCAACACGGAGATCGGATAATAAATCATCGGTTTGTCATAAACCGGCATCAACTGCTTGCTCACCGCCGCCGTCAACGGATACAACCGCGTCCCACTCCCCCCAGCCAATACAATTCCCTTACGATTCATAAAATAAGTACTCCATCCATCTCCG
>CAYTLD010000003.1:10903-24182 GCA_964438585.1 uncultured Blastochloridaceae bacterium | reverse complement strand
CCCAGCCAATACAATTCCCTTACGATTCATAAAATAAGTACTCCATCCATCTCCGACTTTCAGTTTTTCAGAACTTCAGCGTTTCAGTTTTTCCACCCTCAGGTTTCAAGCCTCAGCCCTCCAACCTCCCGAGCCTCTCCCGCTGGTAGTTCCCACTCGTAATCGCATCACACCAGTCGCGATGCTCCAGATACCATTCAATGGTCGAGCGCAGCCCCTCTGCAAAACTCATCTGCGGTTTCCACCCCAGCTCGCTTTCAATTTTTCGGGTATCCATGGCATAACGCCGATCATGTCCCGGACGGTCCGTGACAAAGGTCTTCTGCTCCAGGTAGGATTTCCCGTCGGGGCGTGGTTGCAGATCATCGAGAATGGAACAAATGCTCTCCACAATCCGCAGGTTCGGCATTTCCGCCTTCCCCCCAATGTTATACGACTCCCCGGTTTTTCCCGCCTCTAGAACACACTGCACCGCCCGGCAGTGGTCCTCCACATAAAGCCAGTCGCGCACATTCATTCCGTCTCCATAAATAGGCAGCGGCTTCCCTTCCTGAGCATTGAGAATCATCAGCGGAATCAGTTTCTCTGGAAATTGGTAGGGCCCGTAGTTATTCGAGCAATTAGTCATGACCACCGGGAGCCCGTAGGTGTGATAAAAAGCCATAACCAGATGATCGCTAGCCGCCTTCGAAGCCGAATACGGGCTCCGGGGATCGTAGGGTGTCGTTTCCGAGAAAGCCGGATCCTCCGGCCCCAGTGACCCGAAAACCTCATCGGTCGAAACATGAAGAAAACGCATCTCCTCCGGCTTCCCCCGTTCCTGCCAGCGATCACGGAAACATTCCAACAGCGTCAGCGTCCCGAGCACATTGGTTTCAACAAAGGCACGGGGCCCGTCAATGGATCGATCCACATGCGACTCAGCAGCGAAATGCACGATCCTATAAATATCATGCTCCTTCAGAATACCGCGCACGACATCGCTGTCCCGGATATCCCCTTCGATAAACACATAGCGCGAATCACCCGCCACTTCTGCCAAATTGGCCGGATTACCCGCATAGGAAAGGCAGTCCAGATTAACCAGAGGCCCGGCTTCCTCATCCGCCAAGTGCAGACGAACATAATTCGACCCGATGAATCCACACCCCCCCGTGACCAGTGTCGCTGCCATAGGCGGAAGCTAAAGTTCAGGACCGAATCTGCAACTGAATTCTCACAAAATCCGACAACTCCGCAGTAGTAACATATTAGCTAAAGCAGCCTTTTTACATCTTCAATCAAGTGATCAAGGTCACTTTCAATGACACCCCAGACCAACTTGTCATCAATATGATCATAGGCGTGTGCCAGAATATTTCTGAATGACTTGATGGCACGATAATTACGGATCAGTTGGAGTATCTCCGTATCCACACGGGCCAGACGGGTCATGGCTTCTCCAATGATTTCAAAACACCGTTCAACAGCAAAGCGGGTCTTTTTATCCGAAACATAGTCCTCCAGAGTATAGCCCCCGATAAACTCCTTTATCGACTCAGCCTCGCGCAGAATGTCTGCCAGCAGCTCCGCAACCTCATCGTTCATAGATTGCAATACGTTCACGCTCGATATTACGGCGGAGGCTTGGTTTACTGATTGTATTATAATTGATTAAATCGACAGAACTATGCAACTCATCTTCTAAAGCGTGTAGCAACCCGAAGTAGTGCTGAGAGTAGTCCGCTGCTGTAAATTCAGGAAACTCCGCTGCAAAGTCATAGTCGCTTTCTTCGACTCCACTTGCTCGTGCTCGAGAGCCGAAAAGGTCTAGCCTAACAACTTTTTCTGATTCACATATGTCCCTGACGCGCCGCCTAAGCTCTTCAATGCCCATATAAGTAACTTAATGATTCCTGCACCTGATTCAAGCAGTTCTCTATCGGAGAACAGTCAATCCCTCTTCAGACCTTCTTGGCCTTTGCAAATCGCGATCCAACTGAATCATCCCCCGCTCAAGGTGTCACATCGAATTTAATAAAACGGCGGTCTGCCGTATCCATGGGGGTATTATCCCTCACCTCCAACAGGGTGTCCGTATCCGTCAGCACCGTCACCGTCTGGTCACTAAACCCGTTTCCCGGCTCCCCGGACGATTGCACCCGATACGTCACATCGGCCCGCTTCTGATCGCGTACAATCCGGATCATCAGGTAATCGTCAATACCGTCATTGTGGAAATCCGTGCTTACTCGGGAACTGACAGATTCTCCAGAAGCATTGGGATCGGTGCCCAGCGCATACTCAGTCTGATTATCCCCATCGTCTTCATCAGGATTTTCCGTGTCAGCGGCGTCTCCGGTGTTCGTGATGATTCCAAAATTGTCAAAACGCCACTGCTCCCGCTCCGTCCAGGTGGTGGTGTTCCCTGCGGCAAACTCCGAATCTCCATCAGCGTTGAAAGCTTGGACACGGTAGTAATAAGTCACACCCGACTGCAGGCCCGTGTCACTGTATGATTCCGTGTCAGGTGCCAGGTTTCCGGAAATGTCAGCAAACCCGCTGCTTTCATTTAAACTGCGCTCGACCCGATACCCTGTTTCATTGGCCGAATTATCCGTCCAGCTTAGGTCAATCTCGGTTTGGCTGAGGGCAGTGACAGTGAGGCCCGTGGGCACACTCGGAACATCCAGCGTTGTGGCTTGGGTTTCCACCGTCGCTGAGGCCCCATAATTATTCACAGCCGTCAGGCGGTAAAAATACTCCGTTCCCTCAGTGAGGCCTATGCTGTCGGAATAGGAGACCACATCGGGGTTGAGGGTGGCGATGGTGGCATAACCTGATCCCTGAGTTGTGCTGCGCTCAACAATATATTCATCCTCGTTATCTGCATTATCGGTCCAACTGAGACTAATCTGGGTCTCGGATACGCCCGCCCCCTGGAAATTGGTCGGAGCTTCCGGTGCCGAGAAGGTTTCCCCGCTGTCGCTTACGGTGTTCGAAGGTCCACCCGCGTTTGAAGCCGCCAAACGATAGTAATAAAGCACACCGGGGGTCAGTCCGGTATCTGAATACGATATGCTGTCTGCTGCCAGATTAAACGTCGCCTCGATAGAACTGAAATCCGACTGAAGGCTGCGCTCGAGAACATACTCATCTTCATCGGTGGCATTGTCTGTCCAACTCAGATCAATTTGCGTATCGGAAATGACCGTGGCCATAAAGTTGGTCGGATCAGCAGGCGGATCCACTGCCTCCATCCGGAAGGCCAGCGCATACTCTTCACTGCTAGTCACGCGACCGCTTCTCCGACTCACCACCTGAATCACATAGCGTCCGGTCGGCATGTCGAGAATGTGCAAGTGCTCTACATTATCGACCGAGCTCTCACTGGCCGCGACCAGGTTGTAGCTGGAACCGTCTTCTTCATAAACGTAGAGGTCCAGGTTGTTGATTCCCGTCTTCCCATCCTGTCGGTTCCAGGTGATGGTAGCTGTCAGGTCAAAGGCCTGCCCTTCCCCAGGCGTCCAGTCAAAATAATAATGATGCACCCCGTCCTTAAGATTGATGACCTGCCCAGCGGTGCTAAGCGCATCCAGATTCCATCCGACTTTCGAGGGTAAATTTCCCGGAATCCCCGTCGGCGGGGAATGCAGCCCGCCCGCATCGACCGACTCTTCCACCGTCGGCAAATGCAGCCCACCTTCTAAATTCAAGTGGGCGAAGTTGATATTCGCCACACCCGCCCCAATATTCGAGTCCAGTGGAGAAGTATGGGTTACCGGCAACGAGACTGCGTCATCATAATCGATGGTCTTACTCCAAGAAACCGGCTTATCCGCACCATTTATCAGCAGGACCTTCTTGGTCTTAGCATCCGTCGCTTCAGCAGCGGAACCCGAAGCCTGATCCCCGCGCGTGCCCGCCTGATGCAAAATAGCGGCAAACGCAGTGACGCGCGCTGTCGTGAAACTTGATTTTTCCGCAGAATCATAGGTCAAGGAAACAAGATCAGGCTTGTTACGCCCGTCGGCAGGCGGCGATACAGAAAAACTTAAACTCCCGACTGCCAGTCCATTGTAGCTGTGACCCGGAGTATCAACCGTGGCCGGACTGACATTCGTATTAATTCCGTTAAGAAAGAGAACATCATGCTGATCAGCATACGAATCATAGAAGCTATCCCAGGTACTGTTCACATTGCCAAAGACAAAACTCTGATTGACAATAGGAACTCCAGTAGCGGTTGCGACAGGAATAATGTCATTGATATAGTGATTAACTTCAAAATTTTGTACGCTGGAGATATCCGGCGCAAAGCCCAGCAATGTGTCGTAAATCTCATCAGCGACAGAATTAGCATGATTGGAAAATAGACCCGGATTTATTGGCGTTGTCCGACCCGTAGGATAAGGGTCGTTGCCATCAAAATAAGTGCCTGTTGCCGTCGTCTGAGAGAAGTCCGCCTCGAAACGTTTGGGAGTCTGATTATTCAGAAACTCAACTTGCGCGATATTCACTCCCGCCCCGGTGAGGGTAGAATCGCGTGCCATTAAATCCGCATGCCCGTCGCTGACAGCGAAGGCTGTGAGGGAAGACAGCCATGTTGCTATCCAAAGCAATAACCACATTGCCCGAAAGCCCAGCTTTTTGCTCATACATAATTATAAAAGAAACCGGCAAAAAGCCAACTATTTTAAGCAATTAAAATAGTTTGCCTTCCCAAATGATAAGCAGCGCTAATCCTGTGAAAATGAGTCATCAACGACGCCGAATCCATCCCAGAACCAGTAATCCAAAAATAGGTAACATCTCTGACGACGGCTCAGGTATCGCAGAAAGGATCCAGTCCCGGTGAGCTGAGACCCGCATTGATGCCCCCGCATCCCTGTCCAGTCCCACTAACACACGCCAGTAAAAGGATGAGTTCACGCCTTCTTCTGGACAAGTTTCTCAAACTCCGCCAAGGCCATCCCCACCACCTGATCCATGTTGTAATAGCGATAGGTGGCCAGACGACCGACGAAGCTGACATGTTCTTCCGCATCCGCACGCTCTTTGTATTTCTTATAGAGCGCGGTGGCATCGGGTGCCGGGATCGGGTAATAGGGCTCCTTGCCGGGGCCATAGTCGTCCGGGTATTCACGCAGAATCGTCGTGTTCGGGCATTCCTGTCCGGTGGCATGCTTGATCTCGACAATCCGGGTAAAAGGGACCTCCGCATCGGGATAATTGACCTGCATGACCGGCTGCCAGACTCCAGGTTTCCCGGAAACCCCCTCCCGCTTCTTCAATTCCTCCGGCCCGAAGGATTCCGGCTCAAACCTCAAACTCCGATAGGGCAGCTTCCCGTAGCAACAGTCGTAAAATTCATCAATCGGCCCGGTGTAGATCATATGCCCGAACTCAAGGCCCGACAGTATCTCCCGGTAATCGGTATTAAGCCTGATTTCCAGCCGGTCGCCACAGGCCTTAACCATGCGGGCAAACATTTTATGATACCCCTCTTTCGGAAGGGCCTGGAATTCCTCCCGCAAATACCGGTCATCCCGGTTGGTGCGGATCGGGATGCGCCCACAGACCGAGGCATCCAGATCCTTAGGCTCACGCTTCCACTGCTTGATCGTGTAGCCCTTGAAAAACATCTCGTATAATTTCCTCCCCACCTGGGAAATAATCACTTCCTCCGAGTTGGCCGGCTCTTCGATCGGCACCTTGACCTTCTCAATCCAGGCCTGCATCTCCTCCTCGGTCGCCGCCCGGCCCTCCAATTCCTCGAAGGTATTCAGATTGATCGGAAAACTCCAGTAGCGCCCATCGGTGAAGGACTTGATCTTATAATCAACCGGATGCCAATCGGTGAATTGCGACAGGTACTCTTTGATCTTCGGTGAATTGGTCCTGAAATAGTGAGGCCCATAGGTGTGAATCAAAACCCCGGCTTCGTCATATACATCCTGAGCATTCCCCCCGATGTGGTCCCGCTTCTCCACCATCAGACACCGCCTACCCAACTGCGTGGTCAGCCGCTCCGCCAGCACCAACCCGGCATAGCCCGCCCCCACAATCAAATAATCAAAACGCTCCGGCACACTCCTGAGCTAGCACCCCATCCCCCAATCGCCAACCCGAAAGACAAACGAGCAACCACACACCAAAGAACCCCCAAACACCTGCACCAATCCCACCACCACAGCCCGCTTTTCCTTACAGACCACCCAACAGCTTGTGCATTTAAGAGTTTCACGTGTGACTCTTAAATGTTCGTAGCAATGTACTGCACTGCGTTGGGTTGCGTTGCGGCTGGTGCGATTGGGGTTTAAGCGTTCCCGGTGCCTGAAGAAGCCTTGATGGCTTTATTTCTTAGACGGATCGTCTGGCGCATGGGATAGCTGGCGGGCTGCAAATCCTTCGGCAGCAGTGCCTCCTGGCGCAGGATGGCCCTCCACTGCTCCTGCTCCTCGGCGAGCCAACTTTTCCATTCATCGGAGGACTTGTTCCGGCTTGGCCTCATTCTTAGTTGCTGCCGATAAATGTGGTGGCGAGCGGATATAGCGTTCCAATCCCAAGCGTTATCGACGATATCCCGATCATTCAGCCCTATGATATGGTCTGATTCGAACAAGATCACATTCAGAGGCGATGCCAATCCTGACTTCGCTTGAGGAATACTATCTTCCTGCCCCCAGGGCGAAATCCAGACACTTCCCTGCAGTAGTGTAAAATCATGCTCACGCAGCCATTGAATTAATCGCTTGCGGCTTCCGGGGTAGCCCCGGGGAATATCAAAAGTTAAGACCCTCCACTTTTTATCCCAACTCAGATTGATTTTCTGTTCGACATCCGCAGCGCTGCCAATCATCCGCCGGCCCTCCTCGGTCAGGGTGATAATCCAGTCGGACGACCTTTCATCCTTACGGCGAATGATCCATTTCCGTTCTTCCCAGACTTGCATTTGTTGAGGGCGAATCCGCTCCGGCTCCAGCCGATCCAACATGCGAGCCGCCCCCGGACTGTAGAGCGCCAACCCCGCCCATTCCAACGCAGCCAAAAATTCCAAAGCTTTCCCTCCCATTCGCATGTACAATTAAGAGTAACACGTGATCCTCTTAAATGTACAGCAAAAAATTATGTGGGCTTTGGTGGGGGTCTGGTTGGGCTGTTGTCTGAGAACGGGGGTCTGGGGGTCTGGGGTTGAAAGGGGGGGCGGAGTGAGGGCTTTGTGGGCCGGTGTCGGTTGCTTTTTGAAGTGATCAGGGTTTCTGGCGGCGGCGGTCGATGAGGGTGAGGAGTTGGGGGAGGACGAGGACGCTGGCGAGGAAGGTGAAGAGGATGCCGAGGCTCATGACGGTTCCCAGGCTCTGGAGTCCGACGTATTCGCCGGTGGTCATAGAGAGGAAGCCGGTCATGGTGGTCAGGGCGGAGAGGAGGATGGCCTTGCCGGTGCTGGAGCCGAAGAGGTTGACCTGGCCCTCCTCTCGGTGGCGATCGACGACGTAAACGCCGAAGGCTACCCCAATGCCGATGACCAGCGGCAGGGTGATAATGTTGGCCGGGTTGAAGAGGATGCCGAACCAGGCCATGGTGGCACCGGTCCAGATCATGCCCAACCCGAGCGGAAGCAAGGTGAGCAGGATTCTGAAGAGGTTGCGGAAGTGGAGCGAGATGAGGGTAACGATGGCCAGAAAGGCAAAACCCGCTGCATGGACATAGCTGTCCAGCAGGAGATTAATGTAGGCCAGGTTTTGAACCGGGGTGCCGGTGGCTCCGGGATCGACGGATTTTAAATCTGCGACGAAGCGCTTGGTGGGCTCCTCCAGCCAGACATTTTCCTTGGGATCGATTTCGATCAGACACTTGCCGTCGGGGGAGACGTAGCGTGTCCGCAGTTCGAGCGGTAGGTCCTTTAAGCCGATTGGCTCGGTAAAATTTTGATTTCGGAGCCAGGCGAACTCGTTCTTCATTTTTCCGATAATTTCCACCTGATAGCGGTTGAGCCTGGCTTGGGCTTCATCCTCGGACAATCCCTGAAGGGCGTTGAGGGAGCGCTCCAGAGGAGGGATCAGGCCCTCGAAGACTTCGACCGCGTCTTTGACCAACTGACCCTTGCCGCCCATGCTGGAAAAGACACCTCCGAGGCCCTTGCTGAATTTGCGGGCTTCAGTCAGGCCTTCCGTGGACATGCTCAAGAGCTTGCGCAGTTGATTCCGCGCCGCCGCAACGTCCACCTCACTGCCTTCTCCCATTTTCACATCCCATCGTTTGAGTTGCTGATCGATTTCATTGAGCACGTGTAGTTTTTCCTTGTAGTCCGATGGCAGCATATCATTGACCGAACGCACGGCACTGACGGTGGGCAACTGCTTGAGTGCCTCTGATTTTTCTTTGGCATCCTCACGGTCATCGGCAACCACGATTCCATAAACCGTTGATGAGGTGGCATCCTCGATGAGCATTTTCTCGAACCGCACTGACTCCAATGCTGGGTTTTGAAGATTGAGCAGGTTGTAATCAAATCCGACACGGGGTAATGACCAGGCGGCCAGGAGGCTGCTCACGATAACCCCGATCATGACCGGAAGCGGGTAGGCATAGAGTATCCGGTCCACTCTCTTGCGGAAGGCGGGACTGAGCGCAGGTGCTTTTTTCTTCAGAATCTCGTTACGCCGTCGATCCCGCAGTGTCAGGAGGGCGGGCAAAAGGAAGAGATTGGCCAGGACGGACATGACGATTCCGGTCCCAGATATGATTCCCAGCTCCTGCAACCCGAGAAAATCATTGAAGCACATGGTAAAGAAGGCGACAGCAGTGGTGCCGCCACCTGTGAGCACAGCCGTCCCGGTATTTTCCAGGGTGTGGCGAATGGCATCGCGCAGGCTTTCCCGGTGGGTAAGTTCCTCCTCATATCGCCCCAGCATCTGGATGCCGAAGTCGATTCCCAGCCCCAGAAGCATAATGATACAGGCCTGGGAGATGATGTTCAGGTGGCCGACCAGATAGACAGATAGTCCCATCGTCCAGGATATGGAGACGAGCAATGCGAGAATAGCCAGCGCAGGCCGGACCAATTCGCGGTAGGCGATAAAAAAGAGCAGTGAGATTCCGATAAAGGTAATGATGGCCGCCTTGATCGAGTCCATGGTGCTCTGCCTCAATTCATCATCCAGGAGCACCGGCTCTCCGGTCAGTCCGATATCCGCGCCCGGAAATTTCGTCCGGGCCTGTTCAATGTCGCGGCGGAGATCCTTAAGCACCTTTTCATGAGGGGAAAAACTGTTCGGGTTTCCTTCCGTCGGGGTCAGGAGGATGAGCAGGGTGCGACCACCATCGATGGAGAGGAACTCGTTCTCGCTGACCTGCCGCTGCATCTCCTCCAGCGGAGTTTCCGGTTGTTCGTCGGCAATCTCGCCGGGTGCCTGCTCCAACTGGCGCGCCATGGTATTGAGGTTGGTGATGAATTCCGCGATGAAGGGTTTAAATTCCGCCCATCCGGACTTCTTTCGGAGTGTGTCTTCGTCGAACCGTCCCACCGCCTCTTCGAGCAAAGTGTTGAGATCCAGCTCGGTCGCCGGCTTATCGAAGATTTCCTGCATGGTCTTGAGTTTATCGACGCTGGCCTGCAGCTCTTCGACCGGGGCAAAGTGAATGAGCCGGTTCTCGATCGTGGAGAAGTCATTCCGGTAATAAACACGGGTGAAATCATCCGGACGCTGAGACCACATTTCTCCGAGGAAGTTCGCGACCTGACGATTCAACTGGTGATCCTCCGAACGGATCACCGCCACCATCTCTTCCCGGACGTCGAACTCCTTTTTATAGGCGAGGTAGTGTTTATGGACCTCGGAGTCCTTACGGATCAGATCATTGACATTATTCACCACTCCCAATTGGGTGGCTGCGATCCAGCCGGTGGCAGAGGCCAGCCCGAGGCAGACTGAGACCACCAGCCATGGATGCGACACCGTCCATGCCCCCATTGACCCGAGGGATCGGGATATCCATCTCTGTAATTTGTCCATAAAGCGGGAAATGCTAAACTCTACCTGTTCATTCGCCAAGTCCTCTGGTTAAAATTATCTCCAGAAACTCATTTAAAAATACTTGACGGTATTCAATCTGATCCACACATTTTTCGATCCATGTCAACCATAGATAAAGAAGCGATCATCACCGACAACCGGGTCCATGAAAAGGACACCGGATCCGCCGATGTTCAAGTAGCCATCCTGACCCATCGCATCAACCACCTGACCGAGCACCTGAAAATTTCCCGGAAGGACCACAGTTCCCGCCGCGGACTCATCAGCATGGTCAGTCGTCGCCGCAAATTGCTCGACTACCTGCGTGATAAGGACGAAGGACGCTACAAGAAACTCATCGACAAACTCGGAATACGCAAATAAACATAGTACGCCCTACGGAGGAGGCGCAGAGCACAAATCAGAATTTCGTAAAAAGGTCGAAATGTTGATTTGTTCTCTGACTTCTCTCGGGCGTTAACAGTTGCACCCAGGTGCTCTGAACCATAAACCCAAGATTCATAATCCAGAAAGGCCCGCATGAAAGAAGTCGTTACCATCGCCAGCAAAGTCGGCGACAAAGAAATTATCATTGAAACCGGAAAATTAGCCAACCTCGCGGACGGTGCCGTCACCGTCCGCTGTGGTGAAACCATTGTTCTGGTCACCGCTGTCTCCGCCACCAGTTTAAGAGAGGGGCAGGATTTCTTTCCCCTCACCGTTGAATACAAAGAAAAAGCTGCCGCCGTCGGTCTACTGCCCGGCGGATACTTCAAGCGTGAAGGCCGCCCGACGGAAAAAGAAATCCTGACCTGCCGGATGACCGACCGTCCGCTGCGCCCCCTCTTCCCGAAAGGCTACTACTACGACACCCAGATCATTTCCACACTTCTCTCCGGAGACGGCGAGAACGATCCCGATGTTCTCAGCATGATTGGTTCCTCCGCCGCCCTCTGTGTCTCGGATATTCCGTTCAAGGGACCGATTGGAGCCGTGCGTATCGGTCGGGTCGATGGCCAATTCATCGCCAACCCCACCCATACGGAAATGCAACGCAGTGACCTCGATCTGGTTTATGCCGGAACCGCCACGGAGCCGATTATGATTGAGGGTGAAGCTAATCATATGCCGGAGGAAGAATTCAAGCAGGCCCTCGACTTTGCTCAGGAGCACGTCAAAATCACCGTGGTCGCCCAACAGGAACTGATCGCCAAAGTCAATCCGGTCAAGCGGGAAGTCGATCTACTCCTGATCAAGGACGAGCTGCTCAACATCGCTATTGACGTGGCCAGCGACCGCATCGAGGACGCGCTCTACAAGCCGAGCAAAGTCGAGCGCCAAAAAGCCATCGGAGAACTTCGCAAAGAAGTCAAAGCCGCCATCCTGGAAAAATTCCCGGAAGCGACATCCTTTGAAATCAGTGAAGCCTTTGACTATCTGCAAAAGAAGACCACCCGCAGCAGCATGTTGGATCGTGAACAGCGTTGTGACGGTCGCGCTCCTGGGGCCATCCGTGAACTCTCCGGTGAAACCGGACTTCTGCCACGTGTGCACGGTTCCGCACTCTTCACCCGTGGCGAGACTCAGGCCATCTGCCTGACCACCCTCGCCTCTGCCGATGAAGCTCAAAGCCTGGATGCCTACACCGGCGGTGCCGACAGCAAGCGTTTCATCCTTCACTACAATTTCCCTCCCTTCAGTGTGGGAGAAACCGGGCGGGTCGGAGGACTCAACCGCCGGGAAATCGGTCACGGTAACCTCGCGGAGCGTTCACTGGTATCTGTCATCCCGCCGGTCGAAGAATTCCCCTATGCCATCCGGATCACCTCGGAAATCATGAGTTCCAACGGTTCGACCTCGATGGCCAGTGTCTGCGGAGGCTGCCTTTCACTCATGGACGCCGGGGTTCCGATCACCGATCTCATCGCCGGCATTTCCGTCGGCATGGTCAGTGAGCGCGATGAAGCCAGCGGGGAACTCTCCCGCTACATCCTCCTCGATGACATCCTCGGCAGTGAGGACCACTTTGGTGACATGGACTTCAAACTCTGCGGCAGCCGCAAGGGAATCACCGGCTATCAATTAGACCTGAAACTCGCCGGTGTGCCGCTGGCGATCCTGAAAGAAGCCATCGACCGTGCGACCGCCTCACGCCTTAAAATTCTCGACTTCATGGCCACGGTCATGAGTTCGCATCGCGAGGAAATGTCCAAATACGCGCCGCGTATTGAGGTGGTTAAAGTCAATCCGGATAAGATCGGCATGATCATCGGGCCGGGCGGCAAGAATATCAAAGGCATGCAGGCCGAAACCGGTGCCGACATTAGCATCGATGATGACGGCACGATCAGCATTTACTGCAATAATCCGGACGGGATGGCCCGCGCCATCGAGATGATCGAAGGCATGACCGCTGAAATCGAGGTGGGCAAGACCTACCGCGGCAAGGTGGTTTCGATCAAGGAATTCGGCGCCTTTGTCGAGGTCCTCCCCGGCCAGGATGGACTCGTCCACATTTCCGAACTCTCCGACGCCCGCGTTGAAAAAGTCGAAGACGTGATCAAGCGCGGTGAAGAAACCTGGGTCAAATGCATCGGTATCGATGACAAGGGCCGGGTCAAACTTTCGCGCAAAGCCGCCCTCGCGGACAAGCAGGTCGAGGAGAAAAACTAAAACAGCCCACGAGCAAAAAAGAGAGGAACCCCCACCATGGCATTACCCGTTGGAACCAAAGCCCCTGAATTCACCCTGAAAAGAAAAACCGCAGACGGCGTCAATGACGTCTCCCTCAGCGACAGCCTGGGAAAGAAGAATACCGTCATTTTATTCTTTCCGCTCGCCTTCACCGGCGTCTGCACGGAGGAGATGTGCTCGGTCAGCCAAGGCATTCAGGCCTACTCCGATCTCAACGCCGAGGTCTATGCCATCAGCGTAGACAGTCCTTTCGCTCAGGAAGCTTGGGCGGATAAAGAAAAAATAACCATTCCGGTTCTCAGTGATCTGAACAAAGAAACCGCCAAGGCCTACGATGTGCTCCTTCCCGACCTTATCGGACTTGGCGCGGTCAGTGCCCGGGCCGCCTTTGTCATCGATAAAGAAGGAGTCATTCAATACAGCGAACAGACTCCGACACCCAAGGATCTGCCCAGCTTCGACGCTATCAAAGACACCCTCGGGAAATTGAACTAAGGGTGAGGGAAAGCGGTGCGCAGCACCGCACTCCGAAAGGCTACGCCTGCTCTATGACACTTTGGAGTGCGGTGCTGCGCACCGCTTTTGTC
>CAYTLD010000003.1:0-10803 GCA_964438585.1 uncultured Blastochloridaceae bacterium | reverse complement strand
GACACTTTGGAGTGCGGTGCTGCGCACCGCTTTTGTCTGGAGTTCCTCCGATTTTTTATTGGTCAGGGGCTAATCTTTGAGTAATTGTCTTACCATGTCGAATCATCCATTTCCCAACACCCGGCAATCACTCGAATCCGGAACTGACTATTACTCTCTTCCCGCTCTGGCTCGCGAATTAGGCACCGACCTCTCCCGCCTGCCGGTCAGTATTCGCATCGTGCTCGAATCACTCCTGCGCAATCTCGATGAGAAGGCCGTCACACGTGAGGACGTCGAGAAGCTGGCCCGCTGGGATGCGAAGTCACCGGGAGAGTATGAGGTTCCCTTCACGGTGGCCCGCATCGTCCTTCAGGACTTTACCGGAGTACCGCTCCTCGTCGATCTCGCGGCCATGCGGGATGCGGCCAAGTCACAGCAGGCCGATCCGGGAGTCGTCGAGCCCCTCGTTCCCGTCGATCTGGTTGTGGACCACTCGGTGCAGGTCGATTTTGCCGGATCTCAAATTGCCCTGAACCGGAATTTGGACATTGAATTTATCCGCAACCGGGAGCGCTATCAATTCCTCAAGTGGGGCAAGCAGGCTTTTAAGACCTTTTCCGTGGTTCCCCCTGGAATAGGCATTGTCCATCAGGTCAATCTGGAATACCTAGCCAAGGGGGTGTTGGAAAAAGATGGCGTGGCCTATCCCGACACCCTGGTCGGCACGGATTCCCACACCACCATGATCAACGGCATCGGAGTAGTGGGCTGGGGGGTCGGCGGCATCGAAGCGGAGGCCGGGATGCTCGGCCAACCGGTCACCTTCCAGGTTCCGGAAGTGGTCGGCGTTCATCTCACCGGTCAACTCCGGGAGGGAGTGACCGCCACCGACCTCACCCTGCGCATCACCGAGATGCTCCGGGCGCACGGGGTCGTGGGTAAGTTTGTCGAATTCTACGGCCCCGGCGCACGAGCCCTGACCCTGCCGGACCGGGCCACCATCGCCAACATGGCACCCGAGTATGGAGCGACGATGGGCTTCTTCCCGGTTGATGAAGAATCGATCCGCTACTACCAAGCCACCGGTCGCTCGCAATCCCAGTGCGACCTGATCGAATCCTACTTCCGTGCCCAGGAACTCTTTGGCATACCGGAGCGCGGGCAGATCGATTACACGGATGATCTGGAACTCGATCTGGATTCCATCGTGCCGTCGGTCGCCGGGCCCAAGCGACCGCAGGACCGTGTCGATGTGCCGGATCTGAAAGAAAAATTCGACTTCCTCTTTGAGGCTGCCCCGAAAGATGGGGGCTTCGGCCAGGAGGCCGCCGACCGCTCAAAGCGGGTAAAGATCTCCATGAACACGCCGGCTGGAGTGTCGGCGACTTCTCCGGAGCCTGCACACTCAACCGGAGAGCCCCGTCACAAGGGTGAAATGATCCAGAACAAACCAGCAGCTGCTACTGTGGACGCCGGCAAAGCGTTCCTCCCGATCGACACGGATCTTTTTCACGGTTCCGTGCTCATCGCCGCTATCACCTCCTGCACCAATACCTCGAATCCCTCGGTCATGATTGCCGCCGGGCTCTTGGCGCGTAAAGCCAATGAAAAAGGTCTGGGCGTCGCCCCCTATGTCAAGACATCTCTGGCCCCGGGAAGTCGAGTGGTCACCCAATATCTCGAATCCACTGGCCTGCAAAACGAGCTGGATCAACTTGGCTTCCAGACCGTGGGCTATGGATGCACCACCTGCATCGGAAATTCCGGCCCTCTGCATCCGGCTATTGAGGAGGGAATCAAGGAGGGCGATCTAGTCTGTGCCTCGGTTCTCTCGGGGAACCGGAATTTTGAGGCCCGTGTACATGGATCGATCCGAGCCAACTTTCTCATGAGCCCGCCGCTAGTCGTCGCCTACGCTCTGGCCGGGCGTGTTGACCTCGACCTCACCATGGACCCGCTGGGAAGTGATCCGGATGGCAATCCCGTCTTCCTCAAGGACATCTGGCCCACCCAGGCAGAGATTAAAGAAATTTACGAATCCGCCTTGAAACCGGAAACCTTCCGGCGGCTCTACTCTGACTTTGATAATCAGAACCCAAAATGGACGGAAATCGAATCCTCCGACGGCGCCACCTATGCGTGGGATGAAAAATCGACTTACATCCAGAACCCGCCCTTCTTTGAAGGCTTTGGTCCTGAACCTGGGGAAGTCAAACCCATTACTGGAGCCCGGCCTCTGGGCATCTTTGGCGACAGCGTCACCACCGACCATATCTCCCCTGCTGGGGCGATCAAGGAAGACAGCCCGGCCGGACGCTATCTGATCGAGCACGGAGTTCAAAAAGCAGAATTTAATTCCTTCGGATCCCGCCGAGGTAACGACCGTATTATGACCCGGGGCACCTTCGGAAACGTCCGCATCAAGAACCTGATGGTTCCCGGAATCGAAGGCGGTGTAACCCGATGCTTTGCCGGGGAAAGGAACGGAGAGACGACCAGCATCTTTGAAGCTGCTGAGGCCTACCGCCAGGAAGGAACTCCGTCCATCGTCATCGGAGGGGACGATTACGGGATGGGCTCCTCCCGGGACTGGGCCGCCAAGGGCACCCTGCTCCTAGGGGTTCGTGCCGTCATTACTACCAGCTTCGAGCGCATCCACCGCTCCAACCTTATTGGCATGGGTGTGCTGCCGCTCAACTTCAAGAACAAGGAAGACTACGAGAAATCCCAAGATTGGCACGAGGCTACCTTCGATATCCGGGGCATCGAATCCCTGCAAGCGGGGCAGGAGGCCAGCCTCATCGTCCATCTCCCCGATGGAACCGAAGAAACAGTCCCGCTCCTCGTCCGCCTCGACACCCCCGCAGAAGTCGATTACTACCGCCACGGAGGTATCCTCCCCTACGTCCTCAGGAAAATCCTGAAACTGTCCTGACTACTACTGAACCATCAACTGTGAGGACGTATACAGAGATGGGTGCTCACCGAGGAGTTGGGCGCGACGTGTCAGAAGAGATAAAAAGTTGAACCACTATCCTATCTAGGTAATATTTTACACATGACTGTAAACTGGCGCACCTTCTTAAAGGCTTCCCTATCAGCAGGAACCTTCACCCGCAATTTGCCATCGGATCTCATGTCGGCACCGTCTAAAAATGGCACCCTGCAACTGGCCCGGGTCGTGGCCGTCTGCGATGTGGATGCCAACCGCTTGAAGAATGTGAGGACGGGAACCGATCCGGTTTGCCCCGTAGAGGTGGGGCACCGCTCGAATACAATTTGCGTTCTGCATCACCTCTCGATAAAGTTGCACAGACGGAAATTTAAATGGGATCCAGTTGCGGAAAAAGCCGTAGGGGATCCGGAAGTGGATAAACGTATTGATGTGCCGATGCGCAAGCCTTACACTCTGGGACAAAGAATGAAAACCACCTGCTTACTAACACTCTGTCTCATCCCTTCACTGCTCTTAGGCAAGGGACTGGTTCCCATAACGGTGGACGGCACGGAACTGGTTTTTTATCAGGCCTCCCCACTCGAAGAGCCCAAAGGCGGCAAGGCATTCAAGGGAAGTAATTTCATCCACCCGCTAAAGACACCTTCCGGGTTTACAGTCACAGATTCGCAGCCTGGCGATCACCTCCATCACTTCGGGCTCTGGTGGCCCTGGAAATTCATTGAGGCCGATGGTCGCAAAATTCTCTGCTGGGAACTGCAAAAAGGAGACGGGATAGTCGAGGCCAGGGAGGCTTCCGCCATCCCTAACGGGCTCCTCACCCGGAGTCTCTATCTCGACCGTAAAGCACCTGATGGTATCGTGCCTCGCATCGAGGAAATCACCCACCTGACCACGTCATCCCTCATCGATCAACCCGCACCCGGCTACTTCCTGGACCTGAAGATTGCTCATCAAGCATCCGGAGACCAGCCCGTCACCATTTCTCAATACCGATACAGTGGTCTCGGGTTCCGGGGATCCGCTCACTGGAATAAGGACACCAGCACTATTCTGACCAGTGAAGGCAACGAACGGGACTCCGCCAATTCCACCCGCGCACGGTGGGTGCGCGTCGAGGGCAAAACAGATTCCGGAGGCAAGGCTGGAGTTCTGCTCATGGGACACCCCTCCAACCATGACCATCCGGAAAAGATCCGCACCTGGAATAAGCAGCACCACGGAGCAATTTTTGTTAATTTCAATCCTGTTATGGAAAAATCCTTAATCCTCAAACCTGGCGAACCCCTCACCCGCCAGTATCGTATCTACATTTATGACGGCACCATCACTCAGAAGGAAGTTGAAACCCTGTGGAAGCAATATGCCGCACCATAAAGCGTCGTCGGTTTATTCAGCTATCAACTCTCAGCCCGGCCGCTCGATCATCTCCTTAAAGTGGAAAAAACAACGCCGTTACTAAATCCGGCAAAATAGAACGTATCGATCTCTACCCATCCCGTTACCCGATGACGGGGTACTTTAAGTTTTTTGCCGGTCCGGATAGTTCAATCGCATCCGTGGCTACCAGGCTATTAAAAAACAAGTAGCCCTTCCCATTTTTATGGATGAGGGCGTCATTGCACCCGCCGACCTGGAGGAATTCATCGCCATCGATATGCTGTCGGAGACCTCAAATGTAATGATGGCCCCAAATAATATGTATAATTGCCGTATCTCCCGATTGACTTCGGTTAACGCTTCTGCCAAATTAAAACAGTGAAACAGCCTATTTCTAAAAACATCATTGTGCCCACGGCAGGTCTGCACCTCAGGTGCCCCTCCACACTTCATCTAACCATCATCCGGTTCATGGCCTTTATATTTCTGGCTGCGGTCCCGGTATCGTTTGCGAAGGTCGATCCCGAACTTCCCGTTTATGAAAAAGTCAGCGGGGTCTCCGGGAACCTGAATTCAATCGGCTCCGATACCCTCAATAACATGATGACACTCTGGGCCGAGGGCTTTCAGAAGCAATATCCCAACGTGAAAATCCAGGTGGAAGGAAAAGGCTCCTCAACTGCTCCTCCCGCTCTTATCGAAGGCACCGCCCAACTGGGGCCCATGAGCCGACTCATGAAAAATGAAGAAATCGACGAGTTCGAGAAAAATTTCGGCTACAAGCCTACCCCCATCGCGGTAGCCATTGATGCCCTCGCGGTCTATGTCCACAAAGACAATCCAGTTGAAAAATTAAGCCTGGCCCAAGTGGACGGTGCGTTGTCCTCGACCCGCAAGCTAGGCGGAAGGGCCGCTAACAACTGGGGCGACCTCGGATTAACAGGTGAATGGGCCAGCAAACCGCTAAGTCTCTATGGCCGTAATAGCGCCTCCGGCACCTATGGCTTCTTCAAAAAAGTCGCCCTCGGCAAGGGAGATTTCCGGGATAGCGTCAAAGAACAGCCCGGTTCATCCGCCGTCGTTCAAGGCATCGCCTCTGACCTCGGAGGTCTCGGATACTCGGGAATCGGATATATGACCTCAGGCGTCCGTGCCCTCCCCATATCTGAGAAAGAAGGAGGAGTTGCCTACTCCGTCAGCCCGGAAAATTGCATTAGTGGGAAATATCCTCTCGCCCGCAGTTTGGTCGTCTATATCAACAAGAAGCCTGGGCAAACACTCGATAAGCTAACCTCGGAATTCATGAAATACGTCCTTTCCAAAGAAGGTCAGGAAGTTGTCGCCAAGGACGGGTATTATCCCCTACCCGCAGTTATCGCGGCCAGGGAAACCACCAAGCTCTGAGTCCCATCAGCGAATACTTAAAAATTCGGTTGATCCTCTGACAAAATCCCCTATCCACCATTGGGTAAGGAATTTGCTAAAAAAACACCTCCTATGGCTACTCCCAATAAAGTCCACCGACATCTGGACGAAAACCGATTTGAAGCGTCAAAGGCAACGCTGCTGATCGATCAGTTCATGAACCACTTTATCAAAGTGGGAGGGCTCAGCATTATTACCGTCGTGCTGGGGATCTTCATTTTCATCTTCTGGCAAATCATTCCCCTGTTCCAGGGTGCCCAAGTCACTGAAACTGCCACCATTCAAATTCCGGAAAAAGAGTATGTCTATCTAGGTAGTGATGAATATCTAGAAATTATCTACACCGTCGATCAGAGCGGTGAGGTCGGCCTGCATCGATTGACAGAAAACGGACAAGCCTCCAGCCAACTTATTCCTCTCCAATTTACATCAGAGTCCACCCTGCCCGCCGTTGTGGAAAGTGTATCCGAAGCCGTAGTCGAGGCACAGCCTCCTAAATCTCCCCAGGTCACCGCTATCTCCCCCACCCACAATCCCTATGTATTTGCGGTGGGCACTGCGGATGGAAAAGCGGGTATTCTGGAAATTCAGATCAAACCGGTATTTGATGACCAGGGCAATCGCACCATGGAAACCAGCGTTGGGAAGGTCGAATTATTTCAAGTCGGTCTGCCCGGCCAGCCCGTAACCCGAGTCGCCTACGGAGATGCCAAAGAACGCCGCATTCTCAGCACTTACCAGTCCTCCGGGGATTCCAGGGGCACTCTGCGCATCGGAACCTTCGCCCAACAACAAACCCTGTTCGGTGCCGGGGAGTTGGAATTCGGGGGGGTGACTGATGTTTCTCAATATCTGCCCGAAGGCGAGGTTCTCTTTATGCACAGCAACCGGGTTGCCGACGCTGTGGTGCTGGGCGACAGCGATGGAACGGTTTCCTACATTTTCGGGAGCGGTGACGAATTTTCCCTCCGCCAGAGCTTCCGCCCCTTCGAAAATTATTCCGATCAGAAGATCGCCAGCATGAATTTCCTCTTCGGAGAGGTCTCGTTGATCGTAACCAATCCCAGCGGAGAAAACCTGGTTTACAGCCTTTATGTCCCTGAAGGGGCAAATGAACGAATCTTCGGTTTAACTAAGACGTTTCCCGCTCTTACCACCGGAGGTGAATTCTACTCGGCCAGCGAGAGGAACAAGTCATACGTTATCGGTGCCGGAAGCTACGTCTCCCTCCGCTATGCCACCACCGAACGTGTGCTCTGGGAAAAATCGGTCTCTGAACCCATCCGTCAGGCCTTCATCACCCCGAAATATGACCACATCCTCATGCTCGGTGAATCCTCTAAGGTTCTTGTCTATGAACTCGATGATCCCCACCCCAACGGCGGATGGAAAGCTCTCTTTGGAAAAGTCTGGTATGAAGGATCACCTAAGCCTACCTACACCTGGCAATCCACCGGCGGCACCGATGATTTCGAACCCAAGCTGTCACTCATTCCCCTCATCATCGGCACCCTAAAAGGCACCCTCTATGCCATGCTCTTCGCTGTTCCGATCGCTCTCATGGCCGCAGTCTATGTCTCCCAATTCACCATTCAAAAAGTCAAACAAATCGTCAAACCGACGATGGAGATCATGGCCTCTCTGCCGTCGGTCGTTTTGGGCTTTCTGGCTGCCCTCTGGCTGGCCCCCTTAATTGAGGATCGGGTGCCCTCCGTCATGCTCACCCTTATCGTGATCCCGGTGGCGGCCTTTCTGAGTGGCATGGCCTGGCTGCGCACCCCCACCAGATGGCGCAACTGGATGGGGCGGGGCAATGAATGGTGGGTTTTCGTTCCCCTGCTTATACTCCTTGCCCTTGCCTGTTGGCACCTCGGGCCGCTACTGGAGCAGATGATCTTTGTCTATCAGGATCCAGTCACCGGAGAGCGTATTGCCGACTTCCGCATGTGGTGGCCTCACGTCACCGGCACCGATTTCCAGCAACGCAACTCCCTGGTGGTTGGCTTCGTCATGGGCTTTGCCGTTATTCCCATCATTTTTACCATCGCTGAGGATTCCCTCTCAAACGTGCCGGGCACCATGACAGCCGGATCACTGGCTCTCGGTGCCAGCCGCTGGCAGACCGCCATGCGCATCATTCTGCCTACCGCTTCCGCCGGTATCTTCTCCGCCCTCATGATCGGCTTGGGACGGGCAGTTGGTGAAACCATGATCGTGGTCATGGCCACTGGTAACACCCCCATCATGGATTTGAATATTTTCTCAGGCATGCGGACCTTATCGGCCAACATCGCCGTCGAGTTGCCGGAAGCTCCCCACCATGGAACACTTTACCGGGCCATCTTCCTCGGAGCCATGGCCCTCTTCCTCATGACCTTCGTCGTCAATACCGTCGCGGAAATTTTAAGACAGCACCTCAGAGAAAAATACAAAACCGTTTAACCCCGGATGCAATAACCATCGATAACCAAGTCACTTTCATAATATCATGACTTCTAAACAGGCAGGACCCATCGGCCTCGAGGCCAAAGAAAATGCCATCCTCAGAAAGAGGACGGGCGAACCCATGATCTGGCTCACCTCTCTGGGACTGACAGTGGGATTAATCATGATCTTCGGCCTCCTCGGGGTTATCCTGATCAACGGTGCCCAGACGTTTTGGGTCAACCGAGTGGTCCAAATCGAACTGAAACCTGAGAGTAAAGAACAAGTAGGTGGGTCAACCGCCGTCATTGGCCAAATTCGCAAAAAACAATTGATCAAAGTCCAGAACGATCCCCTCAATCCCGCCAAAGAGTGGCAAATTCACGTGGGGAATAAGGACGTCTGGGGCTTTGCCTTTAAATTTATTCCAGAAGCGGACTTTCAAACAGTCTCCCAGCCTGAGGGAATCATCAAAATCGAGCGCCTCGAATATGGCGACGCCTTCGGCACTCCGGCCGAATTAAAACTGGCCAACGGAGCCACCATCCCTGCTAGCGATCCCGGCTTTGTCAAGAAACTGCGATCCTTGGTTCAAAAAGATGCTGATTTACGTAAAGAAATTAAAGGGATCGAAAAAGGCGAGATCGGTGACATCAACCGGAAAATGAATGACCTGGTGCTCAAACAACGCGGGCTCGAACGCCAATACGGCCAGGCCAACGTTCCGGCTAGCGAGATCGAGTCCATGGAAGCGCAGCAGTCCTCGCTGCAAAATGAGTATGAAATTCTGGCCCAAAGGGCCAGTCAATTGCGCGAGGTGCAGATGGCTGATCAATTCTCCTACACTACCAGTAATGGAGAAACGGTCACTATGCCGGTCGGCAACATCGTCGACTTTTATTTCCCCAATCAAATGAGCTTCCTCGACCGAGCTTCCAAATTCGTCACTAAAATCTGGGGCTTTATGTCCGGCGAGCCGCGTGAAGCCAACACCGAAGGCGGAATCTTTCCGGCTATCTTCGGGACATTCGCCATGACGGTTTTGTTGAGTCTGATCGTCACACCTTTCGGAGTGCTGGCCGCCATCTACCTGCGCGAGTATGCCGTGCAGGGAATCCTGGTGCGTTCGGTGCGTATTGCTGTCAACAATCTAGCCGGGGTACCTTCGATTGTCTTTGGCGTCTTTGGCCTGGGCTTTTTCGTTTACTTTGTCGGCGCCGGAATCGACAGCCTCTTGTTTCAAAACGCCCTGCCCACACCAACCTTCGGCACCGGCGGCATCCTCTGGTGTTCCCTGACCCTGGCTCTGATGACAGTGCCGGTTGTGATCGTAGCCACTGAGGAAGCGCTGTCCGCCGTGCCGCGGGGAAGCCGCGAAGCCTCCCTCGCCTGTGGAGCTTCCAAATGGCAGACCATCCAGCGCATCGTGCTTCCCGCTTCCGCACCCGGCATCCTGACAGGCTTGATTCTGGCCATGGCCCGTGGAGCTGGTGAGGTAGCCCCGTTGATGCTCGTCGGGGTGGTCAAGCTGGCACCCGAACTTCCGATCGACGGCATCGCGCCCTACGTCCACCTGGAAAGAAAATTCATGCACCTGGGATTCCATATTTATGATTTAGGCTTCCAATCCCCTGATTCCGAGGCGGCCAAGCCCATGGTCTTCGCCGCCACTTTGTTATTGATTGTCCTCGTGGTTGTGATGAATTTAGGTGCTATCTGGATCAGAGAACACCTACGTAGAAAATATGCCACCGGCGCTTTTTAATCCACCTGCTATAACGAGACAGACCGAAAGATACGACTATGAACGAAACAGCATCAAACCAAGTGTCCGAAAAAGAACGTCCGCAAGCGGCTGATACCGGCCGGAGCTACGCCATCGATGATGATTCCGTTAACTCGGAGTTCATCAAAATCGAGAATTACAATTTCTATTACAGCGACACGCAGGTTCTCTTTGACGTGAATTTTGATGTACCAGAAATGCAGGTGACCGCGCTTATCGGCCCCTCCGGCTGCGGTAAGACCACCCTCCTGCGCAACCTGAACCGTATGAATGATCTGGTTGATGGCATCCGCCACGAAGGAGACATCAAAGTGAAGGGGCACAGTATTTACGACCCGGAACTCGAAGTAATAGCCCTCCGCAAGCGGGTCGGGATGGTTTTCCAGAAATCCAACCCCTTCCCAAAATCAATCTATGAAAATGTCATCTACAGCCTCCGAGTCGCCGGCCAGAACGATAAGGCACTCCTCGATGAGGTGGTCGAAAACAGCCTAAAAAGTGCCGCCCTCTGGGATGAAGTCAAAGACCGACTCGATCAAAGCGCTCTCGGCCTCTCCGGTGGCCAAATGCAGCGTCTCTGTATTGCCCGGGCCATCGCCAACAGCCCGGAGATTCTCCTCATGGATGAACCCTGCTCCGCCCTCGATCCCCTCGCCACCGCTAAGATTGAGGAACTGATCAACGACTTGAAAAAGGATTTCACCATTGTCATCGTCACCCACAACATGCAGCAGGCCGGACGGGTCTCCGACCGCACCGCCTTCTTCTACCTGGGCAAGCTGGTCGAATACGACCGCACCGAAAAACTCTTCACCAACCCCGCCAAGCAGCAGACCGAAGACTACATCAC
>CAYTLD010000002.1:29213-43677 GCA_964438585.1 uncultured Blastochloridaceae bacterium | reverse complement strand
GACGCACTGCCCTCCACCTCATTTTCACCCATCCCGTCGCTTAATCTCGTAGATGGTCCCATCCCCGGAAAGGATACCCGCCGGTGGAGGGTTTGACCGACCCGGCGGTTAATTCACCGATGTCAGATAGCGGAAGGGCAAACGGCCATTGGTGCCTGAGCCGTTCGACCTGGTCCGGTGCGACGGCGATCAGGAGTTCGTAATCCTCTCCGTCGTTGATGGCATTTTCGATGGAGATCCGGGGGCGGCGGGGGATTTTTTCCGGATCGATGCGGAAGGAGCATTGTGAGGCGAGGGCCAGCCGGGGCAGATCCTTTCCAAGTCCATCACTGAGATCCATCATGGCGTGAACTGCGGCGCGCCGGCCGAGCCAGAGCCCCTCTTCGAGACGCGGGGGGAATGTGAGGTGGTGTTTCGGGTAGCTCCCGCCCAGTTTCCCCGTCACCAGGAGGCGGTCGCCGGGCTGGCCGCCGCTGCGGAGCTTGACCCTTTTCGGGTTGACCTCACCGGTCAGGCTGACGGAAATCCAGAAGTCCCGTGAGCGGGTGAATTCGCCACCGGCCAGCCGGATGTCATAGCTATCAGCCAGCCGGGCCATGCCCCGATAAAGTGAGCGCAGCCTCTGGAGTGTCACGGACTCGGGATTGACTCCCAGGGTGATGAGCGCGTAGCGGGGGCGTGCGGCCATGGCAGCAAAGTCACTAATAGCCCTGGCCAGAGCCTTATGCCCGATCGCGGTGGCCGGATCGCTCGGAAGGAAATGCACACCTTCGACCACGGCATCGGATTTCAGGACGATGTGGCTTCCCTTTGCGGGTGGAGGAACCACGGCGGCATCATCCCCGGGGCCCACACCTCGACCCATCGGCGGCCATTCCGCGATCAGGGTCCGTATCCATGCATCTTCATCCGGCATAACGTTCGAAGACAATCATAGCACAGGTGACCGAGTTGAAGATGCCATGCAGCAAGATCGGGTACCCGAGGCGTCCGGACTGGTCATAGACCAGGCCCAGCACCAGGCCCAGCGCCGTCAGTGGCAGGAAGGCAAGACCATGCGCGTGGCTGATCCCGAAGAGGAGGGCCGTGACGCCCAAGGCCGCGCCACGTCCAAGGTGGCTTTTCAAGACCGGGTAGAGGAACCCCCGGAAAATAAATTCCTCCACCACCGGGGCAATGACCACCGCAAAAATACAGAGGTTGATGATATCTACCGTGGTCTCCGCCTCCATAAATAATTGGATGGCCTGCTGGGGATCGGATGTCCCGCCAAAGAATTGAATGACCAGCAGCGATAGCACGCCGATGACGGAAATCGGAATCAGGATGCCCAAATAACAGCGGATGCCGGTCTGCAGGGCCAGGCCCCAGCGGGTGGATCGGAATCCCCAGAGTCTTTCTGGAGAGCGTCCCGACTGCCAGATCATCCAGAGGATGGCCAGCACACCCAGAAAGATTGAAAGGAACTGAAGGCCGGCGAGGGCCAGCCCGGGCACCACCACCAGAAAGGCCGCCAGCCAGGGCCAGGGAACCGGCAGGCTGGGTACCCGGCTCGGTTGCAGCGGCCACCAGCTCGCCTGCCCCGCCGTCAGGAGCCAGGTTTCCCGCAGCCCCATGATAAAGGCGAGCAGAAGAATTGCCGACTGGATGATGACCGCTTCCGGCTGGCTATAGGTCATCATGGAACTAAAAGTATTTCCGGGGCTTTCTTTTCTCTATCGCGACCCGGCCCAAAGGTGAGGGGAGAGGTAGTAGGGGCGACCCGGCTGCAGGCGGGTGGATTCCCAGCCCGGTGCCTGCAGGTGCAGGTTGACCTCATTCCCTGCTTGAACCTGGCTCAGTATCCGGAAAAAGCGTCCGAGATCGAAAGGAGCCTGCAGGTAGACCACCTCCGCTTCGGCACCCAGTCCCGCTATCGTGCGGGCCTCTTCGATCGAGTCCTCAAAGTACCCGGTGGCATCGATGAGCCCGGCCTTGAGGGCGCGGGATCCGCTCAGGATGCGTCCGTCCGCCACTTCTTGACGCATTTCCACCGGATCCATGCCGCGCTCCGTGGCGACGATATCCAGGAACTTGAAGTAGCTTTCATCGATCAGACCCTGGACGAATTCGAGTTCCCCTTCACGCGGCTCGCGGAAGGGGTTCAGGACATCTTTCATGTCACCAGAGGTGAGAGTAAGCACCCGGAGCCCGATTTTATCCGAGACCTCGGTTAAATTGTAGGTCTGGATGATGACGCCGATGCTGCCGGTGATGGTCGTTTCATTGGCCATGATATAGCGTCCACCCACCGCGCTGTAGTAGCCGCCGGAAGCCGCGACGCTGTCCATGTAAACGATGACCGGTTTAATCTCATCGGTTTTTTTGATCGCATTATAAATGACATCACTGGCAGTGACTTCGCCCCCCGGGCTGTCGATCTGGACGATGACCGCCTTGACCCGGTTGTCTTCCCGGACCTGGCGGAGCTGTTGGACGATGTCGTCCACCATACTGTCGGTGGCCGCTCCCGGCACGCCGTAGCTGATGACTCCGTAGAGTCGGACGACAGCGATCTGGTTATCCTTGTCGCTGCCCTTCAGGCTGACTTTTTGAAAGGACTGGAATGTCAGGCTTCTGGTGGTCTGTGGGGTGGATTGAGCCAGCAGCAGCACCAGGTTGACAAAGACACTGGCAGCGAGGACAACAATGAGCGCGGCGACTAGGCAGCCGAAGGTTTGTTTTTTCATCAGACAATGACGTTGGCATTATCTCGGGGAGGGGGCAACCTCGAACTGTCGTGAGCCGCGCCACCGATAGAACCATCAGGAATTTGGAATCCGATCTCATGGAAGCCGTCCGTTCCATGGGTGAGGCCCTGCCGTCGGATTTGTCCTGGGGGGTGGGACTTTCCGGGGGGGTGGATTCCATTGTCCTGGCCGAGGCCATGCGACGTTCTGATCTGCCTGTCGTGGCCCTGCACCTGGATCATGCCTGGCGGGAGGATTCCCGCGCGGATGCGGCCTGGGTTAAGCAGTGGTGCCGCGATCGGAAGCTGTCCTGTCGCACGCGGAGGCTGCGCCGCCGCCCGTCCAGCGAGGCAGACGCCCGGACGGCGCGGATGGATTTTTTTCGCAGCCGCACAGAGTCGGAACCTCTGGCGGGTGTCTGGCTCGCCCAGCATGCTGATGACTTGGTCGAGACGTTTCTCCTGCAACTCATGCGTGGCGCGGGCCCGGAGGGGCTGGCCTCACTCCATCCCGACCGGGAAATCGACGGGCTCCGCCTCCTCCGTCCCCTCCTGTCTTTCGAGAAGCGCGACCTGCAAAAGCTGGCTCGGCACTGGAAACTGGAGTGGAGGGAGGATGCCTCCAATCAATCCGACCACCACCGCCGCAACCGGGTCCGCCATCGCCTCCTGCCCACCTTGAAGAAATGGATGGACCGTGATCCGTCCCCGCTCATCCAACGGACCGCCACCATCCTCGCCGCCGAGAATGAATTCTGGGAGACGTTCCTGCCCGCCACATATCCGGAAAAAGTCCCGGTGCCGGATCTGCAATCCCAGCCCGTGGCCTACCAGCGGCGCTACCTTCGGGGATGGTTGAAGTCGCAGGGAGTCGATAATGCCAGCTTCGAGCATATCGAAAGCATCCGCAAGCTCCTGCAAGGAGGCCGCCCCGCCAAGGCCAACCTGAGCGGAAACCGGTATGTCAGGCGCAGTCAGTCACGCCTCTATGTTGAGTGACGGAGGTTGCTACTTCCGACTTCCTGTGTTAATCTTCTAAGCTAATCCTATTATATAAAACCATGAGCGATACCAAGTCACCCAAGATGCCCAAACTACCCAAGGCCCCGATCAAGAGGGATCCCGAAAAAAATGGAGGCCCTGCCGGAAGCCCGCCCCCGCAAAATTGGAAAGGAATCGTCTTCTTTATGGCCGCCTGCGGCCTGCTCTTCCTCGGATTCTGGCAATATCAACTGGCCTCCGAAGGTGCCACCCGCGACATACCTTTTCCTGAATTCAAACGTTACCTCGAAGATGACCGCATCCAAAGTGTCAACCTCTACACCGAGCCCGCCGCCGGGGTCAGCTTCCTGAAGGGAAAATTCACGGAGCCGCTTCCCAAAACCGACCGCCTCCCCGACGCAACTGGTTTTCGAGCTGATGTCAACCTCGCCTTCCAGAAGGACTTGCCGGAAATTCTCGCCTCCCACGGCTTCGATGCCGTTCCGCAGAGATATGTCGATAACCAGTTCCTTCAGCTCTTCCTCGGAACCCTTCCCTTTATCATCTTCATTCTACTCATGTATTTCCTTTTCCGGCAGCAGATTAAATCCGCCGGACGCGGTGCCTTCAGCTTTGGCAAGAGCAAGGCCAAAATCCTCAACAAGGAAAAGAACAAGATCACCTTCAAGGACGTGGCCGGAGTCGAAGAGGCCAAGGACGAAGTTCAGGAAATTGTCGAATTCCTCAAGAGTCCTAAAAAATTCCAACGTCTCGGCGGGCAGATTCCCAAAGGTGTCCTTATGGTCGGCCCTCCCGGAACCGGAAAAACACTTCTCGCCAAGGCCATCGCCGGTGAGGCGGATGTTCCTTTCTACGGGATCAGCGGATCCGACTTCGTGGAAATGTTTGTCGGGGTCGGCGCCTCCCGGGTGCGCGACATGTTCGAGCAGGGACGCAAGAATGCCCCCTGCATTGTTTTTATCGATGAGATCGACGCTGTCGGTCGCAGCCGCGGCCACGGCCTCGGTGGCGGGCATGATGAACGCGAGCAGACCCTCAACGCGTTGCTCGTCGAAATGGACGGGATCGACACCCAGGAGGGTGTCATCATTATCGCGGCCACCAACCGGAAGGATGTTCTCGACCCCGCCCTCCTCAGACCGGGCCGCTTCGACCGCGAGGTTGTCGTCAACCTCCCTGACGTCAAGGGCCGCCGCATGATCATGGAAGTCCATGCCAAAAAAGTCACCGCCTCTGAAGAAGTGGACTGGGAGCGCATCGCCCGCGGCACCCCCGGATTCTCCGGCGCGGAACTGGCCAACCTCATCAATGAAGCCGCACTCCTGGCCGCACGACGCGATGCCAAGGCCATCGAACAGCAGGATCTCGAAGAGGCACGCGATAAGGTCCGCTACGGACGCGAGCGCCGCTCTCTGGCCATGAGTGATGATCAGAAGAAAATTACCGCTTACCACGAGGCCGGACACGCCATTCTCAATGTTCTACTCGAACACACCGACCCGCTACACAAAGTCACTATCATCCCCCGCGGTCCCGCTCTCGGCTCCACCATGATGTTGCCCGATGAAGACCGCTACGGCTACGGAAAGAAAAAATTGCACGCTGAACTCTGCGTCATTATGGGCGGACGTATCGCTGAGGATATCTTCATTGGGGACATCTCCAGTGGAGCTTCCGGAGACATTAAAATGGCCACCCATTACGCCAAAAAAATGGTCTGTGAATGGGGAATGAGCGAAAAGCTAGGTATGGTTGAATACGGGGATCACGACGACTACGTCTTCCTCGGACGTGAAATGGGCAAGTCTCGCGGCTACAGTGAGGAGACAGCCAGGATCATCGATCAGGAAATCCAGCAGATCACCAAGCAAGCTTACGATAAAGCCTACCAGATCCTCAGCGGGCGTCGTGAGACGCTACAAAAAATCGCCGAAGCTCTGCTCGAATACGAAACCCTGGACGCCATCCATGTCGAAGAAATTATCGATAAAGGAGACATGTCCAATCCTCCTAAGAAAAATGTCAGCCCTCCGGTAACCGCCCAACCCGATGAATCACTCGAAGGACCGCCTAAAAAACAGAAAAGCGAGAAAGAAGATGACGACACCCTCCCCGGCCTAGAAGGCGCCCCGGCCGGCGCCTAAATCCGGGGGTGCTCACAGGGGGCGCGGGCAGCCTGTCGGGGCGAAGGCATTTCGCGTAGACCGATCCCGCCCGCAGCCTCTCTGACGCCGGATTATTGCTTCCGATGTAAGGAGGATGTCACCAGATTGTTGCTTGACGTAAATTATCTGTATCGCTAACAATGGTTTACATTCAAAAAAGGAACTACATATTATGAAACACATCCACATACTTCTTCTAACGATAGTACTGGCCGCACCACTTTGTGCTGACGAAGCCAGCCACCAGCAAGCCGCGCGGGAACTCTTAAAAGCCTCGCAGGCTGAAAAATTAATGGATGAAATGATGGGCCAGATGGATGGCATCATGGACCAGAGCTACGCGGCGGCGGGCCTTCCCGAGGAGGCCAAAGCGGAATGGGACGAAGTCAAAACCGGCATAATCGATTGGATGGCCGAATTTCTCAATTGGAAGGAAATGGAGCCCATGTATGTGGAAATTTACACCTCGGTTTTCACCGAAGAAGAACTCCGGGAAATCACCGCCTTTTATCAATCTCCGATCGGTCAAAAGATGACGGCCAAAATGCCTGCCTTAACCCAGAAGAGCATGGAAATCACCATGGACCGGATGCAGAAAAAAATGCCGGAATTGCAAAATCGCATGAACGAAAAAATCGTCGAGTTGAAGAAAAAATACTCTACCCCCGAGTCCTCCACGACCAGCTCTTAAAATGGGGTGCACCACGCACATCATTATCTACCGCTCCATCTCCGTTTCAGTCCCGTCCGCTGTGAGGAGGTAGGTGGGGCAGCGGGGGAGTTTGGAGAGGAAGACCTTGCCGTAGGATTTGGTGAGGATGCGTGAGTCCAGGATTCCGACCTGGCCGGTATCTTTTTTCGAGCGAATCAGGCGACCGATCCCCTGACGAAATTTCAGAACCGCTTCCGGGAGGGAATATTCGAAGAATGGGCGCCCTCCGCGGGCTTCGATCGCCTCCAGCCTGGCTTCGATGAGCGGGTGGTCGGGGACAGCAAAGGGGAGCTTGGTAAGGATGACGTTTCTGAGTTGGCGTCCCGGGACATCGACTCCCTGCCAGAAGCTGTCGGTCCCGAAGAGGACGCTGCCCTCGGTGGCTTTAAATGACTCGATGATCTGACTGCGCGAGCGTCCGCCGCCCTGGAGGCAAATCGTCAGGCCCTCTTCTTCCAGACGTTCGCGCAAGGCCTCGGCCATTCGTCTCAGCAGCCCGTAACTGGTGAAGAGGACAAAGGCACCACCATCGGTCATTTTTACCAGCCGGAAAATCCAGTCCGGCAGCGCGGCCTCATAGAGTTCGCTCGATTTCGGATCCGGTATGTCCGCAGCCAGGTACAATTGCATCTGGTTCGGGTAGTCAAAGGGGGAGTCGAGTTGCAGGGTGGTGGCGTGGTCGTTGCCCAGGCGTTTTTGGACGTATTCCAGTCCGGGCCCGGCCGAGAGGGTGGCACTGGTCATGATGCTGACTTTACCGGGAGCGAAGAGGAGATCCCGGAGAACAGGGGCCAAATCATAGGGCGCTCCCTGCAAGGCGATCTGAGATCCCTGATGGCCGGATTTTTCCACCCAATACACGTAGTCCTGACGCTCCTGAGTCAGAAACTGTTCCAGGTCCTGGCGAACCTCGACCAGCCTGCGTGCGTAATCACGCAATTCCGTCCGAGTTTCATCATCTTCCAGACCATCAGAGACTTCCAGAAGCTGGTTGCGCAGTTGCGTAAGGGGAAGCTGCAGATCGTTAGTTACCAGTTCCGGGTGGCGCACCCGGAATTCGTTCCCCTGGCCAAACCGGCAGACCGCACCGACCCGGCCAAAGAATTGCTCCGCTTCGTCGAGCAGGTGCGTCACCTGTTTCTGGGAAGCGGCATCCCGGAGGACGGCGAGCAGTCCTTTCCGGGTGGTCGGGTTGTAGAGGCGCTGGAGAAGAAATTTCAACGTGTAGGAACCCACTCGCAGACCTATCTGACGCGCGGCGGTCAGTTCGAGGTTATGAGCCTCATCGAAAATGACGAAGTCATTGGGGAAGAGATATCCGTCGGCGGCTTCGGCTTCCTCGTCCACCCCTCCCAGATAGGTGAAGAAGAGGGTGTGGTTGAGGATGAGAATTTCCGCATCCAACATCCGACGCCGGGCCTGCTGATAGAAGCATCTGGCATCTCCGCCGCAGGTGCGCTGGGTGCAGAGGTGGGCCTCACTGCAAACCTGGTGCCAGACTTTAGCATCAGGAGCCTCTTCCAGATCACTGAGGGAGCCGTCCTTTGTTTTCTGCATCCAGTCCCAGAGACGATCCACTTCCCGCTGCCCCTGACGATCAAAAAGATCTCCGGACATAGCGCGAGCCTTGGCCAGGCGATGCGGACAGAGATAATTATGCCTGCCCTTGAGCAGGACAGCCCTTATGGTGTCATCCATAATTTTCGAGACCAGAGGGATGTCCTTATGAAGGAGCTGCTCCTGAAGATTGATGGTGTGGGTGGAGACCAGCATCTTCTTCCCGGCCTCCCGGGCAAAGTGGATGGAGGGCATCAGGTAGGCCAGGCTCTTCCCCACTCCGGTCCCCGCCTCAACCATAAGGTGACGCCGCTCGGTCAGTGTGCGGGCAACAGCCGCAGCCATCTCCTGCTGGGTGTCGCGGTATTCAAAATTCCTCGCCTGAGAAAGATCTCCCTCCGGACCGAAGAGCTGAACAATCCGCGATTCCAGGGGATTCAGTGGTGCTATCACCTGAAAAGCGTACAGGGGAAAAGGCTGAACGTGAAAGGCAAAAAGCACCACCGGGAACAATCACTTCAAGAAAGCGTAAGTTTCTGGAACTACCCCGGATAAATCACAAGCTTTCTACCGTGTTTTGCCCAGCTCAGAACCAAAGCTGTAACAACCTCCACCAATCTTGAGTGTCATACGTATGACACTCAAGATCGGTTTCACACGGTTGCAGAAAGTGGGCGCCGGATATGTGGATGTCGAATATCAGATAAATTTTGGATTCGCTTTTATTGCTGTATTTATCTTGGTTACAGCCTTGAGGGCAAGAGAAAAAATGTTTCCATTTCCAGAAAGTCGCACGTGACGCTACTTCGCATGCCATCTTGAATGTCATACGTATGACATTCAAGATGCAGGCCTGGGTGGTGTTTTGCTAGGAATGAGATGGGGAGTGGCTTATGGGTTAGAGGGTTTTATTTTTATGTGATCGGACTCTTGATACGGCTTGTGCTTGTAGGAGGCCTTATCGAGGCTGGGTGCCGCTCAGGGTATATGCCACCATTCACCCTTTGACCCTCTCTACTGCGGGCAGTGGGAGCAGAAGGGTTGGGAAGGGTCGTAGCTGAGGACGATGTCGAGGATGACTCTGGTGAGGGCAGTAGAAGTTCCGACGGATTTGGAATACCAGATTTGCTTATGGCTGGTCTTTTCCCGTCTGGCGGGCACTTGCCACGAGCAGTTTTCGTGGGGAATGGCGAGCAATTCGGGAATGTCCTGAGTGACATGGAGCCCGTCGGACATGAAATAGGGGACCATGACCACGTGATCAAATCGGCTGTTTTTTTCCCAGTCGGCGATAAGGGGTTCCTCTTCCATGAACGCCGCCTCACATTGGCCGAAGGTTCCTGTCTTTCGAATTCGCTCCACCTGATCGAAGACTACTTTTTTTGAATGGCGGTGACGTGGGGTGCCGTGCCCGGCAATGAGGAGAGTGGTGCGGGCGTAGTCTAGTGATTCATTCCCAGTCACTTCATTGACTCGACTTAGGATGGTGTTAGTCATGCCGGGGTGGAGGCCGAGCGGATCGCAGTAATGAATCCATTTCCCGTTCCGACGTGTCTCTCTACCGGTGAGACCAAATTCCCGTGGTATGACCTCCTTGGTGTAAAAGCCCTCGGCGGTAAAATTCGGCACCAGATATATTTCGTCCGACTCCATTTCTTCCAGGCATTCCCGGTATCCCGGCTTTTCTAGCCAGAAGGCGCAACGCACTTCCTGGAAGGCACCAGATGTGCGGATCAGATCCGCATTTTCGCGGGTCGAGTGGCTCGATTCGGGATTCTCGGTCGATCCATGGCCGGCAATGATTAGTCCTGTATTTTTGTAATTCACTCGCAATTTAACTTTCTTACTCTAATTCAAGATATTCATGACGCCAGACCGTTCACCGACGCCATTTGAAAAACGTGTCTATGAGGCCCTGGGGAAAATTCCCTGCGGGAAGGTGACGACCTATGGGGAGTTGGCCCGGCATCTGGGGGTTCGGTCACCCCGGGCGGTGGGACAGGCCTTGAAAAGAAATCCCGATGCGCCGGAGGTTCCGTGCCATCGCGTCATATGCTCGAACCGCAACATTGGAGGCTATCAGGGCGAGGGTTCCAGCCAGAAAAAGAAGAGGCTGCTGTGTCGAGAGGGTGTCAGGTTTGAGAAACCTGGCACCGTCGATCACAGCAGCCTCTATTGTTTTAGAGATTAAATACTGTTGCTTAGGCAGCCGCAGCGGCACTGGCGGCAGGCACCTTGGCCGGTGAGGGCTCGACACCTTCTTCTTCAGTTCGCAGGCGTGCGATGTTGTAGATCAGCAAGCCGTATCCGCATTTCGCGGCTACATCAGCAATACTGTAACCTACTTGAAGTGCCACTTCCGCATCCCCGCCTTGAAGGCCATAAAATGGCGCCATGAAGGCGATCGGGTAGAAACCCCAGGTGAACAACGTCAGCAATCCGGTGTTGCGCAGCAAGACAGCAATCTCTCTGTTGGATTTGGCCATGGCTTCCCGGAGGTGCTTGATGACAACGACGAGAATGTAAACAAACGGGATGGTGCTGAGGAAACCCCAGAGACCACGGTTTGAGAACAATTCGGTGCTTTCCCGGTCAATTTCACCGGGGTATCCCAGTGCGATCATGAGGAAGGCCGCGATGCCCAGCTTGGCGATAAGTGACTTGGTCAGTTGCTTGGTAAGCCCCAGCACTAAAACCAATTCCACCATCAGAAGGGGCACGGTCAGCAGCCAATCCACGTAACGGTAAGCGTCGTTAAACGGTTTTCCGGTTGAAACGTAAGCGTCAGCCGCCGCGTTGAGCTGGTAGGCACCTTCCCAGCTTCCGAAAATGCGGAAGTAGTGGTAGCCGGCGATAAACACGACTAATGCGGATGCGATGACTGATCCGCGATAGCGAAGCGATACGTTGTTTTTGGATAAAATAAAGAAGACGAACGACGCAAACATGCAGGCGATCGTCAACGATAACATATTGTATACTATCTCATATTGTCCTATTGATAATTCTGGCATTACTTCTCCTAGTTTAGGTTAGATAATATCGGTAATATCAATTTAACTTTTCGCAAACAGAACCCCGCAATTTTTTAGCTTTTCAAAGGCAGAAAATGGCAAATCAGGGCATGTGGCCAGGTTAGGGCCCAAAGGAGGATTAAATAGCATCCGACCAGCAGGTAAGGACCGGAGGTTTCAGTCAAAACCAGTAGATGCAGGAGCACGAGAAATAGAATTCCTCCCAAAGTAAAGGGAAAGGCCAGCCGGTAAAAACGCCTCCAGAAGGCCGGGCGCAGAGCATCCCGGCCTAATTCCAGCGCATCCGCCGCAACGAGGATATGCCGAATGGAGTGCCAGAACATGAAGTAGAGTCCGATACTTAAAAGAGGATGCAGCAAGGCAAAACCAGCCAACAAGGCCGCATCCTCCACCGCATACCGCCACTTTGGGCCGCATGTTCGGTCAGATCTCCCGAGGCACCACCACGAAATGACTCCCAGAATGACAACACAGATAATAAGTAAGACTTTAACTGGTTCCGTTGAGATCCAGATGGTCGCTTGATCACTGACATCCGGTTGAAAAACCCTGATCGCCCCATCCAGAACTCGCGCATACTCCTCCGGTGCGGCCAGGGCCGGAACCAGCATTGGCAATGAACCCCGCCAGAGGGCAAAGGGCCAGTCTGGGGTGTGGCCCCGCAGGTGTTCATAATGCAAGTCACCTTCACCCCAGTGATACCAGGTTAAGAGAATCAGTGCCCACGCCGCAGCGATGGGCGAGGCCCACCATACGCCCAGCATCAGCGCAGCGACGGAGAGATAGGCCACAATAAATCCAATCAGCCCCGGGATGGTGGCCTTGCGCCGGATAAGCCTGAAGAAAATATGATGATCCACCGCCCCATGAGGCATGCCCAGGAGGAGGAGGCTGCTCAAAAATACCACCAATGGCAGGTTCCCGGAATCAGTCAGCCATGACATAGTGTTGAGCTTTCAGACGGCCTCTCTGGTGACTCCACCTGGCTGCCACCTGATAAAACAAAAGCAGGCCTTGGGTGACAAGACAGTTGGTAAGGAGAAAAAATACCGCTTCTTCGACCGGCAGGGAAAACAATTTCCAGCCGGTGCTGGTGCCCGGCAGGATATGCCAGATGCCCCACTCAATCGCGATCATATCCACCACCCATAAATAAATGGTCGGGGTTCGAATGGTAGGCCGGAGTAATTTTCGATGCTTCCAGAGGCTCCCTCCACCGAAGGCCCATTGGAAAGCCAGAACCGGGCAGGCCCAGACCAGAATGAGCCCGAGGTATTCAAACCGGTCGGATGGCAAAAGCAGGCAAACCACGCCGAACAACGCCAGAGTTAGAAAAGAGAGCGCGCCGCCCAGAGCTGGACGGCCTCTTTGGACCGGCTCGTTGAGCACCGAGCTGGACACGTTACATTGGCGGGCATAGTGAAGGAAAAAGCAACCGGTCATTATCGGTTGGAGGACAAAAAAGAGGTATTCCTCCAGTGGAACGTAGCCAATGACAAGGCTCTCCAGCACCCGGCCTTCTCCGTAACCCCAGATACCTCTGGCGACCAGATAGTTATCCCACGGAGTAGTGTAGATGAACGCAACCACAGCCAGAAGCGCAATGCCCAGCTTGGGAAAAGGTAAATTGACCGGCTGATCTTGACGCCTGATATAATAAAGGGTGCCAATGATTGGCAGGATAAAAACCAGGTGAAAATACAGGTAGGTCACGTCTGTTACTTTCCTATCAAGTGACAAAGATGCAAACAATTAGCACCCACCGACTTATTAAAGGAAGGACATGCGGATTGAGAATATTGATTAATCGGTGGAAATAGGTATGCTGCAGCCATGGATCGACAACTGCTTACGGTATTACTGGGATTAAGTGTCATTGCCTCGATGGCCACTATGGGGGTCAAGCGCCGTGAAAACCTCAAGAAAGCGCGGGCGGTGCGTGCGAATTTGCGTCCCCTGCGCAGCAACGCCAGTTGCTATATGGTCAAAGTAGTCAACGGCCCGGCTTGGGCGGTGGGTGAGTATGGCACCTTCGACGCGGAAACTGCACAACTGCTTATCGACGGGGAAGCTTACGATTCCGATCAATTTGAATTTATCCTAGCGTAAGCTTTAACCAAGTCGCGCAAGAAGTTCAGCTCGAGTTCTTCAGCCAGTTCCCTGAGGCGACTGGCGGCGGTCGGCACATGCTGAAGAAACCACTCCTTTCCATGGACCACGCCCAGGTTTCCGTAGGCACCGAGGGCCTGCATCAGGCGTTGGACTGCGGCGCGTTTAAGGGATTCGGCATCGACGTTTTCGCTTATCATCCCCATCAGTTCGCCTCTCTGCTCCTCGCTCAGGCGGGCGTATGGATCTTCGATCAAGGAGGCGAGGTCGTAAACCGCCGCCCCCGGACGCATTCCCTGGAAGTCGATGAATACGACCCGGTCCAATTGTTCCCCGGACACCATGATATTCTGGCTTTGCAAGTCACGGTGCACTAGGACCTGCGGGAGCTTGAGAAGTCTTGCCGCTGATTCCGCCAGCTCGGCATCGACGTCCTCCCAGTGTTTGTCTTCCAGGTGGAGACCGAGAATGTCACCGAGATAGTGCTGCCGGAAATAGCTCCGCTCCCAGCGGTAGCTTTCCGCATTGAAACCGGGCATCATGGGAATGCCCTGATCGAGTGCTGTTCGGCAGGCTTGCTCCGTGTGCAGGGGGCGAGCCGCGCGGATCACTCTTTCATACAACTCCCGACGGCGGCCCCAGTCGGATGCCTGGAGGCTGTGCAGGTCCACAGTCCCCAAATCCTCCATCCAGACCAGACGCTCGGGTTCATTTTGCCCCTGCAACCGGGGGACCGGAATCCCGATTTGGTCCAGAAATTGAGCTATGGCGGCGTAGTAATTATTTTCCTCCCGCCCCTGGGCATATTCGAGGAGAATTAAATTTTCATCGAGGGAAGTGGAGCGAAGCCGGAAAAACCGCCGCTCGGACCCGCCCTTCTGAATTTCATCCAATTCCAGGGAGGCCTCATCGACACCCAAGGCCTGGCTTGAGAGGCGAACTAAGTCTTTATGGTTGTGGAACATAGCCTATCAATCAAGCACCCCGGATCACCGGAACCAAGGAAAATAAGAAAATTATCGCCACCCCTGCCGACCATAGCGCATAATCACGCATTCTCAGTAAGGCATCACTATGAAATCCACACATCTCATCCTCGGCGCCTTCCTCTTGGCATGGGCGGCCTGTTCAGGCGACCCCCCTTCTCCGGAAACGG
>CAYTLD010000002.1:0-29113 GCA_964438585.1 uncultured Blastochloridaceae bacterium | reverse complement strand
CCAATATTAAAATCAAGCCCATCCAACATATGAGCCAACTCCCTTCCTCCGACGCCTTTACTCGCGAGCTGCTTCCCAAATTCAGCTTTGATCTGCCCAAGCTCCAATTGGGTGCTGCGATGCTTGAAAAGAAGGCAGTGGCGGATGTGCCCGTCCAGATTCCCCTGAAAATGTTCAACCGCCACGGGCTGATTACCGGCGCCACCGGCACCGGGAAAACCGTCACCCTCCAGGTCATTGCGGAGCAACTCAGCCTGGCCGGGGTTCCGAGCCTGCTTATGGATATGAAAGGTGATCTCTCCGGCATCGCCACCCCAAGCAGCGGACACCCGAAAATCGATGAACGCATGAAGGCCATCAACCTCCCTTTTCAACCAGAACAAATCCCGGTCGAATTTCTCACCCTTTCGAAATCCCTTGGACTCCGTCTGCGGGCGACTGTTTCTGAATTTGGCCCCCAGCTTTTTTCTAAAATGCTGGGGTTGAATGACACTCAGACCGGCATCGCCACGGTCGTCTTCCAATATTGTGATGATAACGGGCTGGCACTGGTCAATCTGGATGACTTCCGAACCGCCCTCAACTACATCCGCACCGAGGCCAAGGAGGAAGTGGAAGCCCGCTACGGACATCTCTCCGGAAGTTCGGCGGGAACCATTCTCCGGAAGATGCTCGAACTTGAACAACAGGGCGGAGACAGTTTTTTCGGAGAGCCTTCATTCGATGTCATGGATCTCTGTCGCACCGTCCATGACCGGGGCGTGGTTTCGGTCCTCAGTTTAAAGGACATCCAGGACAAACCCCGCCTGTTCTCGACCTTTATGCTCTCTCTCCTGGCTGAGGTGTATCGCCTCTTCCCGGAAGTCGGCGATCTCGACAAACCGAAGCTGGTCATCTTCATCGATGAGGCTCACCTCATTTTTGACAAGGCCACAGATGAATTGATCGAACAGCTCGAGTCCATTATCAAGTTGATTCGTTCCAAGGCGGTGGGTGTTTACTTCTGCACGCAAAACCCCACGGATATTCCCGACTCCATACTGAGCCAGCTAGGACTCAAAGTGCAGCATTCCTTGCGTGCCTTTACTGCCAAGGATCGGCAGGCCATCCGCCTGGTAGCGAGAAACTTTCCCGACTCGAAATACTACGCCATCGAATCCCTGCTCACGGAGATGGGCATCGGTGAAGCCCTGGTCTGCGGCTTGGATCCGAAGGGGAGACCGCTTCCGGCGGTTCATACGCTGTTGCGGGCACCGGTCACCCGCCTCGGACCACTAACAGACAAGGAGCGCCAGACCGTCCTTTCCACTTCCACGGTGGCGGCAAAATATGCGGCCACGCTCGACGCTGAAAGTGCCCATGAAATCCTCAACCGTAAAATTGCAGCCTCGCGCGATCTGGAAGCCCGTCGCCTGGTTATCGATGAGCGTGATCAGAAGGCAGCCCAGGCCCCTGTCCGCACACGCACACGAAGTCAGAAAGGGTTCCTGGAGCAGGTGTTGGCCAGTTCAGCGGCCCGGCAGGTCGGAAGAACACTGGCACGGGAAATGACCCGCGGACTGCTCGGCGCGCTCGGCTCCAAGCGGAGGTAGCCGACTCATGAGCGTTCCCAAGACCGCATTTGTTCTGGGCGCGGGGCTGGGCACCCGCCTGCGTCCGCGCACCGATACCTGGCCTAGGAGGCTGTCTAAAAAGTGGGTGATAACAAACTTTCTGCGCTAAATTCCGTCCTGCTTCGTTGCTCCTCAGTTACGTATCTATGTAGATATGCGCCTTCGTCGCGCCTCACAGGACCGAAATTTTTCTTGAAATTTTATTTACCACCACTTTTTAGACAGCCTCTAAGCCATTGCTGGAAACCGCCGGAGGGATAAAAAATATTGAAGATCCTCTCTTTGCGGACAGTTTTAGTAAAAATTAGATCGAATGAAAGCGACGGTTTATCTGGAAACCACCGTAGTGAGCTATTACACGGCACGGCAAAGCCAAAATCTGATTATTGCCGCCCATCAGCAAATCACCCATGAATGGTGGCGCACTCGGCTCTCAGACTTTTCAATCTTCATTTCTCAATTCATTTTGGATGAGGCCGGGCAGGGAGACCCCGAAGCGGCTCAGGCTCGTCTGAAGGCTCTGGATCGATTTCCTTTGCTCGATGTCACCGAAAAGGCCCTGGAAATCGCCCAGAGTGTCATGGAAATCAAGGGGTTCATTCCGGAAAAAGCTGCAACCGACGCCGCCCATATCGGAATGGCCGCCGCTCATGGCATTCACTTCCTGCTGACCTGGAACTGTAAACACTTGGCCAATGCGGAAATGAGTGATAGACTGGAACAAGTGTGCGACCGACACGATTGCCGTTGCCCGGTAATTTGCACACCTGAGGAACTGCTCGAAGGACAAATATGAAAAACGATCCAATTGTGACCGAAGTTCGCAATGTCCGTCAGAAACTGGCGGCGAGGTTCAATTATGACCTTAAATCCATTTTTGATGATGCCCGTGTTCGGCAAGCCACGTCCGGACATCAAGTGGTCACGCTGAATCCGCGGGCTCCAAGAACAAAGAAAGGCCTTCAGGGGGGACGGTAAATGATTATTGAAATTCGACATGCTGTCATTCAGTCAAAAAACAAGAACCTTTGACCCCAATTATACGCGTGTATATTCTGCGGAATGAACATTCTCAGGACCGCCTTTGTTCTCGGCGCGGGGCTGGGCACCCGCCTGCGTCCACGCACCGACACCTGGCCCAAGCCATTGCTTCAACTAGCCGGGCGTCCGGTCATTACCTATGCTTTCGATCACCTCATCGAGGCCGGTATCGAGCGGCTGATTATCAACACCCATCACTGCGCGGAACGATACCGGGAAATTTTTCCGGAAAGCCGCTACCGGGGCATTCCTCTGCTCTTCCGGCATGAACCAACTTTGCTGGATACGGCTGGGGGCATTAAAAATATACAAGATTTACTCCATTCAGATGAGCCATTCGTCGTCTATAATGGTGACGTGATTACGAAACTTCCACTTTCCCCGCTTCTCGATCAGATCGACAAGTCGGAGGTGGTGCTGGCACTGCGCTCGCATGAGCCGCGCCATGTCGCCATTGATCGGGAAGGATTCCTGACCGACATTCGCAACACCCTGGCCACTGAAGCGGAGTCGCAATATTGCTTCAGCGGGATTTACACCGTTCAGCCCTCCTTCCTCTCCCGACTTCAGTCGGGCAAGCCGGAATCTGTCATTCCTGTCTTTTTAAGGATGATACAAGAAGCCTGCCCTCCCGCCGGAGTTGTCATTGACGAAGGAATGTGGTCCGATATCGGGACAGAAGACGCCTTCCAGGCAGCAGAAAAAATACTCTCATGAAAAATCTCCTCATTCTCATCGTAACAATACTTACCTCGACTGCCCCAGCCATCGAACTCAATGATGAGGAGGCTCTGCGGATCGGGAAGCTCCTCTGGAAAAATGAGTGTGCCGGAACTATCGAGGGACTGACCTCATGGAACAAGGGGGAGAGTTTCGCCTCCCTCGGTATCGGCCACTTTATCTGGTATCCTGCCGGGCAGGAGGGGCCCTTTGAGGAAAGCTTTCCCGGGCTGGTGGCCTATCTGAATGAGAACGGCGTCAAGTGCCCGGCCTGGATCACCCCACCTGCCGATTGCCCCTGGAAAACACTGAAGGAATTCGAAGCCGCCCGTGAGTCGCCGCCGATGAAAGAATTGCGCAACCTGCTGGCCGAAACCGTGGGCTGGCAGGCCCGCTATGCTGCCCGTCGACTCAAGCGAGCCCTACCGAAAATCCTCGAAGCGGTTCCTGAATCCCAACGCACCGATATCAACCGAAAATTCCATGCCGTGGCCGCCGATCCCCATGGCCATTATGTCCTGCTCGATTACGTCAACTTCAAGGGCGAGGGGACCAATACCCAAGAGCGCTATCACGGCCAGGGCTGGGGCCTCCTGCAAGTGCTGGAAAATATGCCCGACACAGAGCCGGGAGCACCCGCCTTGAATGCCTTCAGCCAGTCCGCTATTGAAATGCTCACGCTCCGCATTAAAAATTCGCCGCCCAAACGAGGCGAAAAACGCTGGCTGCAGGGCTGGACTAACCGCTGCCTGACCTACCGGGCACCTTGAGACCACATTATTTCACTATCGTGCTTAAGGAGTGTGGAGGGAGGATCTCCGTATCCTCCGCTCCCGAACCCGGATGCGACGGAGCGCATCCCTCCACATGTTTTTTCTCTTTAACGTCGAGCGTGCTGATCGATCATTTAGAGCATTTTTGAATCATGTCTTAACACAGAGGGAGCGGGCGTCCCGCCCGCATAGTATATTTATGTATGTGGGCAAGATGCCCACTCCCCCTGCGATCATTGAAAGAATGTTAATTAATAATTCGAAAATGCTCTAATTAAGCGCAGAAAAACTCTAACTGCTCAGAGCCGGATATTCATACCTAGGCGCTGGTAGGTTGGTCGGTCGAGATCCTGTCCGTTGATGGTGGTCGGGGTGGTTTTTTCAAACCAACCCCGGTCTTCCTTCCGGTCCAGCGGCAATTCCTCCTGCTCAGAGAAGTAGCGCTGAGGGGTTCCGGCTTGGGATTCGAAGAGTGACTGAAATTGTCTTTCCTGGCTTTCCCTATGGGCCACCGTATCGAGGACAGGTTCTTCCTCCGGATCGGGAGTTGGATGAGCGGGCTCGATCTTCTCCCCTTTCTCCACTATTTCCACCTTCGCCGCAGGTTCCTCCGGCTTTGCCGTTTCGATCGCTTCAGTAGAATCCTCCACTGTGGCAACTTCCAGGACCTCCGGTTTTTCCTCAAGTGCTTTGCCGCGCTCAGCCCTGGTGGCTATCAGTGTCAGCCGGACTTCGTCCTGGAGATCGGGGTCACATAAAGCACCCGTGCTCACCTCAATCCCGTCCGGAATCATGCCAGTCAGAGTCCTGATAATTTCCTGGCTGAAATCCATTGAAAGATCCCTCCCTCCGATGAGGGTGACCACCATTCCATCGGCCAGATCCCAGACTTCGCCATCCCGGAACTGGATAGCTTCGAGTGCCTGATCGACGATCAATTCCGCATCCCGACCGGTATCCGTGGCATGGCCCATCCAGCAGTTGGCTTCAATCAATGGGCCGTCGCTTTCCGTTCCCAGGAGATGGCGGCAGTCACCCAGATCCAGTTGAATGGCTCCCTCGGAAAGCAGAATGCGGGTGAAATCAACCAGGCCATGGGCCATCTGGATATTCATTTCATGTAGTGCCTCACGGAAATCCAGATCCGGGCTGATCGTTTCGGTCAGTCGGTCATTCTCACAGGCCAGCACCAACTCGGCCACATCCTCCAGACGTTCGAGCGTCTCGGTGGCTGTCTGGTGCCTGGATTTCGATTCGAAGGCAAAAGGCAGGATGGCGACGACCAGCACCCGGCAATTCCGGCTATTGAGCATTTTGACCACGTCAAAGACAGCACCGGAGCCGGTGGCACCTCCCAGACCGCATACCACCACCGCCCACTCACGCGGATCCAGCATATCGAGAATTTCCTTCTGCTGCCGCCGGGTGGCTGCCGCTATCGTTTCCGCATCACTGCAGCCACCCAGCCCGTGGCAAATGTCGTGCCCGAGTAGAAACTTATCCTTCGCCACACTTCCGCGGATGCTACCCAGGTCGGAATCGATCACATAGACGGATCCTTGAACCCATTGATGAAGGAGTTGCATCTGGTCCACGATGGCCAACCCTGCTCCTCCGATTCCTACGATGAGAGGAACGGACTCGACCGGGGTTGAGTTCAATGGACCGGTTTTGGAAAATTCAATCATAGTCGTCTCCTAAAATAGACCCAACATGGACATGGCATTCTGGAACATTTCCACCACTCGGCGGATGCCATGCTTCTTGGGGTTTCGGCTTTCATAGTTTTGCGCGTAATTCAGGAGACCAAGGACGGTCGCCAGATCCGGACGCTTGCTGTAGGTCAGATCTCCCTCAAAGGAAAATTCTTTGACCAGGTTGACTTGGATGGGAAAAATTTCCGAGGCCATCTTGTCTAGACCGGACACCTGAGAAGCACCACCCGTGAGGAAAATTCCGGCGGCTAATTGCTGCCACACGTTCAGCCGTTCCAGATCTTTCCGCACCAGTTGCAAAATCTCCTGCTGACGCACGTGCATGATGCTGATCAGGGAATGCAGGTAGATCCGTCGTTCATCATGGTGCTCGCGCTCGAGGCTGACCTGCTCATCGGGGTGGATAGTATCCGGGAACAGGCGGCCAAAGTTCATTTTTACCATTTCAGCGGTTTGGATGGGCAGCTTCAGCCCCAGAGCGATATCCTGAGTCAGGTGGTCTCCTCCGATTCCGAGCACGCCGGTATGCACCACGGCTCCGTCCAGATAGACGACATAGTCGGTGGTGCCTCCGCCCATATCGATAACCACGGCACCACGGTTTTTTTGCTCGCGGGTCAGAAACGATTGAGCCGAGGCGTAGGGCGCCAGAGCCAGCCCGCGGACATCGATATCCAGTTCGGCCACACTGCGCACCGCACAGGCCAGCTTGTTCTCGAGCCCGTGAATGACCAGATAGGTCGCCTCCAATGAGTGAGCGTTCAAACCCAGCGGATCCGACACCGGCGTCCGGTCATCAATGTAGTAGTGCTGAAGAAGCTGGTGAATGACGGCATCGTCAACCGGGATGGGCTGCTGCTGTGCCAGTTCATCCAGTGCTTCCACATGGTGCCGGGTCACCACCCGGTCATCCTCATCGGTCTGGGTCTTGACCCGCACCGTGCGCGAGGAAATATGCGATCCGGTCACGGCCAGGAAAACCTCTCCGATGGCGATGTCGGTCTTGTTCTCCGCGTCCTCGATGGCTTCGCTAATGGTTTGCTGGGTGGTCTGGAAATTGATAATTTCCCCTTTCCGGACCCCGCAGGACTTGGCCTCGCCGACTCCAAGCAACTGGATGGAACCATCCTTCTGCACTTCCCCGACCGCTGCCACCACCTTGCTGGTTCCCACTTCGAGGGCGACGATCATTTCTGGATCTTTCTTAAAAAACATACAGGATCTCCATTAGTACAGTGTTACGGCGACATTTCTCTCGGGCGTTAAATCCACCGTCCGAACCACCCGTTGCATGGATCGGCTATGGGCCAGGATGTATTGCAGCCGCTTAATTTGTTCATCGATAAAATTAGTCCGGAAGCGGATCAATCCGCGTGAAGGGGTGCGGACAATCAGGTAGCCCTTGCGTTGAACTTCAATGCGGTCGAGATCCAGCTCGCTGCGCAGTCCGTGAAGATCAGATCCTTGAAGCAGGGCTAGGGCGCTGAAAACTTCCTGACGCCGGATTTTCTCGCCGACGATGATTTCATCCGCCGGGATGCCTATAATTTCGGGCAGGGGTTTGAGCCGCTCGCCCTCCTTCGGCTTCATGACATGCCCGTTACTATCCACGTAATAGACCGTCTGGGCCAGGAGGAAGCGGGTGGTCGAATAGGGCACCAGCCGGGCCACCGGCAGGCGTTCCTCCACCTGAATGGAAACGGTATCGGGGATCTGGCGCTTGACCGTGACCCGCGAAACGGTCGGAACGTTCATAAGCCGCTTCTGCGCCCTGGAAAGATCGGTGCGGAAGAGGTTGGCTCCAGGACGGATGCCGCTCCAATCGATGATTTCACGCCGACTCATCTCTCCTGTGTGCTCGATTTCAATGTTCTTAATCTCAAAATCCGGGTTGGTGAAGATGGCATATTCCAGGGCGCGCTCTGCCGCCATGTAAAAGCCCAGCCCGAGGAGACTGATAAGTGTGACCCCGCCGGCCAGCAGAGCCAATCGACCGCTGGAGATGCGCTGCCGCTTTTTCTGTTCAACGGCCACCTGGAGGATGTTTTTCTTGCGCCGCCGACTCATGGTCTTGCCTCCCTGGATAGTTCGATAATTTTATTGCATAGTTCAATAAAGGATATCCCAGCGGACGACGCCGCTTCCGGGAGAAGACTGAGCGGAGTCATGCCCGGAATGGTGTTGATTTCCAGCAGATAAATTTCTCCGGAATCCGCCATGAGAAAATCGACGCGGGAATACACTTCACACCCGACAGCCCGATGAGCCTGGAGAGCAGCGGCTTGCAGGCGCTCAACTTCCTCCTTTTCCAGGGGGGCAGGGCAGAGGTGCTGGGTCAGCCCGACGGTGTATTTATGCTCATAGTCGTAAAATCCCTCATGGGGACGAATCTCGACGACCGGAAGTGCCTGATTACCCAGAATGCCAACGGTTAGTTCGCGTCCGGAAACATAGCGCTCGATCATATAGCGTCCGCCATGCTGGTGGGCCTGCCGGACAGCTTCCTCCACATCCCCCGGATCGAGCACCCGCTGCACGCCGACACTGGATCCGTCCGCAACCGGTTTCAGGACGTAGGGGACATCCCATTGCACGTCCTGATTCCATAGTTGGCCCTCGGGAACGAGGAGGCCGGACTGCCGAAAGGCTTCCTTGGCCGCGATTTTATCAAAGGAAAGCCGACAGGCCGCCGACCCGGCACCGGTGAAACGGATGCCGTCCTTTTCCATCATGCTTTGAATTTCTCCATCTTCGCCAAAGGTGCCGTGCAGACAGACAAAGTAGAGCGCCTCTGGATCCGGCCACTCGAATTCCCGTTCGGTCAAATCCCACTCATGAACCGAGTGTCCGGCCTCGCGCAGGGCTCGGGCGACCGCTGCGCCGCTTTGAAGGGAAACTTCACGCTCGGAGGAAATTCCACCTTTTAGTACCATAATTGTTTCTTCTTTGTAACTCACTTATGCTTCCCCTACGGTGACGACCTCGGTCTCCAGTTCCATTCCCTTTTTCTCCCGCACTTCAGCCTGAATCCACTCGATCAGTTGCAGGACATCCTCCGCTGTCGCATCTCCATCATTGACGATAAAATTGGCATGTACAGAAGAAATTCGCGCTCCACCGATTTTTTTATCTTTAAGGCCGAGTTCATCAATAAGACGTCCGGCAGCATCTCCATGCGGATTTTTAAAGGTGCAGCCCGCGCTGGGGGCGGCGGGTTGAGAGGCCCAGCGTTTTTTGCTGTATAAGTTCATACGCTCTTTAATCGCTTCAGGAGTATCCGCTTCCCCTTTCAGGGTGGCGCTCAGGGCTACCGCCTTTTCTAATTGGGGGACATGGCGGTAGTGGGCCTCGAAGTTTGAGCGAGGAAGCTCGTGGATTTCACCATCCGGAGTCGCCAGTCTCACAGATTCGACAATCTCGAACATCCAGCTCTGCATGGCACCAGCATTCATTCTCAGGGCTCCGCCGAGTGAGGCTGGAATTCCCTCCATAAATTCAAAGCCCTTGATGCCCGAACGCATGGCGAAGTAACTGATTTCCTTCAAGCGGACTCCGGCGCCGGCGATAATGCGATGCTCTTCCCGGGTGATCGTCTTGAATTCCGGTCTTTGCAAATGCAGGCAGACGGCGGGAATTCCGCCGTCGCGGACGAGCAGGTTGGAGCCATTGCCGATGACCATCCAGGGCCAATCCGCCTCCCGGCATTCCTTCAGGACGAGGGCGACATCAGATTCGGTGGCCGGTTCGACCCAAAGGTAGGCCGGTCCCCCGACCCGGAAGGTGGTATGTTTACGCATGGGCTCAAAGGGGCGGATTCGGCTTTGCGTGCTCAGTTTGGCCGCCAGCTTTTCTTCAAAGGTAAAGACATCTCCCAGCGTGTGAGCGAGATTACCGATGTTGCCCGCACCGAGGGTCAGAAGCATGGTTTCCTTGTTTAACGATTCGACCGCCAGAGTCGGCAACTTGCTGAAGGAAGGTTCATAGGTGCAGGAGACTCTGGAATCGGAAATTTTCTGCGCCAGGGACTGGGCCGGATCACTGCCCGGATCGGCTTCCCCGGCACTGTAAACTCCAGTGATGATGACCTGCTCCACCGCTTGGAAGACACGGACAAAATCATCCATGAGAGCCAGGGTGCGGGAGTAACGGTGGGGTTGGAAAATGACGGCGAGGGGACCGTTGTGGACCGAGCGGGCCGTCGCCAGAGTGGCCGCAATTTCAACAGGGTGATGGGCGTAGTCATCGACGATCATCCCGTAACCTCCCTGATAAACGATTTCGAAGCGGCGGTCGGCCCCCACCAGGGTGCCGAGAGATTGACAGGCACGGGCAGGATCGACACCAAGTGTTTCGGCCAGGGTCAGTGCGGCCAGCGCATTGCTGAGATTATGCCGCCCCGGGAGACTGAGCCGGGCCTGAAGCGGGTCAGCTCCGTCCACGGATGGCTCGAGGGTAAAGTCGGTGCCTCCGGCGTAGGGTGCCGCCGATCTCAGGCGGATGGCCGCAGGGTCGGAAAACCCGTACCACGTTTTTTGATCCATTCGATCGCTCAACTGTCGGCATCCGGCATCATCGGCACAGAGAATGGGAACTCCTTCAGTCATCGTACAAATCTTTTCGAAGGCATCCAGGATGGCAGAATCGGAGGCATAGAAGTCGAGGTGATCCCGGTCAATGTTGAGTATGATGGTGTGGGCGGGATTGAAGGCCAGGAAGGTGCCATCGCTCTCATCCGCCTCGACCACAGCCAGCCGGCCTTTCCCGCGTGCCGCACTGGTTCCGAAGACCGGCACCTCTGCTCCGATGTAATAGGTGGGATCCAGACCGGCATCGATTAAAATGTGGGCCAGCATCATGGTGGTAGTGGTTTTCCCGTGGGTGCCGCAAACGACCACCACCTCATTATCCGCCAGGAGTGCGGAGAGAAATTCGGCGCGGCGGAATTCAGGAATCCCGCGCTCTTGCGCGGCCTGACGCTCGGCGTTGGAATCCGGCACGGCGGTTGAATAGACGACCGCATCCGCCCGGCCCAGGTAATCGGCATGGTGCCCTTGATGGATCATCATGCCTCTGGCCTGCAGGGATGTAACGACTTCGTTCCGGCGTTGATCAGAGCCGGTGACGGCATACCCGTCATCGAGGAGCAGTCGCGCGATTCCGGCCATGCCGCTTCCTCCCGCTCCGATGAGATGGATGACCGCAGATCGGTTTTTCAGAACCGCCCGGGCCCGCTCGACATTTTCTTTAAGATCCATGGATGATTTCCTCCGCCACCCGCCGGGCTGCTCCCTGCATATCCATAGCGTGGGCGGCCACGCCCATCGACCGGCAGCGCTCCGGATCTGCGATCAGGCGCGACAGTGAGCGACTCAGTTCATCCTCGGCGGACTCTGATTCGAGGACCACCTCGGACGCACCGGCTTTGACAAAGACATTAGCATTTTTCTCCTGATGCGCTTCAGCGGCATACGGGTAAGGAATCAATACCGAGGGCAGGCCGTAGCTCGATAGTTCGGAAAGACTGGCGGCCCCGGATCGGGACACGACCAGATCAGCCGCGCTGTAAACATTCTCCATCTGATGGCAAAATCCCCGCACCTCCGCCCTGACTCCATTGGCCTGATGCAGGCGTCGAACCGCATCCTCTTCTTTTCCGCTCAAATGAATCCACTGGAGATCGGGATGGTTTTCTTTTAATTCCGAGGCGGTCCGGACAATCAATTTGTTCAGTCCGCGCGCCCCCTGACTGCCTCCAAGAACCGCGATCGTAAAGGCATCAAGATCCAGGCCCAGGGCTTGCCGGGCCATATTCCGCTCCACTGGCCTCAAATTTTCCCGCACCGGGGTGCCGGTCACTCGGGTGGTCTCCCCCGGCAGGTGCTCCCCGCAGGCCTCGAAGCCGAGCAGAACTTTCCCGACACGGGTGGCCAGTAGCCGGGTCACCTTGCCGGGAATAGCATTGGATTCATGGAGGTAGGCGGGAATATTTCTCTTGGTCGCAACCACAAGGAGGGGGGCGCAGGTAAACCCGCCCATCCCGAGCACCACATCGGGGCGGAAGCTTTCAATTTCCCGCACCGCCTGCCGACGCGCTTTAAACACGCGCAGGATAAAACTGATAATTTTCGGACTGAGGCCCGGCCAGCCGATGACGGGAACCTGGACCGCCTCGAATTGGGGAAAATCCTTCATGGCCGTCTGGTCGATTTCTTTTTCAGAAATGTATATCCGGACCACCTTGCCCATCCGGGCCAGTTCAGTGGCCACGGAAAGTCCGGGATAGAGGTGGCCGCCGGTTCCCCCGCAGGCGATAGCAATTCGCTCCCGACCCATGGCTACATTCTGCCTCTCATCACCGGGGGCAGTGCGGAAGCGCGTTGAGGTTGAAATTCATAAATGGCCTGTCGGTGGATGTTGAGGAGCACACCAATGCAGAAAAGGCAGAGCAAAAGATTCGACCCCCCATAGCTGATGAAAGGCAGGCCGATCCCCTTGGTCGGCATCAGCCCGGTCACGACCGCCAGGTTCATCCCGGCCTGGAGCACGATCAGGGAAACCAGCCCCATACCGAAATAGACGCCGCTTCCCTCCGGGGCGTGACAGGAAATGAAGCCGCCCGACAGAGCCAGCAGCAGAAAGCAGAGAACTACCGATAGAGCGCAAATCAGACCCAGCTCCTCACCGATAATCGGGAAAATGAAATCGGTGTGTGATTCCGGCAGGTATTGCATTTTCTGGACGCTGTTACCTAATCCTTTTCCACTCATTCCTCCGGAGCCGAAGGCCAGGATCGATTGCCATAATTGCCAGCCGGCATCCATCTTATATTCCTCCGGATTGATGAAGGCGAAAATCCGCTTCAGTTTGGAGGGAGAGACCCAGGCCAGGGCCAGCAATCCAATCCCACCCAGAATCGGCAGTGGTGCCAGGTATTTGATATCCACTCCGGCGACAAAGAGGACGATGATCAGGATGGCCAGCAACAGAGCAGAAGTTCCCAGATCCTCCTGCATGACGCAGAGACCGACCATGAGAAGAACCACCGCTAGCGGGATGATCAATCCATCCCGTAGCGGCTGCATCTTCTTTCGAGATTTTCCCAGCCACATAGCCAGGAAAAGAATCACGGATAACTTGGCCGCCTCGACGGGTTGAAAATTCATCGGCCCAATATCAATCCACCGATGCGCACCTTTGATTTCCAGCCCCACGCCCGGAATAAAACATGCCAGCATCAGAAGCGCACTCCCCGCCAGGGCCAGCCAGGAAAACTTCAGCCAGAGATGGTAGTCCACGCGCGAAGCCACCACGCAGACCACCACCCCGAGCAGAAGCCAAAGCCCCTGACGTTTGATAAAAAACATCGGGTCCCCCTGGTTGGCCGGCACAAAGGCACTCACACTGGCCAGCATCACCAGTCCCAGTGACGACAAGGCCAGCACGACCAGAATCAGGAGAAATGCACTATTCCTGAGCATCGTAATTTCAATCGGTCGGTCAGTATGTGATTACTCGCTACGCATGGCCATATCCGCATTTTCCACGCGGGGTGTTTGTTGGCGTTGGACCGGCTGGGCCATTTGCTGTGCACCCGGGATATTCAAGCTGGTGCCAATTTTGAGTTGGGTGGGATCGTCGATGCCGTTCACTTTGGCCAGATCATTGGGGTTGACCTTATATTGTCGGGCTATTTTCCAGAGGGTTTCGCCTTTCTTCACCACGTGGGTGGAGACGGTGTTGGATACCGCAGCCTGCTGAGGCAGTGCGGCCACCGCTGAACTGGACGTGGACGCTCCGGGAATCTGCAGTGTCTGTCCGATCCGGATCAGAGATCCGTCAATCTTATTCACCCTCTTTAGATCGGCCACACTGACACCGAACCGGTTGCCAATCTTGCTCAGGGAATCGCCCTTCACCACTTTATAAGAGCCGGTCGATGCCGTCTGCCGAACCTCATCTTCGAGGGAGGCCTCCGGCGTCGCTGTCGTTTCCGTCGTGGTGACACGTTCTGTCGTTGCAGATGCCACGCTTCGGGCGGTTTCCTCTGCCCTGTCCTGGACCTGTTCAGGCTGGCGGGGTTGCATGGTTCCCACCGCCCAGATTGGATCACTGGTCGAGGGCATGCTCATGGGACGATCCACATTCGCGCGGTTCGGTGCCACGGGTTGTTCCGCGTCTGCGGGTTCAGTCTCGAGTCGTGGCGCTGGACGATCACCCATCGGAGACATCGGACGGTAGGGTTCCGATTGCTCGACAGATCCGAAGTAGTCTGTTTCTTGCGTATCGGTGTCACCCTTTAACAGGTTGTAGGCCAGGATCAGGACGATCACGACCACATGCAGGCCAAGCACTACGAGGAAAATCGTAGAAAGCTTGGAATTACTGGGACTGGTTTTCTTTTCTTCATTCATGATTTTATTTTCTCCATGTCAGGTTTGGCTTCGAGTATGCGGAGGACGGCCTGACGAAACCGTTCTCCGCGATCTTGGTAGTCTGAAAACATATCGAAACTGGAACATCCGGGAGAGAGCAGGACCACTGACCCGAATGGGGCGGACTGCTGCGCCGCCTGAACGGCGGCTTCAAGGCTGTCGTATCGGTCGCAGGGCACACATTCCTTCCAGGCGTCCTGCATGGCCGTGGCTGCTTCCCCGATTAAATAGACGCGGGCACAACCTCGGCCTATTTCCGCCGCGCAGGTCCGGTAGTCAAATCCCTTATCCCGTCCGCCGGCAATCAGATGAACCTCCCCCGCACAGCCTTCAATCGCGCACAGCATGGCATCCAGATTGGTTGCCTTTGAGTCGTTGATGAATGTGATGCCGCCGGCGGAGGCCACTACCTCGCAGCGATGGGGCAGGGCGCGGAAGGAGGTCAGGGCGCGGACGCGATCGGCATTCGACACATTGAAAAGCCGCCCCACGGCCAGAGCCGCAAGCTGGTTCTCCGCCTGATGCGGCCCACTTAATGAAGTTTCCACCTGGGGCAGGAGGGCCTGCCCCTCCTCAAATAACTGTCCTGACTTGAAGGTGTAGTCCGCCCCCGCTTCCTCCGAGGTGAAGGTGATGACCCGGTAGTCACCGTCGGGAATGCTGAGGCCCGCACGCACCACCGCCGATTGCCCCGCTCCCAGATTCATAAAGAGTCGCTCCTTAGCCGCGCGGTAGGCGTCCATATCCGGGTAGCGATCGAGGTGATCCGGTGTCAGGTTCAGGTAAACCGCCACCTCAGGTAAAAATCGGGCGGTGGTCTCCAATTGAAAGGAACTCACCTCCACCACGGCGACCGCAGGAGGAGCGGTGCGGGCCACCACCTCGGAGAAGGGGAGTCCGATATTGCCGCAAGCGACAGCATCATGCCCTCCCGATTGGAGAACCGCTTCGATCAGTCCGGTGGTGGTCGTCTTGCCGTTCGTTCCGGTGATGGCCACGGTTTTTCCCTGAAAGTATCGCCAGGCCAGTTCGACTTCGCTGATCACCTCGGCACCGGCTTCCCGGTGAGGTCGGACCAGTGGCGCATCGGTTCGGATTCCCGGACTGAGGATGACGGTGGGAAAAGAAGTTTCTCCCGGATAGTCGGGCCCCCACTGGACTTCGATACCCAGGGCATCCAATGCACGCGCATGGTGCTCTGATTTTTCATTGCGGTAGTCTTCACGCACTGTCAACCGTGCGCCCCGGCTGTGGAGAAGACGCGCCGCTGCGGCCCCGCTTTCTCCGAGTCCCAGCACCAGCACCGGCTGATTCATGAATGGATTTCCGTCTTTCATCTTATTTTCAAAGTGGCCAGCGCCAGGAGGGCAAAAAACAAGGCCATGATCCAGAAGCGCACCACCACCGTGGTTTCACTCCAGCCTTTGAGTTCAAAGTGGTGGTGCAGGGGAGACATGGCAAATATCCGCTTGCCCGTCAGTTTGAATGACGCGACCTGAATGATGACCGACATGGCTTCGATGACAAAAATCCCACCCGCAATAACCAGGAGCAGCTCCTGGTTCAGGCAGATGGAAACCAAAGCCAGCGCACCCCCGATGGCCAGTGAACCGGTATCCCCCATGAAGACCTTGGCCGGATGACAGTTGAACCAGAGAAATCCAGCCGAGGCTCCCCCGAGGGCGGCGCAAAACACGGTCAACTCCTCCGCGCCAGGCGTAAAGTCGATGAGCAGGTATTCGGAAAATGTCGCGTTACTGGAAATGTAGGCAAAGATGGCAAAGACTCCCGCCACCGGGACCGTGCAGCCGATGGCCAATCCATCCAGCCCATCGGTTAAGTTCACCGCATTGGAAGTCCCGACGATGACAAAGGTAAAGAAAATCAGTGCCACCCAGACCCACATCTCCACCAGCGGATCTTTCATAAAGGGGATATGGAGACTAAGACAGGCCTCGCGGGTTTCCGGGTGATTGAGCAGCACCAGCCCCGCCCCCAGGGAGACGATGACCTGCGCGGCCAGCTTCTTCCGACCACTCAGACCGTCCGACTTTTTCTTCCGGATTTTCAGGTAGTCATCCAAAAACCCGATGCCGCCAAATAGGAGAGTGGGAATCAAAACGATCCAGATGAAATGATTAACCGGGTTGCACCAGAGGAGAACAGAACACACCAGGGTGAACAGCACGATCAGCCCGCCCATCGTCGGTGTCCCCCGCTTCCCGCCATGCAGGTCTGCCAGTTTATGCACCTCATCATGTCCGCGGATAGGCTGGCCCAATTTCAAACGCGAGAGGATACGGATCATGGGGGGAGCCAGCAGGATGGCTCCGATAAAGGAGGTCATGCCCGCCATCAGAGCCCGGAAGGTGAAATACTCGAAGAGCCGGAAGGGTCCGAATATTTCTTCCAGGAGGTAGAGATAGTATAACATCAGCTTACCGCCTTTCTCAGCCGCTCCACGACCTCTTCCATCTTCTGCGCCCGTGATCCTTTGACCAGAACCCGGTCGCCGGGACGGTGATCCTCCAGGTAGGCATCCGCCAGTGCCTCGTTTGAGGAGCAGGCCCGGCAATGGATTCGCTCCAGCCCGGCACGGTGGGCGGCATCGCAGAGGGTGTCGGCCTTGTCTCCCGTGCAATAGACGGCCTGAAACATTTCCCCCGCCAGCCGGGCACCGACCCAGGCGTGCAATTCTTCGCTAAAGGCACCCAGTTCCGCCATACACCCGAGAAGCGCCACCTTGCGGCCCTCACCACGAACCAGACTGAGACTGCGGAAGGCGGCTGCCATCGAATCGGGATTGGCATTATAAGTATCGTCGAGCAATACGCCGTCGTCCCACGGGTACAGTGCCAGGCGTCCGGAGGGGAATTCCACCTTGGCCAGTCCGGCCACAATCGCTTCCGGTGCCACTCCGGCCAGTAGCCCGACTTCCGCCGCCAGGACCGCATTTTCGACCATGTGGACACCCGGATACGGAATCATGGTATCGAGGGAAAATCCCTCCCCTTCGAGCCGAAACCTCATCTTGCCTTCTTCCAGAACCACATCCCGGAAGCAGACATGACAATCGGAAGATTCTCCCACCCGGCGGATTTGAGCCCGCGTCATTTCCTGTGCTTTTTGCAGAAAGGGATCCTCGATGTTGATGACCGCATAGCCCTCGGGACGGAGCGGGCGGAGGATGTCACACTTTTCTCGGGCGATATCCTCGCGGCTGCTGAAGGCCTCAATGTGCGCCCAGCCAATGTTGGTGATGACGGCAATGTCCGGAGCCGCCAGCTCCGCCAATTTCCGAATTTCTCCGGGTTGGTTCATTCCGATTTCCACCACCGCCCACTGATGTGTCTCCTCCATTTCAATCATGGTTGCGGGCACGCCGATATGGTTGTTTAAATTTCCACGGGTTTTATGAACGGTGTATTTTTCCGAAAGCACGGTTGCGATCATTTCCTTGGTGCTGGTCTTGCCCGAACTTCCGGTCACGGCCACCATCTGGCAGTTCAGGCTGGCGCGGTAGCGGGAGGCCAATTGCTGAAAGGCCTCGAGGGTATCCTCCGTCTTGAACACACCGATGTCGGGCGGAAGAGAACCTTCCTCCGGCAGGCGGGAAACGACCACTCCCACAGCCCCGCCTTGGACCGCCGCTGTCACATAATCATTTCCGTCAAAATGCTCTCCCTTGAGCGCGATAAAAAGATCTCCCGGACCGACTTGTCTCGAGTCCGTGCAGACCCGGCGGGCATAGCGCTCCGGATTTCCCTGAAGCAATTCCGCGCCGCTCCACTCCGCCATTTGTCCGAAGGCGAGGGGTTTCATCTACCCTCCCTTCCCAACTCATCACGTATGATGGCCGCATCAGAAAAGGGGATTTTCTTTCCGGCAATTTCCTGTGTGCTCTCATGCCCCTTGCCGGCCACCAGCAGAATATCTCCGGATCCGGCGGACCGGATCAGGGAGCGGATGGCTTCCTCCCGATCGATTATAACTTGGTAGGGCGTCTGTGTCTTCAGCCCGGCCACCATATCATCGAGAATCGCCTCCGGACCTTCATTCCTCGGATTGTCAGACGTAAAGATCGCCTCATCGGCACCCTGGCAGGCGACGCGCGCCATCTCCGGTCGTTTCCCGGTGTCCCGGTTCCCTCCACAGCCGATCAGCACTTTCAAACGGCTCGAGGTCAGGGGGCGCAGAGTTTCCAGCACCCGGGCCAGTGCCTCATGGGTATGCGCGTAATCGACGAGGACGCTGAATGGCCAGTCGCGCTCCGTGACCGCTTCCATCCGCCCCGGAACCGGTGGGGCGTTCTTGACCGCCTCGACGATGAGATCCGTTCCGAGTCCCAGCGACTCCGCCGCCGCCATCGCGGCCAGGCAGTTCTCAATATTAAAATGCCCCAGCCAGGGGGTGCGCACCTCACGCTCCCCTCCCGGACCTCTCCAGAGGAAGCGGCTGCCTTCACGCCGGCAGGCCAACCCGGACGCCATGTGCCGTGCTTCCCGGTCCACCGCATAGGTGTGAATATGAACGCCATTGGGCACATGCGCCGCCATCGACCGGCCTGCCGCCGAGCCGCTATTCAAAACCGCCGTAGCTCCCGGCGGCAAATCCTCGAACAGCCGTGCCTTGGCCATGAAATAGGATTCCATATCTCCGTGGTAATCCAGGTGGTCCCGGCTGAGCTGGGTAAATATGCCCACCTGAAAAGGAATTTCCGCCACCCGTGACTGATCGAGGGCATGGGAAGATACTTCCATGACCACTGCTTCGCATCCGCTCTCGAGCATGCGCCGCAGCATGGCCTGAATATCCGGTGACTCCGGCGTCGTCCGGTCAGCGGGTAGTCGCTCCTCCCCGATGCGGTATTCAATCGTGCCCAGAAGCCCGACTTTCATCCCGGCGGCACTTAAAATCGCGTGCAGTAAATACGCGGTCGATGTCTTTCCGTTCGTCCCGGTGATGCCCAACACCTGCATGTCCGTTCCCGGATTCCGATAATACCGGGCCGCAAGATGGGCCAGAGCCCGCCTGCCGGAGGGCACCTCGACCACCGTGACGTGATCCGGGGCATCGACCGCTGCTTCAACAAAAACGGCCGACGCACCGGCATCGACCGCTGCCGCCACATAGGTATGCCCATCGGATTCCAGGCCTCTCCAGGTGCAGAAAATATCTCCAGGGGTCACTTTCCGGCAATCGTAGGCAATCTTGCCGACTTCACGGGAGACATCGCCCTGCACCGAAGTTACGTCCAGGCCTTCGATGAGTTTTTCCAGTGTCATGGGTCACTCCGATCCGGCAGGGCGGCCATGATCCCGTTGGTCGATTTAACCATGTCCAACTGCTGAGCCACCCGCGCACTGATCCGGCTGAAGGCCGGGGCCGCCACTTTGCTGGCATAATAGCTGTCCCCCTGCGGCTGGTTGACCACCACCGATACCAGAAAGCGCGGATCTTCTGCCGGCAGGAACCCGATGAATGAGGCATAGTAGGCACCCTGTGCATAGGTGCCTTCGATCACCTTCCGTGAGGTTCCGGTTTTGCCCGCCGCTGAGAATCCTTCCACAGCCGCCGACTTGCCGGTGCCCTCCGTAATCACTTTTCTCATCGCCTGCGCCACCTTGTCCGCCACGTCTTTTTTGATCACCTGACGTGCCACTCGCGGCAGGTATTGTTTGACTAAGTTTCCGTGCTCATCCACCAGTGCCTTGATCAGCAATGGCTCCATCAGCTTCCCCTCATTGGCAATCGCGGCCACCGCCATACTCATCTGGAGATTGGTGGCGGCAATTTCATAACCAATCGGAATGCGGGTCGGGGAAATTTTGGACCAGTAATGCGGCGGACGCAGAATCCCGGCTCCCTCTCCCTGAAGGGCAAATTCCGGATTCTGCATTGTTTCCCCGAATCCGAATTGGCGGATGTAGCGGTAAAGACGGTCGTTTCCGAGATGAACTCCGATTTTGGCAAAGGCGATGTTACTCGACACCGCCAGGGCTTCATCCACCGGTAGCAAGCCGTGCGGACTGCTGTCGTAAAGCCACCGCTGCGCATAGAAATATTTTCCATTTTCACAGAACATCGGCGTGTCCAGATCGACCACCCCCTCATTCAAAGCAGCCGCCAGAGTGATAATTTTAAAAATCGATCCCGGCTCGAACAAATCCATGATCGCACCATTTCGGAGTTGCACCGGTTGCAGTTCCCGACGGTCGTTGGGATCAAAGGTAGGCCGGTTCGTCATGCCGACGATTTCGCCGGTGGACGGACGCACCACGATGATGTTGATCGACTCCGGCTGGTATTCCTCCTGCAGGAGGTCAGCCTCGGTTTCGATAATATGCTGGATGCCCGAATCCAGACTCATGACCACATTAAGCCCGTTGCGGGGGGAACGCTCGTAGCGACGGAAGGCGGCTATTTCCTCGCTCTTGCCATCCTTGACCACCCGTTTCTCTCCCGGAATACCCCGCAGAAACTGATCCATGATTTGCTCCACCCCGACTATCCCCCGCTCGGAATTAATCCTCAGATTGCCCTCATGGAATGCCTCTTCCACCCGGTTGGTAAATCCGACCAGGTGAGCCCCTTCGCGTCCGTAGGGATACACCCGCTGCAGTCGTTCTTCGAGCCGCAGCGGCTGATAATTCAACTCCTTCAGCGCCTGCACCACTTCCGCCGGCAGATCGGTCGCCACCTTCAGGAATCGATTTTCCGGGCTCAGTGGGGAGCGTAACTCCTCAACCGGCATCTCCAGAATGCGAGCCACCTCCGCGAGTGGCTCCGGCTTCTCCAGAGCCAATTTCCCGTCGATGTAGAGATCCACCAGCCGGAGAGTCTCCGCCAGTGTCCGCCCCCGGGCATCTAATATCGCCCCCCGGCGCGGCGGCACCGCCACCACTTCGTAATGAGTCTGATCCGCTTTGACCGAATACTGATCATGACTGACCAGTTGGAGAAAAATCAGCCGCACTGATATCAGGGTAAACCCGCAGGCAAAAATCGTGACCACCAGCAGGGCCCGTCGACGTAGCGGGGTATTCACGGCGTCCTCCTCGCCATCGTCGAGGCGCCGGAAAGTCCGGTCTCAATGACCACGATCTCCGGATCGCTCATCTCCACCATGCCCAACTGAAATTCAGCAATCTTCTTTTTTAATTCATCAGGATTTTTATGCCGTTCAATCGCCACCCGCAGCCCTTTATTCTTCTGCTGAACCTCTTCCAAATCCTCCATCAACTGGGCGCGTGTATCCGCCAGCCGATGAATACGTATCTGGAGAAAAACAAACACCAGCCCGAAAATCGTGAACACCGAACAGATAGCAAACCAATGCCAGAGCCGCCGGGCCTGGATGGTGTTCTTCTGCTTGATGCGATTGCGTGCCATGACTTTATAACTAATTGTTTATTGCTGACCTCTGACTTCCGTCCCCTGACCCCAGTCCTCCGATTTTTTCCGCCGCCCTCAGCCGGGCACTGCGCGCCCGCGGGTTAGCGGCGATTTCCTCATCTCCCGGCTTCCAGCGGCCCAGTTTCTTCAGGCCGTAGTCCGGATTCGGTCGTCCAAAGGCATACGCTCCATCATGAATCTCCGCTTCACTCCGCTTCTGAATAAATCTTTTCACCCGCCGGTCTTCGAGGGCGTGAAAACTGACCACGGCCATCCGCCCGCCTTCATCGAGGAGATCGGGAATCACCTCCAGAGCCGCGTCCAATGCCTCCAGCTCCCCATTCACCGCAATCCGGATGCCCTGAAACGTCTTCGTCGCCGGATTCAGCTTGCTCCGCCGGTAGCGGGAGAAGGCACTGATAGTCCTCTCCACCAGCTGCGCCAGTTGCAGCGTCCGCTCGATGGGAACGTTTTCCCGCTCACGGCAGATTGCCGCCGCGATTTTGCGCGCCTGACGCTCATCACCATAGTTCCATAAAATCTTTGAAAGTTCCTCTTCCTCCCAGGTGTTGACGATCTCCGCCGCCGTTATGCCACCTTCCGTATCCATGCGCATATCCAGCGGGCCATCCTGCTGAAAGCTGAACCCCCGCTCCGCCCGGTCGAGCTGCGGAGACGAGACTCCCAGATCCATGAAAATCCCATCGATCCGTTCGCCCTTCAAACTGCTGATATTGCTAAAATTCATCTTTCTCATTTCCAATCGCTCACCCCACTCCCGCTTCAAATCCTCCCCCGCCGCCAGCGCCTCCGGATCCCGGTCCAGTGCCAGTACGGACGCGCCTGCGCTCAGAAAAGCCACCGTGTGCCCTCCGCGCCCGAAGGTCGCGTCCACGATGCGCATTCCAGGCGCAGGCTGTAGCACCCCGACCACCTCTTGCAGAAGAACCGGCCGGTGGGCTTGATCGGCCATCAGGACAGCCGGAGCCGCTTCTCGAGCGGACGGTTCGGACGACGCAGGCCGATAGCCTGGTAGGCATTCCGGCGCTGCAATGTCACTACCCCTTGCCCTACCGTTTCTCCGCTGGCGTCCCGCTCAGCCGAAAATCCAATCTCTAGTTTACGACGACCCGGGCTCTTCATTGCCATAGTTGCTCAGTGCTCTTTTCGTTTGTTTTCGGGCTTGGTTAATGATGCAAACGGGTAACCCGTCCCCGTCTCCATCTTTGATTCGTAAAGCGTCATCTCATCCCACATCCGGTTGATCTGCTTTCGCACCCGGTCCCGGTGCCGTCGCTCGGCCCAGTCCACTACCTTCGGTGCCCGCATCACAGACCCACCTCCCCGGCCAGATCCTCGATCATGACCTCTTCCTTCTGCGTTGCCGTGTCTTCGGGATGCCAAACCTCAAAATGATCCAAACGGCCTACCAGCAGCGCCTTCCTGTCCAGCTTAAGTAAAGTGCGGTATTTCTCCTTGATCATCACCCGGTTATTCTGGTCGATCACCAGCGCCTGGATCGATGCCGCCAGCTTCTCAAGTGCCTTCCGCTTCGGATCGTTCATCGAAACCCCCGCCGCCGCCAGCTCCGCCTGCTTAGCCGCCAGAAACGAACCCGGATACACCTTCAGACACCCGTCCCGCGACGGCATCAGGTGAAGACGGGACTCAAATCCTTCCCCCCTCCACTCCTTCGGAATCGTGATCCGCCCCTTCTCATCAAAGGCATGCTCAAACCTATCCGTGTATGTCTGTTTGATAAAATTCTCCATCACATCAACCCACTATGTCACCTAATTGCCCCATTACGTCCCATTTTCTGCCACAATTCCCCACCAGAGTCAATGCTTATCGCTGTTTATCTTAAGATTTATCGCCCCCACGCCCGCTGGGCGTTTCCAACGAGTTGTTGTCATCTTTTGCGACAACGTGTTCAAATCGTGTGTTTATTTATTCAAGTAGGCTCGGCAGGTCTCATGAGTTAATGCCCTTTTCGCATTTAAATCTTTACCTTGCCCTCAAAAGCATATCTTTGTGCTCTGATGTGGTGGTTTGGCAAAGACAAGAAAAAATCAGATGCGACTGACCCCACTACGGATTCAATCAACATGCCGGAACCCTCCCAATTAGATGAGAAGCACGTGCTCCTCTGGGAATCATGGGCTTCAGCAGATAAGGAGGTCGCCAAACAAGCAGATGCACAATTTGTGGAAATGGGCGCCGAAGCGGATCCTATTCTCGATCATGCAATCGCGACTCAGCATCCTCGTAAGTATGATGCATATCAGGCTTATTTGCGCCGCGATAAAGATACGATCGAATCAAAACTAGACCCTTGGCTTAAAAACCCAGAAACAGCGCAAGACATATGGGCTGCTTCAAAACAAATCCGAGAGCCCATCCCTGCCCTCTGGCCATACTTGGTTGGCTCCCTCCAAGATGCGGAGTTTTCCGCCACTTTGAGGTGTATGGAAGCAATTCAACACCAAATAGCTTGGGCGCAAGTGACTGAAACAGACTTTGCCGATACGGCAAAGGCACTCATCGGCCCTCTATTACGGATCATTCCGTCGGAGCGGATACAGGAAGCAAAGGCTGCTTCCATAATCATTTTCATGATTCCCATTAAAAACACACTTTTCATTGACCCTCTTGAGGACCGAATTCTTAAAGGATTTGAGAAACGTGAATTCGAATTACATTACATCCTCCGCGCTTTGATGGCTCAGGAACTACCTGATAAACAGAAGCTTGGAATTTGCCAACGGGTCATGGACAAGGGCTTGCATCACTATGACCGAATAAGCGCCATTCGCATGGGCCTTGCAGCCGAAGGAGGCAATGATGCCGACTTTCTTGCCGCAATTGGCCAATTGCAGGGTGAATTCGAAAACTCTCCTTCGAAAGACATCCAGAAGTTGGTGAATGACATTGATAAACTACTCAATCCAAAAGCATTTGTGCACTCAAAGGGATTTCCGGAAGAGTACAAAGATTGGTATCGGGAAATGGAAGCCCCAGACGAAACAGGGAGTTCCCTGCTCAACAGAAGCACCATTGCTCGGGCGAAAATGCAGCGAAATCACGACGACTCACACGCCCACAAGATTGTCGATGCACTTTCAGGTAAGTTGAAAAGCCAGGAATACCAACATTTGCTTTATGCTGTGTCCTGCCTGCTTAAAAATACGGGTAATGACTTACTGAGAAATTGGCTTAAGAAAGAGTGCCAAAGAACAGACCTCAAAAAGCCACAGAAGGAATCGATCATGCTTTGGTTTGCCGGCATGTCTGAAGTAAAATACTTGGCGCGCATTTCCGCAAAAGAAGAACGACCTCTTCACTTCACTCTGGAAGCCCTTTCTGAGAATCCCTCCGAAGAAGACGTCGAGGCATTGATTGAGATCGGAAAGAAATCAGAATCGGATCGCCTGCTAGTCGTGTTTGCCTTGGAAAAAGCGGGATCACCCAGAGCAGTCCCTTTTCTCATGGATCTGGTTCGAAGAGATTACACCAGTAAGCGTCAAGAGGAGCGAGATTGGAGGTATTATTCCATACTCACATTAGGCACTTTGGGAGACACTTCTGTTGTAACTGAGCTTTGTGATCTTATGGGTAGCAGAGGTCCGGATCCATGCACCATTGAAGCACTGGCCAACCTAGGAGATCCTCGCGCTTTAAACACCGCCATCGAAAACGCCCAAAAGATCTTCTCGATGAAAAACTATACGAGTGGCTGGCTGGTCGGCACAAAGGCCCCCGTATACAACGCCTTATTACTGGCAAAGAAAACAAACTGCCTTGAAAAAGAGGAAGTCAGAAGCTGGATCACCAAACTGAACGAGCCCAATAATCGAAAGCTTCTCTACCAGAAGGAGCGTGACCTGATGGATGAAATCCTGAAGGGCTAAATGGAAATATAAAGCCCGTTATGGCGGATGTATTCAGATACGCTTGAAGGAGTAAGGTCAACCCAACCAATATCATCACTTCCCAGTAACTTTCGGATCTGCGACGAAGATAGGTGAGGAATTTCTTCGGATGCGAAAACCCGTCTCGAATTTGAATTTACCGAGCCGGATGGCGTTTTTGACTCGCCACTGCTCCGGTCAAAAATCAGAAAGCTGACTTTGTCTTTCCAGTCATCAAACCGGTGCCAAGTTTCCAACACCTCAAATTGGTCTCTTCCGAGAATGAGGTGGATCTCTGAGCCGGAGTATTGGGCCTGTAAGTGATTTATCGTTTCCCACGTGTAGGAAACCCCATCCCGGTCAATTTCCCATCTGGAAACTTCAACAGATTCCATTTTACCAAAGCACAATTCGAGCATCCGGAAGCGGTCTTCACCTGAGACAAAATGAGGATCGTCCTGCTGTTCAAGTTTATGGGGTGAAATCCGGCAGGGCATGACCACAACATGATCCAAGTAGTTCAAAGAAGCTTCGACAATAGCCACGTGACCAATATGCACCGGATTGAAGGTGCCTCCAAACAGGCCAATTTTTCCGGGAGTCGGTTCCATTACGCAGGGATAAGTCTTCTGAAGCCATGGATTAAAACTATCAGCAAGAAAAAAAGATTTCGTATGGGCAGGCCGAGGGTCGGAAATGATAGAGGTTCCTGCCCATTCAGCCCTCTGGATTGATCGGCTTGGTCTCCAAGATTGTGAAGGAAGTACGTGCTGATAGGCCACTCGGCAATATCTCGAACCCATTCATCCGGGGGAAGATTGCGGATCGAGGCAAGGGCACCTACGATCGCGCCTGTGGTATCGGCATCGCCGCCGCAGCGGATGACAGCTTCCAGTGTTTTGCGGAAATCTCCAAAATGTTGAATCCACGCATAGAGACAGACAGGAACCGTATGATAACAGTAGCCGGAAACCCCCTTTTCCAGTCCAAGTGAGGTCGCAAACTCATCGACAGACTGGTCGGATTTCAGAGAAGCCAAAATCCGGTCGATCAACGCATTCCAGTCTGGATCAGATGGTTCAATGGATCTGAGTTGATTGAAGAATACTTCTCCCGGAGCCGAACCATTTTCAGCGGCCCAGGCTGCGGCATAAGCAATAGCCAGTGCTGCCGTCTGCGATTTCGGGTCTGTATGGGTCAGTGTAGTCGAGCACTTTACAAATTCGGCAACCTTATCCAGATCACGGGAAAAATAGGCACCCATGATCGCACTGCGCATGGCCGGTCCATTCCCTGCCGAAAAAACGCCAGCTTTGTTCGGGGGGAATCCGAGCCACAATTTTAAGATGGCCCTGAGGGTGGCAAAGCCAATTCCAGCCGGAACACACAACAACCAAATCCTGAACTTCCAAGCCAGAGCCTTCTGAAAGGCATGGAGATCGTCTGGATGCTTAATCAGACACTGCGTAACAAAGACGGTGTGCTCGGTGTCATCGCTGATCATACCCTTTCCAAACACGAGGCGCTGCTTCCAGGGGCCCGGCCACCGTTTATGGATTACGCGGCGCGACAGTCCTTCCGCAGGAAGCCCCAGGCTGTCGCCGACTGCGGTTCCCAAAAGGACACGCTGGCATGGATTTGCAGGTTTAGTTTCCATGACCTTATCCGGTATGGCGGCTCCAATACAGGGCAGCATAAACCTTATAGTCGACCAGACTTCCGGTTTTCTCTCTTTCCCGCAGCCAAGTTTCAATGTCTGCGAGCGGGATCTGATGGATCTCGATATCCTCGGATTCATCTCCCCCTCCCTCAGTGACCTTCCTGAGGCCGCTGGCTTTGAAAAACGAAATGACTTCAGTGCACAGCCCGGCAGAGGAAGGGCCTTTGCTTAGATATTGCCACTCTTCAGCTTCGTATCCGGTTTCCTCAAGTAACTCTCTCTGGGCTGCGGTGAGCAAGGCTTCGTCTTCCTCACCTTCCACATCACCCGCCAGTCCGGCAGGAATCTCTATGACGCGCTTACCCACGGGCGGTCGATACTGCTCCACTATAATCAACTCATCTTTTGGGGTGGTAGCTACCACAGCGACAATGCCAGAGGCTTTGGTTCGTCTGGCAAATTCCCACTTTCCGTCCCGAGCCAATTCGATAAACCGCCCTTTGTAGAGAACATCTTTTTTCTCTCCAGAAAAGACCTCGATTACTTTACGTGCCCATTCCCGGTCCTTTTCCTTCTCCTCTTGGCTCAGTTCAGAAAAGGTTTCGGCGACCTGTTTCTCCCAACGCTTGCGGTTTTCAGGAGTGAGATTTTCCAGGAAATGTTTTGTCCATGCTGCCCATTGCTCATGTTCCAGGGCCGCTAACTGCTCAAGATAGGGGTGCCCGTCGAGAGCTTTAAGCCATGAGCCTGGCAAATTAGTCTTCTCATCCAAATCGAGTTCCACATCTTCGCCGAGGAAAACATCGGTAACTTTGATCTGATCTACGATATGCGTATTAAATTCTTCCAACTCTTCAGCAGAAACCCAAAGCTCTTCATGCATTTTACCGCCTACAACTTGCTTGGAAAACTTAGCGACATACTGATCATCGACTTCAAATTCCAACACAAAACCAATCTGCTTAGGATGGCTAGGTTGCGTATTCCACTTTTCCGCAATCTGACATGCATACTCTCGATTCAGGACCGGGTAGAAAATCGGCTGCTCAGGAAGTCGGGGAGGGAACTTACGCATCCCCAATTGATAAACTAGCTTCAGTTCATCGTATCCGACTGGGCGGTAGAGAATCATATGATGTCCTCCAAAGACTTCAGATATTCGCTGTAGACCTCATTCTCGAAGCAGCAAAAGATGATTTTCTCAGGGAGAGAATGGCTATTGATAAACTCTTTCACTTGAGCCGTTGCGATAGCTACTGCTTTATCGATGGGGTACCCATAAATCCCACAACTAATGGCAGGGAAGGCGATAGATCCAAGTTGATGGCTGCTGGCTAATTCCAGTGAGTTTTTATAACAATTGGCAAGCAGTTCGGCCTCGAGGTGTTTCCCATCTCTCCAGACAGGCCCTACGGTATGAATCACGTATCTGGCGGCTAAATTGTATCCTCCAGTCATCTTGGCCTCACCGGTTTTACAACCATTGAGCATTCTGCATTCCGCGACCAGTTCCGGGCCAGCCGCTCGATGTATGGCTCCATCGACCCCTCCTCCTCCAAGCAGGCTCGTATTTGCGGCGTTAACGATCACGTCTACGTCCAGGCTCACAATGCTTCCCTGAACGACACTAATTCTTTCTTTGGTCATCATATTCATGCCTCGTGTAAGTGCATCTGGGGCTGTTGCTGGCCATCGATGCGGATGATTTTGTCCGGATTCTGGTATTGGGCCACGAGGTAGCGGGTCAGGTCGACTTCCAAGCCTTTCAGTCGCTCGAAATGGCCTGCCTGTTCGTCGTGCATGGCTTTCTCGTGGTTCAATTCCACCTGCAGCTCATTATTCCTGAGCCGGGT
>CAYTLD010000001.1:38217-54813 GCA_964438585.1 uncultured Blastochloridaceae bacterium | reverse complement strand
AATATAAAGACCAGCCTGATCATAATAGCTTAATCATACGGAAAAGGCGGAAAAGCGGAAAAGCGGAAAAGCGGAAAAGGGGTCACCCAATCTTGACATTTTTTAGCCATCGTTTCATCTCCCGGTTCAATAACAGATCGCCGTTTTTATATCTTCGGTAGATCTGACTTACATTACCAGCACTTTTGAGGTTCAGCCGTTTAGCGAGGGTACCTTGATCTAAGGTTGTTAATTCCTTTACCGCCACCACGATGGCTACCTTGACCGGGTGTCCTGACTTCTGAGCAAGCATTTTCTTTTCATCCATGTCTGAATACTTCAGCGCATGTTCTATCAATTCCTCTGCCTGCCACCGATTGCGGTCTTTCATTTGTGGGCTGGAACTATAGTTTTTACTCCGATAGCACGATGGAGTTCCGATTTTCAGTAGTTTCTCCCGAAATTCCTGACTCCCCCAATACCACCCTCGGGAAAAAGTGCTTTGCCCGCCCTGGCCTTCCGGCAAGCTCTTGCCTGCTTTCACCCCCTCACTCCTTGCTATCTTAAATAGGTGATTGAGGTACTGCCGACGGTCGCTAACCCGCTCCTCGCCACCTCGACCTACAGCAAGCCGATCATGCGTCACTAGCCACTTCGGTCGCTTGGACGCAGGGACTAAGTAGCCTTTCACAAGCGATGACCAGCGATAGTGCAGAAGGTCCTCCGCAGTGCCTCTCTTCACTAGTCCGGCTCGCACGGGATTAAGATGCACGTAGTCAACCAGCGTTCGAAAATAGACACCCTCATCGACCAGAATCGACTTATACCGTCCTCCGAATAAGTGTCCCCAGAATTTGTTCCGCGTATTAAATCTCCGGGTGTACGCATTCATAAACCACTTCATGCCTTCACTGAGGTTGGGTTCCGGTGTTTCCAATACCCAATGAAAGTGGTTACTCATCAATACCCAGGCGTGGACCCGCCAGCCCGCTTTTTCACATGCTTCACCCAGGGTTTGAATAAAGAGTTCCCGATCCTGGTCCGATTGGACAATATCCTCACGCCGATTCCCACGCGCCATGACATGGTATCTCGCTCCAGCAAACTCAATTCGCGGCTGTCGGGCCATAACGACAGAATCGCGCTTCAGTTGATTTTGTCAAGATTGGTTGACTGACCCCTTTTGCACCTGACCCCTTTTGCACTGACCCCTTTTGCACTTTTGCACTTCAGTTTATTAATCGAAGTGGAGCTGTCTGCCTTGCACTTGTGCGTCGGAATCCGTTTTATGAGCCAGGTGAATCGGCAAGTCAGTGGTTCCCTTTAGCCCCCGGAAGACTCGCTCGGCCTCTTCTAGGGCCTCGGGGCGCGGGCCATGGGTAATTAAGACGGGTGTGTTCCTGTCCTCCGCCTCCAGGAGTCGTCCCAGCATGGATAGTCCGCAGGGCATGACCGGTGAGCTGCCGTCCGGCAGGTTCATACCCCGCTTCTCCAGATTATATGCGCACAGATAAACTCGGTCGCCCTGGCGGGCACGTTCTTCCCATCCGTCGCGTTGCCATCCTGTCACCGCGTCGTGGATCAAATAGACGTGGGCTTCCCCATCCGCATCACGCGACCGGTGGGCGGCCAGGTGATGCCGGGGGTTGGAACTCGTCAGGACACTCAGATTCATATCTTGCAACTTTAGAACGAAGCCTGATGATGGACAACCAGTGAGTCAGCACCTCTCTTCTGAAGCCCACCATCATTTCATCGGCATCTGCGGAACCGCTATGGCGGCGGTGGCCTCACTGTTAAAAAGTCAGGGATTTCAGGTCAGTGGATCGGATCAGAGCGTCTATCCTCCCATGTCCACCTTTCTGGAAGATCAGGGCATTCCTATCCAGGAGGGCTACAGCGCCGCTCATCTGAACCCGAGGCCGGACAGGGTCATCGTGGGCAATGCCATCTCCCGTGGCAACCCGGAGTTGGAGTATGTGCTCGATGCTAAAATTCCCTACCAGTCCCTGCCCGAATGCCTAAAACATCATTTCCTCGATCAGAGCCATAACCTGGTGGTCACCGGCACCCACGGGAAAACCACCACCACCTCCCTGCTGGCCTGGCTCCTGGAGCACGCCGGCAGGAAGCCCAGCTTTTTTGTCGGTGGGATTCCCGTCAACTTCGGAACCGGCTGCCTCCATCAGGAGGAAAATCTCTGGGTTCTGGAGGGAGATGAATACGACACCGCCTTCTTCGACAAGCGCAGCAAGTTCCTGCACTACCTGCCGGAATTGGTCATCATCAATAATATTGAATTCGATCACGCGGACATCTTTCCGTCGCTCGATGCCATCAAGCATAACTTCCGCCAACTGGTGAACATCATTCCCGGCAATGGGATGATCGTCGTCAACGCCGATGACGCCAACGCGCTTGAGGTCACACGGGGGGCTCAGGCCGCCCTCCTCGAAGTTGGGTTCAACCCGTCCTCTGCGATCCGGATCGAAACTCTCGATGTCGATAGCAGCGGATCCCGCTTCCGTCTCCTCGACCATGATTTCCAGGTCTCCCTCTATGGACGACACAATATCCATAATGCCGCCATGGCCATCGTCGCCGCCCATAATTACCATGTCCCTCTCGAGACCATTGCCGCCGGGCTGCAGGAATTCCGGGGTATCAAGCGCCGCATGGAGGTGCGGGGTGAGGTGCGGGGTGTCACCATTATCGATGACTTCGGACACCATCCCACCGCCATCCGCGAAACCATCGGTGCCCTCCGTCAACGCTACCCCGACCGCACCCTCCGGGTCCTCTTTGAACCCCGTTCCAATACCACCCGCCGCGCCATCTTTCAGAACGACCTCGCGGTCTCCCTTGGCCTGGCGGATAACGTCACTATTGGCCCGGTGGCGCGTCTGGACCAGTTGCCGGAAGACAACCGCCTCGACGCCAGCCAGCTAGCAGAGGATTTGACCCGCTCCGGCACTCCGGCGCGGCACCTGTCCAGCGCCGATGAAATTATCACGGACTTAATCCCACGCCTGAACTCCGGCGATGTAATCGCTGTCCTCTCCAATGGCAGTTTCGAGAATCTCATTGAAAAGTTGCTCGACCAGTTGAACCAGCACGCCTGATCATGCGCCGCTTCACTCACACGAACTGCCTGTGAAATCATCGCTCCCGGAATGGCTTTCCCAACTGGCCACCTTGATCAAAACCGGAACTCCTCTGCCCCCGGCACTGGATTCCATGGAATCCTACCAGTCAGGCGAACTCCGGAATGCCAACCGCACCATCAGCGCCGCCTTGCGCGATGGGCTCTCGCTGCCGGAAGCCTTCCGGCGGGCGAGGATTCCCCTCTCCGATGAGGACTATGCCGCACTGGAATTTGCCCACCAATCCGCCCGCCTCGATGCAGTTCTGCTCGATATTTCCCGTTGGCTGGAAAACGACCGCCTCTGGTATCGGCGGGCCCGGCGCACCCTCACCTACCCCGCCCTCGTCATTCATCTGGCCGGAATCCTTCCGATCTTCCCGCTCTGGATGAATTTTGGCCTCCTGACTGCTCTCGCCTATAGTGTCGTTGCCCTCGCGCCGGTCTATCTGATCCTCGGCACCGTCCTGGTAGCGCGTCATCTGGAAAAGCGGAGCACACCGCTGTCGGTCGCCATCGCCCGCTGGAAACTTGTTCTCCCCCTGCTCGGGCCTGCCTGGCATTATGAATCCGCCAGCCGCTTCTGTTCCTTTTTCCGCTCCGGCCTGCTCAGTGCGGCCAGAATGAATGATCTCCTCATCCTGGCCGGACGCGCTTCCCGTAACCGCTGGATCGAAAAGCAATTTGCCCATGCCGTTCCTTCCATGGAATCCGGCGCCTCTCTCTCGGACATCTTCCATCAATCCCGCGCCCTCCCCTCCACCACCCTCAGCTTGATCACCACCGGTGACCTCAGCGGCTCCCTCGACACTCTGGTCGAATCCGCCCAGCACCACGCGGAGGAATCCGCAGAACTGAACTGGAACCGGAGCCACGCCGCCCTCACCGCCATCGCCTATGTCTGGGCCGTTCTCCTGGTTATCGCCGCCATCGCCGCCATTCTCGGTCCCTATTACCTGCTTTTATACCAATTACTGAATGACTTATAGGTATTATTAAAGATTGCATATCAGCTGAGGTTATAGATTATCTCCACATATGAGTAATCCAACATCTGACATCGGGCTTATTGGACTTGCCGTCATGGGCCAGAACCTCGCCTTAAACATCGCCGATCACGGCTTCGCCATCTCCGTTTTTAACCGGACTACAGAAAAGACCGACGCCTTTATCCAGGAGAATCCCGAAACCCCTGGCCAACTGACCGGCTGCCAAACCATCGAGGAATTCGCCGCCAGCCTCAAACGTCCCCGCCGCGCCATCATCCTCGTCCAGGCCGGAAAAGCCACCGACGCCGTCATCCAATCCCTCACCTCTGTATTCGAAAAGGGTGATATCATCATCGATGGCGGTAACGCGAATTGGAACGACACCATCCGCCGCGAAAAAGAACTAAAGGAACAAGGCTTCCTCTTCATCGGCAGCGGTGTTTCCGGCGGCGAAGAAGGAGCCCGTTTCGGTCCCTCCCTGATGCCCGGTGGAGATGCCGATGCCTATGCCCACCTCGAATCCATCTGGAATGCGATTTCCGCCAAGGTCGATCCCGAGACCGGCAAGGAACTCAAAGGAGCCTCCCCCGGCAAACCAATTGAAGGAGGCGTCCCCTGCGCCGCCTACATCGGTGCCAATGGTGCCGGTCACTATGTCAAAATGGTCCACAACGGGATCGAGTATGGTGACATGCAGATGATCTGCGAAGGCTATGACCTCATGCGTAAGCTGCTCGGCATGAGCGCCCCTGAAATCGCCGCCGTCTTCCGGGAATGGAACAACGGAATCCTGGATAGCTTTCTCATCGAAATCACCGCCGAAGTGCTGGGGCAGAACGACCCCGCCTCCGGCGGTCACCTCGTGGATATGATCCTCGACACCGCCGGTCAGAAAGGCACCGGTAAATGGACCAGCATCAGCGCCCTCGATATGGGGATCCCGGCCCCGACTGTGGCTGAGGCCGTCTTCGCCCGCTGCATTTCCGCCATCAAGGAAGAGCGTGTGGCCGCCAGTCAGATCCTCAAAGGACCTGCCACCACCTTCCAGGGTGATGGAAAAGACTTTATCGAAGCCATCCATGCCGCCCTTTACTGCTCGAAAATCTGCTCCTACGCTCAGGGCTTCCAGCTCATGCGTGCCGCCCAGCAGGAATACGATTGGCAACTGGACTTCGGACGCATCGCCCAAATCTGGAGAGGCGGATGTATTATCCGCGCCGTCTTCCTGCAAAAAATCACCGAGGCCTTCGAAAAAGATCCTCAACTGGCCAACCTGCTCCTCGATCCCTACTTCCGCGAGCAAATCGACGGCATGCAGAGTCAGTGGCGCGAGGTCGTCGCCTCCGCGGCCCACTATGGCATTCCGGTCCCCTGTATCGGCAGCGCACTCACTTATTTCGACAGCTACCGTTCGGAAAAACTCCCCGCCAACCTGCTCCAGGGACAACGCGATTACTTCGGTGCCCACACCTACGAGCGCACGGACCAGCCTCGCAGCCAGTTCTACCACATCGACTGGCCCGAACCCGGACGCCCGCAATTAGAAATGTAATCCGCGCGGTTAACCCGCATTCGTTACACATTTTATTTGTAACGGATGCGCCTGGCCCAATGGCCAGGCAGACAACGGGTTATAATAAGATAAACGGAAGTGCACCGAGGATCTGCCGTGTGTGGAATTCTCGCGACATAATCTCGAGTGGATCTTTTGAGCACCAACGGTGCGTTCTATAGCTAGCCTAGGGCAACGGCCCTTATCCTTATACACATTCTTCCAATGCCTGAGGCAAAGGCAAGAGGTTCTGTAGGGACCATCGAAGGTAGCCGTGGATTTTCCCTGTCCGCCATCTTGTGGGGTCGAAGTCCCGATGGAATCGGAACGAAGACTCAAGCCTTGGCGACGGAGGAAATCCACGGTAGTTTACATCCATAGGGGTTAACTTATGGTTTTTCGACGGAGGCGGGGGGCTGGGCTTCGGTTCCGACTTCCGGTGTTTCCGCTTTTTCCTCTGTTTCCTCACTCTGGGAGGCTTCGGCGGCGGATTCGGCGGCAATATCTTCCAGTGCCTTGAGATCTTCAGCGGCCTGTTCCTCAGCGACGGTTCTTAATTCCCGGGTGGTGGCACCGCGCTGGGATTCTTTATGGGTCATGAGGAAGGCAAGTGTGAGGGTGGCGATAAAGAAGAAGACGGCCAGCCAGACTGTGATCTTGGTCAGGATATCGGTGGTGTCGGCACCGAAGATGGATTCAGTCATCCCTCCGCCAAATGCGGAACCCAGACCTTCCGAACGCGGGCGCTGCAAGAGTATAACCAGAGTCATGAGAATACTGGCAATAACGAACAGGGCCGTAATGATGTAAATGAAAATGTCGAGCATGGAACGGAGAAGATTAATCGGCAGAAGCGGCCTGACAAGCGTTTTTAATGATGGCGCAGAAGGATTCTGCCTTCAGGCTGGCTCCACCGACCAGTGCGCCGTCGATGTCCGGCTGGGTGAGGAGTTCGCCGGCGTTATCGGGCTTAACGCTGCCTCCGTAGAGGATGCGGAGTTTGGCTGCCACCTTTTCATCGGTCATTTCCTGAACCGTTTTCCGGATGAGGGCATGAACTTCCTGGGCTTGTTCCGGAGAAGCGGTCTTTCCGGTGCCGATGGCCCAGACCGGTTCATAGGCAATGACCACGTCCTTCCAGGCTTCGGAATCGATACCGGCACAGGAGCCTTTGATCTGGCTGACCACGACGGTTTTCATTTTTCCGGCTTCGCGCTCTTCGAGTGTCTCTCCGACGCAAATGATCGGTTTTAGAGAGTAGGCCAGCGCGGCCCGGGCTTTTTCATTCACCAGTTGATCGGATTCCTGAAAATATTCCCGCCGCTCGGAGTGCCCGAGGATGACAAATTTACACCAGAGATCCTGAAGCATGAGAGCGGATATTTCTCCGGTGTAGGCACCGTCCTTTTCCTGATGCATGTTTTGAGCGCCGAGGTAAATTTCCGCACTTTGGTCGATGACTTCTTTACAGGCTTCCAGAGCTGTGAAGGGAGGGCAGATGACGACATCGACCTTATCGTGTTTGACCCAGTTCTTGATGATTTCGGAGACCAGCTCACGGGCTTCGGTACCCGTGAGGTTCATTTTCCAGTTTCCGGCGATGAGTTGGTGGCGTTTTGACATAGTGAATTAAGGTGAGGGTTGGATGGTTTAAGATTAAGCCTCATTGAGGTTGGCGACTCCGGGGAGTTCCTTGCCTTCGAGGAGTTCGAGTGACGCGCCCCCTCCTGTTGAGCAGTGGGTTACTTTGTCAGCCACTCCGAATTTCTTGGCGGCGGTGGCGGTGTCCCCTCCGCCCACGACAGAGACGGCACCGAGGGCGGTGGCATTGGCGACGGCCTGTGCCATTTCACGGGTGCCTCCCGCAAAGCGGTCGTATTCGAAGACCCCGACAGGGCCGTTCCAGATGATGGTTTTAGCCTTGGAGATAACCTGCTCGAATTTCTCGCGCGTTTTGTCTCCGCAATCGAGTCCCATCCAGCCGTCCGGAACGCCGGTGGCATCTGTGACGTGTTGAATCTCAGCGTCTGGATCGAAGCGGTCGGCACAGACATAGTCCACGGGAAGGTGGAGGTTAACGCCTTTTTCGTTGGCCTTCTTGACGATCTGCGGAATGAGATCAGCTCCAGCCTGATCGTAGAGGCTGTCGCCGATAGGCATGGCATCGAGGACCTTCTTGAAGGTGTAGGCCATCCCGCCTCCGATGATGATATCATCCGCATTATCGATGAGGTTTTCAATCAAGGGGATTTTATCAGCGACCTTGGCCCCGCCGAGGATGGCGAGGAAGGGGCGTTCCGGGTTTTCCAGAACTTTGGCAAATGCGGCCAGCTCTTTTTCCATCAGGAAGCCGGCGACACGGTCGGGGAGATCGATGCCGACGACCGAGGAATGAGCCCGGTGGGCGGTGCCAAAGGCGTCATTGACATAGACATCGCCCAGTGAGGTCAGGCTCTGGCGGAACTCCGCCACTTTATCGGGATCCGCCTTGATCTTTTCTCCATTTTCATCCGTGCCCTTGCCTTCCTCCTCGATGTGGAAGCGGAGGTTTTCGAGCAGCACGACACTGCCCGGATCGAGCGACTTACAGGTGGCTTCGACAGAGGCGCCGACACAACTGTCGAGGAATTGCACGGTGCGACCGAGGAGTTCTTCGAGCTTGAGGGCAACCGGTTTGAGGCTGTACTTCGGATTGGGCTGCCCGTCCGGGCGTCCGAGGTGGCTCATGAGGATGACAGAAGCGCCCTGATCGAGTGCGTATTGGATGGTGGGAAGGGCGGAATCCATGCGCTGGGTGTTGGTAATGGTTCCAGTTTCTTTTTTGATGGGCACATTGAAGTCCACGCGCATGAGGACGCGCTTTCCCTTCAGGTCGAGGTCGCGGATGGTTTTTTTATTCATAATATTACCGGCCGGGTCGGGTGAGGGGGATTGATTTGACCCTTCACCCTGAACCCTTTACCCGAGATCCCGTTACTTGCTGTCGATAAATTTCAGGAGATCCACGCAGCGGTTAGAGTAGCCCCATTCGTTGTCGTACCAGCTAACCAGTTTGAAGAACGTATCATTCAACCCGATGCCCGATCCGGCGTCAAAGATGCTGGAGTGGGAGTCGTGAATGAAGTCAGAGGAGACAACTTCATCGTGGGTATATCCGAGGATTCCCTTGAGGTAGCTTTCGGATGCGGCCTTCATCTTGTCGCAGATTTCCTCATAGCTGGTGGCCTTTTCCGTTTTCACGGTCAGATCGACGACACTGACGGTGGGGGTGGGAACGCGGAAGGCCATGCCAGTGATTTTTCCCTGCACTTCCGGGATGGCGAGGCCTACGGCCTTGGCGGCACCGGTGGTGGAGGGAATGATGTTGATGGCGGCAGAGCGACCACCTTTCCAGTCTTTCATGGAGGGACCGTCCACGGTTTTCTGAGTGGCGGTATAGCTGTGAACGGTGGTCATGAGAGCCTCGGAAATCCCGAAGCCTTCCTTGAGCAGCACATGGACGACGGGTGCCAGACAGTTGGTGGTGCAACTGGCGTTGGAAATGACATGATGGCTGGCGGGATCATATTTGTTCTCGTTCACACCCATGACGATGGTGATATCCTCCTGCTTGCCGGGTGCGGAAATGATGACCTTCTTGGCACCGGAGTCGATGTGACCCTGGGCCTTGCTGCGTTCCGTAAAGAGGCCGGTGGACTCGATGACGTAATCCACGCCCATATCTTTCCAGGGCATGGCGGACGGACCTTCTCTGACGGCCAGTGTTTTGATTTCATGACCATCGACGATGATGGCATCCTCACCTTTGGCTTCGACGCTGCCGTCGAAACGTCCCTGGATGGAATCGTATTTGACCAGGTAGGCCAGGTTGTCAGCTGGAACCAGGTCGTTGACGGCCACCACATTGATTTCTTTTCCTAAAAGTCCCTGGTCACAGATAGCACGGAAAACGAGTCGTCCGATTCTGCCGAATCCATTGATAGCAACATTGATCATAAGTAAGTCTCTCTAATATTTTGATGTTTGGTTATTCAGTTATAGTTATGTGAGTCCGGCATCATGTTTCGGTGACAGCCTGCCGATACTCCGATTGAGACTAATTAAGGGCGGCTAATCAGATGCGTCAAACGTAAAAGTGGTCTGTTTGCAACTATAGCATGTCAGGCGCATCCGGAGGATGGACGTAAAAGGTAGCTGATGCAGGAATCTCCGTAGCGGCGGGTTTTGGTTACCCCGGCGTTAATCTCATCTTTCCAGGTGGCTCGTGCGGTGTGCTCCCAAATAATAAGGCCACCATCGTCGATCAGAGAGTGAAGGTGAGGGAGCAGAGGACTGTCGTCCATAGCAACGGCATTCTCATCGTAGGGTGGGTCGAGAAAAATGAGATCGAAGGGCTCATCCTGTGGAAGGCGGCAGTAGGCCATGGCATCGGCACGGCGAACACTCCCGTCCAGGCGGCATTGATTCAGGTTGGCCCGGATGGTGGTGATGCATTTGGGGTGGTTATCGATAAAGGTGGCGCAGGCCGCACCGCGACTAAGGGCCTCGATGCCGAGGGCACCGGAGCCGGCATAGAGGTCGAGCACCCGCGCGCCTGGAACCCGTTCGGCCAGACTGGAGAAAATGGCTTCACGTACCCGATCCTGGGTGGGGCGGGAATGGAAGTGGGGCGGGGAGCGGATGAATTGACCCCGCAGTTCCCCGCCGCTGATCCGGATGCGCGTTCCGCCCTTCATTCGGTTTCCGGGGCGGGTTGGGGCAGGTTGAGGCGTTCCTGTAAGTTAGTATGGGGATCATCGAGTGGGCCGGTAACTTTAAAGGTCAGGGAGACTCGCCCCTCCCGGTCTGGAGGGAAACGGGAAAGGACCGGCGAGGGCAATCGTGCGGCCCACTCCGGCTCCAGGACGAGCAAGACATCGAGGTCCAGCATCCGGTCGGCATTCACGGTCCCGGAGACGCTGAAGCGGAGATGGTCCGAGCCGCCCTCGAGACGGTAGAGGGTAAATTCCCGTTCCGCGATTTTGAATTCGGCCTTGATCTGCGGGTAGGTTTCTTCGACCAGATCCGGGAGTGTCAATACATCGGAAATCGATTGAATGAAGGTGGAACCGGAAAGTGAAACATCGATCAGTTCAAAGGTGCCGGTTCCCTGGAGTAATTCCGGATGGTTTAAGTTTCCTTTGACGGTGCACTGTAGGTTGAGTTTGCCGCGGGCCAGTTCGGAGGGACCGCGGAGGTCGGCCAGAAAGGGCTGGATATGAATGCGGTTGAAGTTGAGGGTGGCCTGAAAGGAGGGGCCATCCCGTCCGAGATCCAGTTCGCCACTGCCGCTGGCCTCGCTCCCGTAGGATGTTGCCTTCAGGCCGGAAATGATGAGCTTGTCGTTCTCGAAGGAAATCGATGATTGGAGATCGGTGAACTGGAGGATCTGATAGAAATCAAAGGAGGCAACGGAAACATCCCCTCCGGCTGTGATTCCGGAGGGAACCCGTTGGAATTGACCGTCGATCCGGATGCCATCCGCCTTGAAAATTTCCGCTTCTTCATGGGTGGCAACGCGGACGCTGCCTTCATCGAGTAAAAATTGCCGCAGGAGGATATTAAAGCTCAGCCACCCGGAATCGAAGGTGATCGGTTCCTCCCCGTTGTCCGGATTCGGAAGTTTCCATTCCTGGTTGGCGTCCTGCTGGAAATTGACCACCGGGCGGCGGCAGGTAATGGTGCTGAAATCGAGGTCCCCCAGCAACAGCTTCCAGGGTACATAACGGAATTGGATGGTCCCGACATCGAGAAAGTTATCGCCACCATCGGGTGAGGTCGAGACGGTGACATTGTCCGCATCCAGTCCCCGCAGGAGGTGAACCTCGAGACGGTTAAAGTCCACCCGCGCTCCCATGATGCGGGAGGCGGTGATACGAATGTTCTCGATCATTTCCGGCTGGCGCAGGTAGTATTGTAAGGTGAAGGCAACAATGGTGGAAATGACCACAATGGTTGCCAGTATAAATGCGATGAATTTTAATAGATGTTTCATTCCCAGTCCGGACCGTAGATGATATTTATCATTTTTAATCCCGCTGCCAAGGGCGAACGCGCCGTGCAGCAGACAAGCCGCCTTCAGTCACTCCTCCCTCAGGCGCGTTTTCTCCTGACAGAAGGGCCCGGCGATGCCACTCGTCTGACCCGTGAAGCGGTCAGTCAGGGGGCGGAACTGGTGGTGGCGGCCGGAGGTGACGGCACGGTCAATGAAGTGGTCAACGGCATCAACGGTTCCGGCACCCCTCTGGGCATCCTGCCGATCGGGAGTGTGAATGTTTATGCCCTGGAGCTGGGAATTCCTCAGGGGCTGGATGAGGCTGCGGAATTATTTCGCCGCCCGGAGCAACTTCAGATTCGCCAGGTGGATCTCCTGCAGGCCAATGACCGCTACTTTGTCCAATTGGCGGGGGTGGGGCTGGATGCCGAGACGGTCCGGCAGACGGATCATGAATTCAAAAAAATCTTCGGCCCGCTGAGCTACGTCTTCACCTGCGCGGATCTGGCCGGGAAGGAGCACGCGCCGCTGCACCTGGTCGAAGGGTCGGGCCGCGAACATACGGGAACTTTTGTCCTGGTCGGAAATGGCCGCTTTTATGGCGGCCCCTTCAGCTTCTTTCCCGAGGCCCGCCTCGATGATGGAAACCTGGATGTCTGCCTCTTTAAGAAACTCACCCGCTTCGATCTCCTGCGCTATTTCCGGGGGGCGCTGACTTATGGGGCGCACGTGAATTTCCCGGACGTGGAATATTTCAAGACTGATCGTCTGAAAGTGACCACGGAGGGGGAGGTACCCTTTGAAGTGGATGGCGAATTCCAGGGGGTCTGTCCGGTCGATTTCAAGGTCTGCCCGGGTGCCCTCAGGGTGGTGGCACCATGAATGGAACGACCGGCCCGGCCGGCCAGTTCACGGTGCTGGCCCGGGACAGCGGCAGTCAGGCCCGACGGGGGGAACTGATCACCTCGCACGGATGCATCCGCACCCCGGCCTTCATGCCGGTGGGCACGCAGGGCACGGTCAAGGCCGTGATGCCGACCGAGTTAATCGCGGCCGGCGCGGATGTTGTTCTCTCGAATACCTACCACCTTTTTGTGCGTCCTGGCATGGAGGTCATGGATGAGATCGGAGGACTGCACCGGTTTATGCAATGGGAGGGTCCGATCCTCACCGACAGCGGGGGATATCAGGTCTTCAGTCTGGCGCGCCTCCGCAGCATTACCGAGGCCGGAGTCCACTTTCAGTCCCATGTCGATGGAACACCGCTCTTCCTCGGGCCGGTGGAGGCGGTCGATATCCAGTGCCGCCTGGGATCGGATATCATGATGTGTTTTGATGAGTGCCCCCCCTGGCCGGCGGAGCGGGAATTGGTGGTGGCCGCTGTCAACCGGACCGTACGCTGGGCGCATCAATGCCGGCAGGCCCTCGCAGAGCGGGGGCCGGGGGTGACACCGCATCCGCTGCTCTTTGGCATCGTTCAGGGCGGGAGTGAGGTGGATCTGCGCCGGGACTGTGCCCAGGCGCTGGTCGAATTGGATTTTCCGGGTTATGCCATCGGCGGGGTTAGTGTCGGAGAGCCGGAGCCGGAAATGCTCAAGGCAGTCGAGGCGTCCATCCCCTACCTGCCTGAGCACAAACCCCGCTATGCCATGGGCCTGGGCCAGCCGCACCAACTGGTTAAAATGGTCATGCGGGGAGTGGATATGTTCGATTGCGTACTTCCCAGTCGCGTGGCCCGGAACGGGACGGCCTACACGCGGAACGGCACCATCAACCTGCGCAATGCCAGGTTTACCAAAGATTCCGGACCGATTGATGAGGCCGGAACCCACCCCGATTGCCGCAATTTTTCCCGTGCATATATCCGTCATTTGCTCAAATCTGAGGAAATTCTCGGACTCAGGCTGGTGACACTCCATAATTTATGGTTTTATTTGAACTTGATGAATGAGATGAGAGAGGCCATAACCTCCCTTCGGTTCGGGGAATGGTCCAGCCATTTCCTGGAGAACTACCAACACGGAGAACGAGAAAATGATGACAAACATAATGATGATTAATCTGCTAGCCCAGGAGACGGCTCCGCAGAGCCAGCCCTCCATATTCGACATGCTCATCCCGATGGGACTGCTCTTCGCGATGATGTATTTCCTCATCATCCGCCCCCAGCAGAAAAAGGTAAAGGAACACCGGGAACTGGTCGGCTCCGTCAAAATCGGCGACAAGGTCATCGCAGCCGGAGGCATTTACGGTGTCATCACCAGTGTGAAGGACAAATCCGTAGGCTTGAAAATTTCCGACCAGGTCAAGATCGAAGTCGATCGCTCCAGCATATCCACCGTCGAACGCAGCAAAGAAGACGAAAAATCCGAGTCCTGAAGAATCAGGAACGAAAAACTAAGCACTATTAGAACAAAAAAAACTCCCCCATGAACCCCACCCTCTTCCTCATGGCCCTGATTTTTCTGGGGCTCTTTATCTGGTATGCCGCGACGGATCTGGATCGCCAACGCCGTCGGCTGGCCGTGGTCCTGGCCAGCTTGCTCGTCGGCATCAGCGCCATCGCACTTATTCATCCGGGAGCGGAAAGAAGTCAGGAATCCGGAGACAGCGCCCCCCCCTGGCCGGCCTGGGTTAATATCAATCCCGGCATCGATATCAGCGGGGGCACCCAGTTCACTATTCAACTGGCAGGCGATCCCAAACCGGAGGCCGTCGAGCAGGCCGTCGAAGTCATCCGCGGACGAATCGACACCATGGGAACCACCGAGCCCCTGATCCAGCCGACCGGTAAAAACCGGATACTGGTGCAAATTCCCGGCATCGAAGAGGAGCAGAAAGGCGAATTCCGCCGCCAGTTGGAGCGGGTTGCCCTGCTCGAATTCGTCATGGTGCATCCGCTCAATGAGTCGCTCCTGTCCCAAATCGAAGCGGGGGAAGCCAACATTCCCTTCGATTACCGCGAGGTCGATTATTTTTACATGGATCAGCAGGATAACGAGCGCAAGACAAGGAAGCTGCTGGTTAAAAAACGCCCCGGCATGACCGGTGAAATGGTCAAACGCGCCTGGACGACCTATGACCAGATGATGCTGCCGAATGTGGTGCTGGAACTTTCCGGCAAAGGTCAGAAGCGCTTTTATGAATTCAGCCAGGAAATCATCGAGGAGAGCGGTGAATCCGGTCAGCAGGGAACGATGGCCATTCTCCTGGACGGAGATGCCTATTCCGCCGCCGGATTTAAAGATAACCGCCCCATTGACAGCTCCCAGGTCACTATTGACGGGCTCAAGGAAGAGGAGGCTATCGAACTCTCGAATGTCCTTGAGAACCCTCTTCAGACCCCGGTTGAAATTGTTGACGAGCGCGGAGTGGATCCGACCCTCGGAAAAGCCTCAATCGAAAGCGGGTTCCGTGCCGCCATTATCGGCTTTACCCTGGTGATACTTTTTATGGGTGCCTATTACCGGACGGCCGGGCTAATTTCAGTCTTTGCCCTCCTGCTCAACCTCTTCATAGTCCTCGGCCTGTTGGCCTTGTTCCAGGTCACCCTGACCTTGCCGGGGGTAGCGGGGATTATTCTCACCATCGGGATGGCGGTGGACGCCAATGTGCTTATCTACGAACGGATCCGGGAGGAGTTGGACAGCGGTAATGATGTCATTCATGCCATCCGGGGAGGGTTCGGGAAGGCCTTCAGCTCGATCATGGATGCCAACCTGACCACTTTGATTGCTGCCACCATTCTTTTCTGGCAGGGCACCGGTGCCCTCAAGGGCTTTGCCATCGTCCTCTGCCTCGGCATCCTCTCCAGCCTCTTCTCCGCATTGGTGGTGACCCGGGCCGGGTTTGACTGGGTAGCTGCCGGAGGATTTCTCAAGCAGCTCCGGATCACCCACTTTCTCAGCAACACCAGGTATCCGTTCATGTCGTTTCGCAAGATCTGCCTGACCCTTTCCGGGCTACTGGTTCTGGGCGCCATCACCACCTACCTCACCAAGGGCGATGACGTCTTCGGGGTGGACTTTGTCGGCGGCGACCTACTGACCATGCGCTTTGACGAGCGGGTTCCGGATAATGAAATTCGCCAGGCCATCGACGCGGGCGGAATTACGGTTCAATACCAGGATGTGACCGGAAGCGATGAAGAATACCTCATCCTTCGCGCCCCCTTCGGCGAGGCCGAGGCCGCAGAGGCCGAAATCATGTCTTCCTTCCCGGCAGCAGGTTTTGATAGAACCAGCCTCGATAAAGTCGATGCCGCCATCAGTGGTGAATTTCTCCGGAAAGCGCTCACCGCTCTGGTTGCCGGTCTGATCGGAATTTTTGTTTATGTCATGTGGCGCTTTGAAACATCCTTCGCCATCGGTGCCATTGCCGCCGTGGTGCACGATGTCGTCATCACCCTGGGAATTTTCGCCCTTGCCGGGCATCAGTTCTCTCTGGTCACCGTCGGTGCCATCCTTACTGTGGCCGGGTATTCCATTAACGATACCATTGTCATCTTCGACCGTATCCGGGAGGGAATCCGTCAAAATCCCGGCAAGTCACTGACCGAGCTAATCGATCTCTGCGTTAACGCCACCTTGAGCCGGACCCTCCTGACCTCTGGAACCACCATCCTCGCCCTGCTGGCACTGCATCTGTTTGGTGGATTGGTGATCCATGACTTTGCCTTCATGCTCCTGATCGGTGTGGTGGTGGGAACTTATTCCTCCATCTTCATCGCCAGCCCCATTATTCTCATTTTCGGTCAGCGGGCTAAGCGGGAACTCCGCCAGTCCGCCGCCAACGAGCTGGCTAACGGCTAAAGCCGTCACTCCGAACCATCTTCAGGTAACGCAAGATCTTATGATTGCGCATGGCTGATGAGCGTTCGGAGTTCTCGCCTTTAGGCGAG
>CAYTLD010000001.1:0-38117 GCA_964438585.1 uncultured Blastochloridaceae bacterium | reverse complement strand
CCCTCCCTGCAAGATGATACGGGTTAATCGTGTCTGGGCGTAAGGCGGAGGATATTTCCATCTGTGAGCACTACCATGATTTTGCCAAAGGTAATTTGGGAAAGGCCGGAGCGGCTCCAGACGCTTTGGAGAGACGGGTTGCCGCGCTCGCAGAGATCAAACAGGCATTGCGCCTCGTGTTCCGTGGATGGGTCATTCCAGCGGTAGACTGTCGTCACGCACTCGACACCCCCAATCAGCTTGCGCAGAGGCTCGCTGAAGTCATGAAATTCATCCCTCATCACCGCTGCCTGCATGAGCACATCATCCACCCCGATGTTGGTTTCATAGCCTACATCGACGGGGCGGGAGGCGACATCACTGCGCTTGAAGGAGAAGGCCCCATGGAGATCATCCTCAATAAAAACCTGCCAGGCCGCCTCGATGCCCTGGAGTTGGCGGAATCGGGCGTGAAGCATGTTACCGGCACTGAAAAAGAAATTACCGATGTTATCCCGGTTATCATCGACGATGCGTAATTCACCGGTGGCACCGCTACTGGCAACGGTGAAAAAGACGGCCATCAGATCGAATTGAGGAAGTTTACCACTCAGATCCATACAGATGCTGTTGAAGGCCATGCTGGTAGTGGTATTGGCCAGCCGCATGGCCAGACGATGGGCAATGAATGCACCGAAGCCCGGAATCTGGTTGAGCAGTTGAAGGAAGGGAACCGACTCAATGCGCCGGTAGAAAACATCGTTGGCGGCGCGGACAGTGGCACTGCGGGTGCACTGGTTGAGGACACCGAGTTCCCCTATGATGTCGCCCCGTCCGAGGTAGGTGAGTGGTGGGGTGGACTTGGCACTGGCAGTTTCGATCAGAACCTCCACGGCACCTTCCTCAATAATAAAGACCGCGTCCGAGGCTCCATCCTGGTGAATTAATTCGTCACCAGCATAGCACCAGAGCCGCTCGGAGGCATCGTCGAGCTTCTTGCGGTCGGCCTCGACCAGGGACTTGTACAGATCCTGGAACTCAACTACTTCATCGATGGTCGATTCAGCGGGCATGATTCCAATCAGTCGTCGTATAACGTTCCTTCTCCAAGCGGCGGGCCGTCTGGAACTCGTCTTCGTTTAGTTCGGATGCGACGCTATCGCTTCCGAGGGCGGCTGGCAACTCTTCGACAAAATATTTTTCCAATTCTGTGCGGTCGTAGTCACGTTCCAGGAGCAAGCTGCCCTGGTGAAGGCATCCCAGGCGGTTGCGACGCTGAGCGGCACCGGCACATTTTTTTCCATCGAGGAGCAAGTCATGGAGAACGGGTTTACGAAAGCAGGCGGGGTCGTCCCCCGCCTGTGAGGATTCCACCAGACAGGCGGGAAACCCACAGCGGTTCAAAGCGGAGGCCACGGCGCGGTGGATGGTGCAGTAACTGCCGGATGTTCCGGATAGGGCAACCGGATGATCGCGGGGCAGCACGATGGTGTAAGTCAGGTCGCGGGCATGATCGACAAGCCCGCCCCCGGTGTAGCGCCGCACAAATGGACGCCCCTCCGGCACTACCTGAGTGGATTGGAAATAACCGATGGTGACCGCCGCTTCCTCCCAGCCGTAGATTCGGAGAACCGGAGTCTGAACGTGGTGCAGGAGTGCCTCGTCGACGGCCATATTCCAAGCGGAAGCACCCGTCCCGTGGATGATGACTCGCACAGCATCCGGAATGTTCATGGCAATTGGACAGTCGCTTAACCGCCGGTGGGAACGTAGGTCAGGCGGCGGGCCGTTTCATGCACACGATCCGCATTGGAAATCAATTCGGCCAGAGGATCCCAGCGCCCGCTGGTCAGAGCGGAGTGGGCGGAGTCACGGATATCACAGGTGAAGACTTTATCCCCAGCGGTGATCCGGCGTGCCTGAATATCGATGGCCAGTTCCACTCCCGGATTAGCCTCCACCATCTCCGCGAGCAACAGGCGGTCCGGGTGGGAGACGGTCACGCAGGGCATCCCCAGGGTGACGGAATTACCAAAGAAAATTTCCGCAAAACTCTCCGCGATGACGGCCCGGAGCCCGAAGCGATAGAGGGCTTGCGGGGCATGCTCACGGGAGCTGCCGCAACCGAAATTATTGCCGGTGATGAGAATGATCGCGCCCTGGTAGGCGGGGGCATCGAGGGGATGGTTTTTTGAACGTCCATCCTCATGAAAGCGGACATCATAGAATGCGTACTCACCCAATCCGTCAAAGGTGACACACTTCATGTAACGGGCCGGAATAATCCGGTCCGTGTCGATATCGTCACCGGGAACCGGCACACCGCGCCCCATGATACGGGTAATTTTTTCAGCTTCCATCGCTATCCTTTTCTTTCTTTATGAAACCAGCACCTTGTCCGGCTGGTGCTTGAATACTTCCCGGGCATCGGAAATTTCACCGGTGATCGCGGCGGCGGCCACCATCACCGGGCTCATGAGAATAGTGCGTCCGATGGGGCTGCCCTGCCGTCCCTTGAAATTACGGTTGCTGGAACTCGCACAGAGTTGATCTCCTACTAGTTTGTCCGGGTTCATGGCCAGGCACATCGAACAGCCCGCACCCCGCCATTCAAATCCGGCATCCTTCAGGATGGTATCGATGCCTTTTTCCTCACAGAGCCTGGCCACGATTTGCGATCCCGGCACCGCGATGGCTTGAACCCCATCGGCCACCTTCCGGCCTTTGATGTAGTGCGCGACTTCCTCGAAATCACTTAACCGCCCGTTGGTGCAACTGCCGAGGAAGGCGACATTGATTTTCTTACCGCGAATGGGCTCGCCCCCGCTAAACTGCATGTGTTCGAGTGCCTCGGCGGTGGTGGCTTTTTCCTCTTCGGGCACGCTTGCGGGAGTTGGGATGTTTTCATTGATGGCGATCGCCTGGCCGGGATTGATTCCCCAGGTCACAGTTGGTTCGAGTGTATTGGCATCGATCCGCACGATGTCGTCATAGACGGCATCCGCATCGGAGGCGAAGGAGGTCCAACGTTCGACCGCGTGATCCCAGTCCTCGGAACCCGGCGCGTAGGGCCGACCCTTGAGGAATTCAAATGTTTTTTCATCCGGGTTGACGTAGCCGACACGCGCCCCGCCCTCGATCGACATGTTGCAGACCGTCATCCGCTCCTCCATCGAAAAACGATCAAAAACCTCCCCGGCGTACTCATAAGCGAAACCGGTTCCGCCTTTGGTCCCCAGGCGGCGGATAATGTCGAGAATGACATCCTTGGCATAAACTCCGGGGGGCAGTTGGCCGTTGACTTCGATCCGGCGGACCTTGAGCTTGCCCAGCGCCATGGTCTGGGTCGCCAGCACATCCCGCACCTGGGTGGTGCCGATCCCGAAAGCGATGGCTCCGAAGGCTCCGTGCGTCGAGGTGTGGGAATCTCCGCAGGCAATCGTAGTTCCGGGCTGCGTAATTCCCTGCTCCGGGCCGACGACATGCACAATCCCCTGATGGCCGGAAGCAATATCAAAATAAGTAATGCCAAAATCATCGCAGTTCCGGCGCAATTCCTTGATCATCGCGTCGGCTAAGGAATCCGAGAACGGCTCCTCACGCTGATCGGTGGGCACAATGTGATCGACAGTGGCAAAGGTCCGGTGAGGGTAACGCACCGGCAGACCGCGCTCTCGCAACATGGCAAAGGCCTGCGGGCTGGTCACCTCATGAATCAGGTGCGTGCCAATCAGCAACTGAGTCTGACCATTGCTTAATTCAGCCACCGCGTGTGCATCCCACACCTTCTCAAAAAGCGTTTTCCCCTTCTTTTCCATAAGCATTCAAATGTAAGCTATCTTAATCGGTCTGGCAACATCTGCCTGCCACTGTTACTGTCTGAGAAGATTTCTCAGTGGCTGTCTGAAAAGTGGTAAGTCCGACGATGATTGAATTTTTGATGTATGATTTTTTTCGTTTTGGATTACGTTCGGTCAAATGGTGGATAGATATTACAACATTGCTGTAGTTGGAGCGACAGGCGCGGTGGGGCAGGAAATCCTTCGGGTGCTGGAGAGGAGAAAATTTCCGGTGGGGGAATGCCGCCTGCTGGCTTCGGAGCGCTCGGTGGGGCGGGAATTGGAATTTCAGGGAAAGCCGGTTCCGATCCGGCTTCTGGAGGAAGGGGCCTTTACGGGGATCGACATTGCTTTTTTCAGTGCCGGGGCGGGCCGATCGCGCGAATTTGTTCCTGCGGCGCAGGCGGCGGGTGCCCTGGTGATCGATAATTCATCTGCATTCCGGATGGACGAGGACGTGCCGCTGGTAATTCCGGAAGTGAATGCCGGAGATATGACGGAGGGATGCCGACTGGTGGCCAATCCGAATTGCTGTGCAGCCATCCTGGCGGTGGCGGTCTGGCCGATTCACCGTCGGGCCGGGGTGAAGCGAATTACGGTAGCCACCTATCAGTCGGCGAGCGGTGCCGGGGCCCAGGCGATGGAAGAATTAAAGTGTCAGGTCACGGATTATGCGGCCGGTAAGGATATCCGGGCTGAGGTCTTTCCGTATCCGATTTTGTTCAATGTGTTCTCCCACAATTCTCCGGTGGCGGACAATGGGTATAACGATGAGGAGAACAAGCTGGTGGCGGAAGTGAAGAGAATTTTTCATGCCCCGGAAATGGAAATTATTCCGACCTGTATCCGGGTTCCGGTTCTGCGTGCCCATAGTGAGGCGGTGGTGCTGGATTTGGAGCAGCCATTGGATGCTGCGGATGCCAGAGAGATTCTGGGAACGGCACCGGGGGTGCGCCTGGTCGATGATCCCAAGAAAGGCCATTTCCCGATGCCCATCGAGGCCACCGGTGAGCTGGAGGTGCTGGTCGGGAGGATTCGGAACGCGGGAGAGAGCGGAAAATCAATCGCTTTTTTTATCAGCGGGGATCAATTGCTCAAGGGAGCGGCCTGGAATGCAGTCCAGATTGCCGAGAACTTTACTTCCCGGTGATCGGGGTTTGATCAAAGGCTGCTACTGAACCATGCCGCCGAGAACTCCCTGACCTTCCCAGCTTTGGGGGCGGTTATGGGGGATGGTGCTGATTTTTTCCCGGTCTTTCTTGGTCAGATCTTCCTGTTTGCTGGCACAGCCGATTAGGAAAGAAGAAGAAAGGATGCAGGCGAGGAGGGAAAAGCGGAAAAAGCGGAAAAAGTGGGTAAGAATGGATGTTTTCATAGGTCTTAACCTACTAAAAAAGAACCTGATCGCCAACCTCGATTTGTCCTTTAGTCCATTCGGGGATGATATCGGCGATGGCGGTATCGATATCGACGGCAACAGTGCGGACTTTACCAACCAAGTTATCGCCACGGTAAACGGTCAGATCGACTCCTTCCGGAAGCTGGTCATCACGTCCGACATCGAGGACGACAAAGTTCCAGGCTTTGTTGATAGCCAGGACTTTTCCGGAGAGATCGAGCGGGGCGACACCGCGTTTGCCCATGTCCATGATTTCCTCCAGCCGGGCCAGCTTATCGCTTTTTTCGGACAGGATATTTTCAATCACGCGCTTTTCCGCCTCGACTACTTTAAAATTCTCCTGGACCTCCGAGAGGTCAGAAAGGACGACTTTAAGTTCGCGTCCGCCGAGCAATTCATCGTATTCCTCGACTTTGGCTTTTAGTGGCACCATGGCTTCCTGAGCGGAGGTGAGGGTGGTTTTGGTTTCGGAGAGATCGCGCTCGGTGGAAGCGAGGTTTTCCTTGAGCTGTGAAACTTCCGTGTTGCGATCCGCCAGCTTCTGGGTGGTGTCAGCCAGCGTGGATTTGGTCGTGGCCAACTCTTCCTCGGTGTTGGTGAGAATGGTAACTACAGATCCGACAGTGGTAGCAGGTTCGTTGGGATTGAGAGTGTAATTGCCTGAGTAGGTAATACTTTCATTGGCACGTAATGCGGATTCGACCGCGACAAGTTGATCGCTAAATTGCGTCTTCTTCGTCGATAGCATGTATCCAGCGACCGCGGCTGCGATTGACATCACGATGGCTAGTATGAGTAAAGCTTTTCCCATTCCTGACATTATAAACTCCTGTAGGTATCCTTTTTCTAAGTAGTTACACAAACGGGGATAAGTCTGCAAGCAAAAAGGTTATTAGTTTTTTGCAGGACTTTTTCACCATCGCGCCTGTTTTTCAGCCGATCGGAGGGTTTCCTTCCATTCGCTGTCATTTCGCTCACATTCATCTTTCAACCAATCGGGATGATAAACGAGGGCACCAAAAGATTCCACCGTCAATTGCTCCTGCCGGTCGGCGGTGACGACGGAGACGGCGGAGGGATCAGGGGCGGAGTGGACAAGCCGCTCGATGACGCTGTCGGCGGTCTGGTCACGGGAGCTGTAGATAACGTGAATTTTTCCGGGTTCCGCTTTACGGGTGGGGCCGCTCTGACCGTCGAAGACGAGGGTGATCCTCCAGTCGCTGGTATCGTGCAGGTGCGAGAGCACGCGGGTGAGTGCCTCGCGGGCCTGGGCCGGACGCTGCCGATGCAGAACAGACATATCCTTCCACTGAAAGAGGACGCTATGACCATCAATGAGCAGGTAGGACATCTCAAGTGCTGATCAGATGGATCGTGGCGGTGGCGAGGCTGAGGAAACAGAAAAAACCGAAGACATCGACGATGGTGGTCACGATGATGGAGGAGGCCAGAGCGGGATCGATTTTAAGGGCCCGGAGTCCGAGGGGGACAAGCACGCCAGCGCCAGCGGCGCAGATCATGTTGACGATCATGGCCACGAGGATAATGAGCCCGAGCATGAGATTGCCTTTCCATATCCAGCAGATGAGGCTGACACCCAGGCCCACGGCCAACCCGTTAATGAGCCCGGCCAGCAGTTCCTTCCGAAGCAGGCGAGTCTGGAAGTTGGCTTGGACTTCCCCCAGAGCCATGGCGCGCACCATGATGGTCAGCACCTGCATGCCGGTATTCCCGCCGAGACCGGCGATGACGGGCAGGAAGACAGCCAGAACAGCATACTGGGTGATGGTCGATTCGTAGAGAGAAACAACAGCCGCAGCGGCGAAGGCCATGATAAGATTGATGTAGAGCCAGGGAAGCCGGCGTTTGACCGATTCATGCCAGAGCGAGTTGATGCCATCCTCTCCGGAAAGACCAGCCAGACGTTGCATGTCCTCAGTGGCCTCCTCCTGAATGACATCGATGACATCATCATTGGTGACGACGCCGACGAGTTTTCCGAAATCATCGACGACGGGAACCGCCAGGTAGTGGTAGTTCTGAACCAGCTCAGCAATTTTTTCCTGATCGGCGTGGACGCTGACGCAGCGCACTTCCTTAATCATAGCCTCGGAGACCGGGAGTTTTTCCGGGCGGAAGAGCAAGTCGCGCATGCGCAGCACCCCGGCCAGGCGTCCGATACTGTCCACCACATAGAGGTAGTAAGCACCTTCGATGTGACTTTCTTCATCACGCCGGACCCACTCGCGGGCTTCTTCAATGGTCATGGTCTCCTGAACAGCGAGAAACTCGGTCTGCATGATCCCACCCGCGGAATCCTCCGGATAGCCGAGCAATTGTGAGATGCGGGAGGCTTCCTCTGACGGTAATGCGGTCAGAATGATCCGGAGCCGCTCGGTCGAAAGTTCTCCGAGCACGTCAGCGACATCATCGGTGAACATTTCATTGATGATCCCGGAGAGGCGATTGATCCGCATGGCTTCGAAGAGGTCGATCTGGCGTTCGCGCGGCAGTTCGGTAATCACTTCGGCGGTCAATTCATCGGGGAGGTGGCGGCAAATTTTCCGGAGGGCATCGGTGTTGAGGTATTGGATTTGCGAGGCGATGTCGTGGGGGTGTTCATCACGCAGGGTCTCGATAAAGGCATCATTCACCATGTCTTCCTGAATATCGGAAAAATCTACAGCCATGAGTGAATAGTGCAGCAAGTTCGTATTCCTGCAATCATGCAATGGTTTGCGTCGTCCAGACCACGCCACTTCCGTGGAGGAACGGCGATGGGTGTTATTTTCTCGCCTCAATCTTGAATGTCATACGTATGACATTCAAGATTGAGGTTACACGCTTTTGGCCGTCAGCTTCTCTTGGGATGCGTAGTCCTAGGATTTCTGGAATCTCAAATAAGCAGCCTGGTTGCGGCACCAGTTTTAATCACCTCCAACGGCGATGGCATAAATGCCAGCACCGAGGGCGAGGGCGAAGGCATCGATTAGATCCGAGGTGCCGCGGCCCAGGGCGGGGGCTATTCCCTCGATCAGCGCAATGCCGACGAGAGTGCCTGCGATCCAGGTTCGTTTCTGGATCGCATCTCCACCCGCTCCGCCGAGGAAACGTGGTGCCAGACCGACAAGGCTGAAAGCAGCGGGGAAAAAGAGCAGGCTGGGAAGCGAGTCACGCCATACGGATGGGGCCAGCTCCGGGCGATAGCAGCTCAAGAGGCCATAGAGAAGGAGAGTGCCCCCCAGAAGGATCCATTGCGCGCGCCGGGGTGACCGGGGTGAGTGAGGCCGTGCAGGCATCAGGGACCGGCTTTCCGGATCAGCAGCCCCACAAAATAACAGACGTGATGATAAGCAGGAGGAGAGTAATTTCGTTCATGCGTATAAAAATCAGTTTCCCAGAGCTGCTTGAACCGCCTGGCTGAGGGTTTTTCCATCGGCACGGCCGGCGACCTTGCTGTTCAAGAGTTGCATGACCGCGCCCATTTGCTTGCGGGAGGTGGCTCCGACTTCCTGGATGGCTTCACTGACCATGGCTGCCAATTCTTCCGCGTTCAGGGCTGGCGGCAGGTATTCCTGGAGAATATCTTTTTCAGCTTCTTCCTGAACGGCCTGATCCTCCCGTCCTGCCTGCCGGAAGCTGTCGATCGCATCCTCACGCTTTTTCATTTCCTTACGGATGGCCTGAATAACCATCTCATCGTCGGCTACGGATGAGGCTGCTCCGGCGGTGGTTGCATACATGATCGCAGATTTCAGCATCCGCAGTGTGTTCAGGCGAACCGTATCCTTAGACCGCATCGCATCCTTGAGGTCGTTCTGAATTTTTTCCATTAATGGCATAGGAACAACCTAGCCCACAGGATGATAAAATAAACACAAATTCCTCCGGGGAAGGATGGGCGGAGGAGAATTACTCGGGCTTGGGCTTGTGATACTCTTTGATGACGAGGATGAGGTTGCCTTTATCGTAGAATGGGCCACGGATGATGATGGGAACTTTGGGCTTGGGAGTCACCTTGCCTTTAAAAACGGAGTTGCCCTGCTGGATCAGTTCGAACTGGTAGGTGTCGTGCTTCTTTTCCAGCATCATCATGCGCATATCGAACATTTCTGAAGCACTTAAACGTGAAGGCTGGTCGTCCTGAGCCGAGGAGACGGTGTGGCCTATTTTCCGATAGCGGTCGTAACCAAATAAGGTGACCAACTGCTTGCGCAGATCCGTTTCAATCGAGGGGTCGTCTTCAATACGCACATTCTGAGCGTGAATGAGCTGCACGGAAAATTGCCGGGAGGGGGTGGGAGGCTCCGGATCTTCCGCCGATAGCGAACCGGTCAGTAACCCGGTGAAGAAACCCAGGGCGAGGAATCCGGAGAATTTCATCGGGTAACTGTGTAAGAGGCCGGGATGTAGTGGTAGCCCTCTGCCCAGATGACATCAGCCTGGACGCTTTTTGAGTGAAAGGGGGTGACGTAGATGTTGGGCTGGCGGGTGCTGATTTCGATATTGGGGGCATCGACTTTACCTATGGTGTCGGTGGTGCCGGGAATGAGCCAGAGTGCGAGGATGACACCCATGAAGCCGGGTAGTGCCACCGGCGCGAGGAAAGAACTCAACCCGCGTCTTCCGGGTTTCTCTTCCAGACGACTCCGGAGGCGGGTCCAGGAGGCCTGCTGGTGGAACTCAGAGCGGTCCTGTGTGCTCTGGTGGTAGTCACAGAGCTGATTTCTAAGTCGGCTCAACTCTGATTTCGAGCTGCCACCCAGCACCCGGTCGGAATTTTCCAACTCCCTGTTGAATGTTTCATAGTTCATCATATTCATCCTCCAATAAAGATTGTAGCTTTTGACAGCTATAATACAACCTCGATAGCACGGTTCCTTTTTTACAGCCCAACATTTTTGCCGTTTCCTCTGTACTAAATCCCTGTATTAATCTCAATTCGACGACAGCCCGCTGATCGGGATTCAAACTTTCCATGGCCAGGTGGATTCTTTTATTTAAATCCCGATTCTGGACTTCATCCGCCCCGGTGCGGTGCTCGACGGCCTCGATTTCACGATCCTCATCATCATTCTGGATGGGGAAAAGGCCCAGCCACTTTTGCCTGCGTCCGGACTTACGGACGGTGTCGTAGGCTTGATTGACGGCGATCCGGTAGAGCCAGGTGCTGAATTTGGATTGCCCCCGAAAGCGGTTCAGTTTCTTGTGGGCTTTGACAAAGGCCTCCTGAACCACGTCCTCCGAGAGGCTGTCATCGTGCAGAATTTGATTAACAGCGGCCCAGATGCCCCGGTAGTAGTGGGCATGGAGCAGTTCCCAGCCCTCATGCTTACCGGCGCGGGCAAGCGATAGGGCTTGAGTTTCATCAAATGCGATTTGATCAGTCACAGTAAATTACGATGTTCAAGGTAAAGGTTGCCGCATACCCTTCTCTCTGGAAATATTTTAATCAAGCTTTGAAAGTTCTCTATCGATACCTCTTTATCCGAATTGTCACCACCACCCTGGTAGCGATCGGGGTGATGTCCTTCATCCTCGTGATGGGAAATGCCTATCAGAATGTATTCGATCTGATGGTCAGCAATGATGTTCCCCTCAGCATCGTGCTCGAAATGATCGTGCTGCTGGTGCCTACGGCACTGACGTTTACGGTGCCCTGGGGGTTTTTGATCGCCATCCTGCTGGTTTTCGGGCGGATGTCGCATGACCATGAATTGACAGCGGTGCGGGCAGCGGGAGTGGGGCTGGCCCCCTTTGCCGCGCCGGTGATTCTTTTCAGTCTGGTACTCTGCGGCTTTTCTTTTTACAACAACTCGTTTCTGGCTCCCGGCGCAATGGCGAAATTCAAGCGCACCCTGGTGGATATGGGACGCGAGAACCCGACGGTTTTTTTGAAGGCCCAGGAGCCCATCGAGCACTTCGGGGGCATGCGCCTCTACATCCAGAAAAAATCCGGCAACCGGATCGACGGGGTGCACATCTGGGAGATCAATGGTGATGGCATTCCCAAACGCAGCATCCGGGCCGATTACGGGATCATAGCCGCCAATTTGCCGGAGCAGTCGTTGGACATCACCCTCTACAACGCCCGGCAGGAGGAACGGGGAGATGATCCCACCGTCATCAATGATATCCAGACCGGCATGCGCGCTTCCCAGCTTCCATTGAGAATCTCGCTGAAACAATTTCTCGACACCTCCCGACTGGAAAAAAACATCACCGTCTGGACGCTCGATAAAATCGGGAGCCAGGTCATCAGCCCGGACGGGGAATTCCGCCTTTTGCCGATTATCACGGAATTGCAAATGCGGTTGGCTTTTTCCAGCGCCTGTTTTACTTTCTGCCTGATGGGAATACCCATCGCTCTGATGACTCAGCGCCGAGAAACCTCCATGAGTTTTGTCATGAGTCTGGGCATTGTCGTCGTCTATTATTTTATGATTTCCTTAGCCAAAGCCCAGAGAGACGACGCCGCCGCCTACCCCGACCTGATTATCTGGATTCCCAATTTATTCTTCCAGGGATTGGGCTTCTGGCTGCTCTGGAAAGTCAACAAGGCTCCATTCTAATGGTCGGAGAAGATCCCAACGAAGAATTGCACCAACTCTGGAAACACTACGCCAGTTGTCTGGCGGAATTCGACGACATCAGCCTGGCGCGCTGGCTTTCTCAGACCCTGGGGCAGTTGCATGGCAAAGTCTGGCGACTGTCCCACCCGCTCGTCGGGGTCTGCCGTCTCCTCGCCCAGGAGGCCAACCGCCGGGGGATTTGGAAGCGGGAGCTGGTGGCCCTGCCATTTAATTACCAGCGGGCCAATTGCTGTCATGCCCCCTTCCTGCCCCTCGTGACCCGTGATGTGATCGAGCACGGGCTCCTCTGTGAGCACTGCGGGGCGACCGGGGTGGAAATGGAAGACCTGCCCCCACGTGTCGCCCGCCACCTGACCCAATGGGCGGAACAGTATGCCGATTTACACGAGGTGGCCCACTGGGAGGAAGCCCATCGGGAGGCCATCGGCGACTACGAGGATGTTTTCGAACAGACCGCCATGCAGGCTCAGGCCATGCTCGAGGCTCTGCCCGTCGCTATTCTCCCCCCCCTGCTCGACACCTTCCCGGCTGTGGTCTGGGAAGATCACGACGAGTGCCTCGATATCCGCCCGGAAGAACTGGAAATTTAAAGAGGGGAGCCAGCAATATGCGGATTCATTTTGTCATACCGGCTTATAATGAGAGCTTACGTCTTCCAGGTTATCTGGAAGCACTCCTCCCCGCCATCGATGCCAGCGCCCTGGATATCTCGATCCAGATTATTGAAAACGGATCCGATCAGGAAGATATCGATCGGCTCACCTCTTCCATCCAGCACCTCAGCGAGAATTATTATTTCCTCCTCCCCATCGAACACCTCCCCTCCGGACGGGGAAAAGGGAAGGCCATCCACCACGGATGGAAAATGTCGCCCGAGGCTGACCTCCTAGGATTTGTTGATGCCGATGGCAGCATTTCGGCTGGCGAATTGATACGTCTCTGCCGCCTGGCCGCGTCTCAGCCGGACCATGCCCTCTTCGGTTCCCGTATCACCCTGCTGGGCAAAACGATTAAGCGCAGTCCCCTGCGCCATCTGGCCGGGCGCTTCTTCGCCAATATCGTTCGCCTTGTGACAGGGATTCCCATCCACGATTCCCAGTGCGGTGTCAAGCTGGTGCCGTCCGACTGGTTTTACCGGGTTCAGCATCACTTAAGCGAATCCGGATTCCTCTTTGATGTTGAACTTCTCTACCAACTGCGCCGCTCCGGCATCCCGATCCGGGAGGAGCCCATCGACTGGCAGGATGTTCCCGGAGGCCACATTTCCCTCCTCCGTGATTCCTGGGCCATGCTCTGGGGCCTGCTCCGGCTGAAAAAACGCTTTAGCTCATCATGAAAGCCCACCTGTCTCTCCTGGCCGGACTCATCCTCGCCGCCTGCTCATCGCCCCTCCCTCCTGCTGACCTCACCTTTGTCAATGGCTCTGAACCCCAATCCCTCGATCCCGGTCTCATCACCGGGCAATCAGAGGGGCGCATCTGCCGCGCGATTTTTGAGGGCCTCACCCGCTATGCCGCCGATGGCACCATCCTCCCGGCTGCGGCCAGCAGTTGGGATATCAGTGCCGATCAAACCATTTACACCTTCCACCTGCGCCAGGGCCAGACCTGGTCCGACGGCTCGCCGCTGACCGCCCAGGATTTCCATGACAGTTGGCAGCGCGTGCTGACCCCCGAAACCGCAGCTGAATATGCCTATATCCTCGACTTTATTAAAAATGCCCAGCCCTACCGGAAAGGGGAATTGAAGGATTTTTCCCAGGTCGGCATCCGTGTTGTTGACCCCCTCACCCTCGAAGTTACCCTCAATGCCCCCACTCCATTTTTCCTCTACCTGACCGCCTTTCCGACCTACTACCCAGTTCCCCTGCGCGCCATCCGCACCCACGGGGATGCCTGGGCGCTTCCGGAAAATATCATCACCAATGGTGCCTACCTTCTGGCCGACTGGCGCATCCGCGACCGCGTTATCCTGATCAAGCGCCCGGACTACTGGAACGCGGACAACGTGCGCCTGAATCGGGTCGATTCTCTCATCGTCGATTCCGCCACCACCGCCTTCAACCTTTATGCCACCGGCATGGCCGACCTGATCATGGATAAGGGGATGGTTCCCCAGCATATTATCAGCCAGTTGGTGCATCGTCCGGATTACCACGCCTACACGTATCTCGGCACCTACTACTACCGGTTCAATGTCACCCACCCGCCCCTAGATGACGTGCGGGTGCGTCAGGCCCTCAGCGCCTCCATCGATAAAAATCGCGTGGTCAATAAAATCACCATGGGCGGAGAGCAGCCGGCCTATGCTTTCACCCCCCCCGGCATGAATCATTACCAGCCTCCGGATGGCATTCTCTACGATCCCGAGCGGGCCCGGCAGCTTCTGGCCGAGGCCGGCTTCCCGGACGGTGAGAATTTCCCCCGACTTTCGATTCTATACAATAAATCGGAAATGCACGAGAAGGTCGCCATTGAAATCCAGGCCATGTGGCGGGAGGAACTCAATATCCGGGTCGATCTCCAGAATCAGGACTGGTCCACTTACCTCGATAGTATGAATAAATTGGAATATTCCATCGCCCGGGCCAGTTGGGTGGGAGATTATCCCGACCCCAATACCTTCCTCGATTGCTTCATCACCGGCGGAGGTAACAACCGCACCGGCTGGAGCCGGGAGGAATTCGATCAAGCCATCGCCCGCGCCAACCGGACCGGCGACCCGGTCGAAAGGGCCAAAATTTTTTACCAGGCCGAAACCCTGCTGGTGAGAGAAGATCCTCCCATCCTGCCCATTTATTACTACGTCGGCGCCCTCTTCTATGATGCCCGCCGCATCAAGGGCATCATCCCCAACATCCTGGCCGAGCACCCCATCAACGAGATGTTTATCGAGGAGCCCCATGATTAATTTCATCCTTCGTCGCCTGCTCATCAGCATCCCTCTCATCATCGCCGCCATCACGGTCACCTTTCTGCTCGTGCGTCTGATGCCGGGCAGCCCCTTCGCCAGCGAGAAGAACCTCGATCCCGCCATCCAGGCCCAGTTGGAAAAAAAGTATGGCCTCGATGGCACCCTCTCGGAGCAGGTTTTTCGCTACTGGCAGAACCTGGCCCAGGGAAACCTCGGTCCGTCCACACAATATCGCAACCGCACTGTCTCCGGCATCCTTTCCACCACCTTTCCCGTCTCCGCCACGCTCGGAACCCTCAGCTTCCTCCTCGCCCTCCTCGTCGGCATAACCGGCGGCACCCTCGCCGCCATCCATCATAACCGCTGGCAGGACCGGGGCACCATGCTGCTGGTTCTCGTCGGGATCTGCATGCCCTCCTTTATTCTCGGTCCGCTCCTGGCCCTCCTATTCTCGCTCATACTCGGCTGGCTCCCCGTCGCCGGCTGGGGCAGTCCCGTCCAGGTTATTCTGCCCACCCTTGCCCTCGGTCTGCCCTATGGCGCCTACTGCGCCCGCCTTGTCCGCACCAGTATGATCGAAGTGCTCGACCAGGATTTCATCCGCACCGCCCGCGCCAAAGGCTTGACCGAATCCACCATCCACATCCGCCATGCCCTCAAGGTCGGCATCCTCCCCCTCGTCAGTTATTCCGGCCCCCTCGCCGCCAATGTCCTGACCGGCAGTATCGTCATCGAGGAAATTTTCAAAATTCCCGGCATGGGCCCCTTCTTCGTCGGCAGTGTCTTTAATGCCGATGCCTTCCTGCTCGCGGGCTGTGTCGCCATTTATTCCACCCTGCTGGTTCTCTTTAATCTGGTGGTCGATATCCTCTTTGCTTACCTCGACCGGAGGGTAACCCTGTCATGAGTGTGCGCAGAAAAAATCCCAAAGCCACCATCACGGCCTGCCTGACTCTGTTGGGAATACTCCTCGCCGTCGCTTTCATTGGCCCGTTCTTTTCCCCTTATGAGGGAACGGTCATGACCGATACCCAATTTGCCCGCCCGGGGGCGGCACACTGGTTCGGCACCGACATCAACGGTTTTGATGTCTTCACCCGCACCATCGAGGGAGCCCGCATTTCCTTCCTCGTCGGCCTCCTCGGTGCCGCCATCAGTCTGACTATCGGCACCCTCTACGGGATGACCAGCGGGCTGGCTGGCGGGAAAATTGACAACCTGATGATGCGTCTGGTCGATTTCCTCTTCTCCCTGCCCCGCGTCATCCTCATCATCCTCGTCATCGCCGCCTTCGATGGACGCCTGAAATCGCTGATGGAATCACTCGACTGGGAAGTCATGTTCTCCTACTCGAGGGTCGGCCTGATTTTCATCACCCTCGGGTGTATCGAGTGGCTGACGATTGCCCGCATCGTCCGCGGCCAGGTCCTCATCCTCAAGGAAATGTCCTACGTCCAGGCCTCACGCTCCCAGGGAGCTTCCTTCCTCAGGCTGCTCTTCAAGCACCTGCTGCCCAACATCCGGGGAATCGTCATCGTTTACGCCACCCTCACCATTCCCGCCGTCATCCTGACCGAATCCTTTCTCAGCTTCCTCGGCCTCGGGGTCCAGGCCCCCAGCTCCAGCCTCGGCACCCTTCTGTCCGATGGCTCCAAAATGATCAATCCCGTGGAAATCTACTGGTGGCTCCTGGCCGGCCCCGCCCTCTTCCTCGCCCTAACCCTGCTCGCCCTCAACTTCCTCGGCGACGCCCTCCGCGACATCTTCGACCCCAAATCCAAATAACTGGGGTAAATTAGATATCGGCACACCACCTAACTTCAATGCCTTTCACGTTTTTGATACAGATCCATCTGTCCTCTCGCTCTCAATTGTAGGCGAGCAATGCAAAAATAAGACACCTCCCCCTAACCCAGAACCATCCCAAGCACCATCCCAAGCAGCCAGAGCAATGTGCATTTAAGAGTTTCACGTGAAACTCTTAAATGCACATTGGTGGGGGGAGATGTTTGTTTTGATGAACGGGTGGGGTTGGTCAGTAGTTGAGGGTGTGGGCGAGGGTGGGGATGGAGCGAGGGTGGGGATGGAGCGAGGGTGGGGATAGAGCGAGGGTGAGGATGGAGCGAGGGAGGAGCGTTTTAACCGCCGGCCTGGTTTTGGAGGCCGGAGATGGTCTGGAATATTCCGGAGAAGACGGCGTAGGCCACGACCCCGACCAATCCGGCAATACAGATAATCACGACCGGTTGGACGATGGCGGTTAGGCGCTCGATACTCTGGAGCAGGAGACGTTCCTGGCGGGTGGATACTTTGAGCAGAGTCTCTCCCAGCTTACCGGTCTGCTCCCCGACCGCGATCATGTCCACGAGGGTGCCGGGCAGGATATCGCGCTTTTGGAGGGCGAGGCTGAAACTTCCTCCCTCTTCGACCATGGCATGGATATCACGGAATTGCCGCTGGAAATAAATATTCGGGTTGGCGCGATTCATCAGTTCAATTCCCTTGAGGAGGGGAATGCCGTTGGTGACGAGGGTGCCAAGGGTGAAAGACATTTGGGTGTAAGCCCGCTGTTTGAGGACGGTTCCCAGGAGCGGAATTTTTAACTGATTGCGATGCCACCAGGTCAGGCCCTCCGGGGTTCGGACGTAAGCCCAGAAACCGAAGAAGGCGGTCAAAGCAACGGCGAGCATGAGCCACCAGTAGCCGTAAATTGTCTCGCTGAACCAAAAGAGCATTCGGGTCAGGAATGGCATGGCGGCGCCGGTCTTCTGGAACAGGGTCAGCAAGTTAGGAATCAGCACGGTGACAAAGATAATTAGGAGGCCAAACCCGACCACGATGAGCACTACCGGATACATCAGGGAGGAAATGACCTTGGACTGCAATTCGTTGATGGCCTGCAGGTAGGCTGCCTGGCGTCGGAGGATATGCGGCAGGGTGCCGCTGATTTCTCCGGCCTCGGCCATATTGCAGTAGAGGTCGGAGAAACTTTTACTGGCACCGCGCAGGGCCTTGGAGAAGCTGCCGCCATCACGCACATAGTTTCTGAGTCGATTGGTGATGAGTTTGACCCGTTTGTTCTGCTGCCGTTTCTCGAGGATGGCGAGGGCGGGCTCGAGTTGTAGCCCATTCTCGAGCAGGTCGGCCATGTCCTCGGTGAAGTAGAGGAGTTCTGAGCGGTTGAGCACGGGCTCATCTTCATCACCGCTTTTGCGGACCTTGCGCATTTCCCGGACCAGGCTGGCGTCTCCGGCCTCGCCTAATTTCATCGGCCGGAGGCCCTTCCGTCCCAGTTGGGTCAGTGCTTCCGCACGGTTCCCGGCGTTAAGCATACCACTTTCTTTCCCGCCTCCCGGCTTGAGGGCTATGTATTGGAATTCGGGCATCGGTCAGGCCAGTTACTTGCTGGTGTCTCTTTCGTTTTCGAGCATCGTCACCCGGAGGACTTCCTCGATGGTGGTGACTCCCCGTGCGACTTTACGGAATCCGGCACGGCGGAGGGGTTGCATCCCTTCCCGAGCAGCCTGATCTTTGAGAACGCCGGTGGGAACATTCTGGGTGATGAGATCCTGCATTTTGGGTGAAATTTTACAAATTTCATAGATGGCGGTTCTTCCGGTAAAGCCGGTGTGACGACACTCCGCACATTCTCCAGCATCATAGACAATTTCCGATCCGGTATATTCGTAACCTATTTCTTTGAGATATTCACGCGAATGCTGGGTGGGCTTCCGACAATTCTTGCAGAGGACACGGACCAGACGCTGAGCGATGAAGGCCCGGACCGATGAGGCGACCAAATAAGGTTCGAGTCCGAGATCGATCAACCGGGTAATCCCGCCGACGGCATCGTTGGTATGGAGGGTGCTGAAAACCAGGTGGCCGGTCAACGCGGCCCGGATGGCAGTTTCCGCTGTCTCAACATCACGCATTTCCCCGACCATGATGACATTGGGATCACCCCGCAGGATACTGCGCAGCCCGCTGGCAAAGGTCAGTTTGATTTCCGGTTTGACGGCAATTTGCACCACCCCGGGTAATTTATATTCGACCGGATCTTCTACCGTCACAATCCGGCGATCCTTGGTATTGAGAGCGGAGAGGAAGGTATAGAGTGAAGTGGATTTTCCCGATCCGGTAGGGCCGGTGATGAGGAGAATGCCGTTGGGCAGGGAAATCAATTCTCGGATCGTTTTTTCATCATCGGCGTCGATCCCCAGGAGTTCGAAATCGAATTTTTCCTGCCGCAACAGACGCAGGCTAATGGATTCGCCGGAAATCGACGGGATGGTGGCGACACGGACGTCGATGGCCTGGCCTTCCAGCTCAAGGTTAATACGACCATCCTGGGGCAGGCGTCTCTCGGCAATGTCCAGGTTGGACATGATTTTCAAGCGTGAGATCAACGTCGCACGCAGCAGCTTGATTTTGGGCGGCACAGGGATTTCATTGAGAACACCATCAATCCGGTAGCGGATTCGGATATCTTCATCCATGGGTTCGATATGAATATCGGTAGCGCGCTGCTGAAGGGCTTCACGGATGATCTGGTTGACGAAGCGGACAATCGAGGCCTCGGTGTCATCTTCATCGAGGACGGTAATATTTTCACTACTGTCCTCCTCGGTCATGCTTCCTCCGCCGCCTTCGATAATTTGCTCGAAGGTGTCGGCTCCGACTCCGTATCCTTCTCTCAGGCACTCGAGAATTTTACCCCGCGGCGCGATGCCCCACTCCACTTCTTCATCAATGACCTGAGCGACGGCCTGGTGTGAAACTAGATCAAAGGGATCGGAGGTAAAAATACGCAGGGTGCCATCCTCCCCCCGGAGTGGCAGGAGGGCGTGACGGGCGGCCACCCGGATGGGAAAGGCATCGCGCACTTCCGGCGGGATGTGGGCCTCATTCTCATTCCACCAGGGCATGGAAAGAAACTCGCTCAATTCATGCAGAAAGGATTCTTCACTGACCAGTTGGGCATCGAGCACGGCGTTGACCGGGGATTCCTGATGCTCGATCGCCTGTTCGATCAGGGTCTGGCATTTCTCACGGTCGAGGCAGCCGCTTTTTTGGGCCATTTCAAATAGGGGCTGTGTTAACATCGCGTCTCAACTTAGCCTGCCTTGGCGGCAAAATGCAACTGATGCTGTCATTTCTTTGCATCCATGTGGGTAGCGCGGCGCACCCGTTCGCGCTCCCGGGTCAGCTCACGCACCAATTGACTGTAGTCCAAACCATCTTCTCCCGTAGAGGAAAACTCATAATTCACGATGACCCAATCCAGCTTATCATTGATCAACGAATGGTATTTCCCGGCCAGCCTCATTCTTTCCTGACCTTCCTGGAAGCGTTGGCGGTAGGCCTCCATGTCTCCACCTATCCAACTACGCAGAGACTCAATGTAAGCCGCCAGAGCCGGCTGGCAGAGAGCATGCGCCCGGCTTTCCAGATCGAGAAGCCCCTCAACCTGCTCGAGCACAGTAGCCCGCACCTGATTTTCCAGTTCCTGATTTTTACTCTTTTTTCCTGACTTGGAAGCGGGCAAGCGCGGCAATTCCCCCAACCTCAGCAGTTCTGTATCCTTGGTTTGGGCGTGGGTAAATTTGCAAACCATGAGATCGCGCAGGGCCTGGGTCGTGCGTTGCCAGGATAGTGCGAACTCTGATGATGTCTCTGAAAGACGAATCTCCCGATTCCACCAGTTAGCCTCCGATGCGGAATTCCGCCAATAGGGTTCTGGGGTTATGACATCCGACTCATGGATCCACTCAACCAATGACATCCGTCCGCTCCCGGTGCGGGTGGCGGCCTCGAAGGCCCAGTAGCAAAATGCCTGCTGCCACATTCTCTCCACGCGCAACTCAGGCAGGGCATTCCATTCCTGGACTTTGTTCAAATCGGGAGCCCGGTTGCTCAGGTGAGCTTTCCAGACAATCTGTCGGAAGGGCTCGGCCATGATGGAAAGATCCCGGTACTTGAGGACGGGGATAAGCACCGAGCTGCTGATTTCATTCTGGAGGGCCTGCTCCGTCCATTGGGTCAGGCCCTCACTTAACCAGAGGGGCGGCTCGGGAAGTTCCGCGACGGGCGCCTGCGGCTTTTCCTTCCAGGCCATGGCCTGGACGAGGCCCAGGGCGAGGGTTCGAACCAGCGCCTCCTGATGTTGTTGCCAGTTGGCATCGATAAAAATACGCAGGATTTTCGAATCCGGGCGGAAGACGATTTCCCGGGGAAAGGTGAAAAAGGTATCCGGCACGGCACCCGAATCTCCGATGCGGATCAGGTATTCGAGTGAGAGATCATCGAGCGCCTCCGGTGGAAACCGTTCACTAATCAGGCCGATGGTCTTACGGCTGAAAGTAATCAATTCAAGCCCGGCGTACTCATCACCGGAATCCACCTTGATGCTAAAATTTTCCGCGTTGCTCAACCCTACGCCGGGCAGAAGGACGCAGAGAAGCAATGAAAGCCATAGAAAAAAGCGCATAGTATTCATCTTGCCTGTTCTGAATACAATCGCAAGCGAGACAAGAGTAATCCCAGCATCCGGCAACTGGAGGCTTGCCAACAACCGATACCTCTTTAAAAAAAGTCAGTGGACATACGGGACTACTGGACAAGTCGGCAGCATTCGATTAACAAAGCACTCAAGGCCTCACTGCCGAGCCGTACGGCCAAGCCTGCCACCATTCATCGGGCCATGCACTACAGTCTTTTTGCCGGAGGAAAACGGTTGCGACCGGTGCTCTGTCTGGCTGGAGCCGAAGCGATTCAAAGCGAATGGAAGCAGGCACTTCCCCTCGCCTGTGCCGTCGAGTGCATCCACACTTATTCACTTATCCATGACGATCTTCCCTGCATGGATGATGACGATCTCAGACGGGGAAAGCCCACCTCACATAAAGTCTTTGGAGAAGCGATTGCCGTCCTGGCGGGTGATGCCCTCCTGACCCACGCCTTCTATCTGGCCGGAAACGTTCCGGGCTGGAAACGTTATAATCAGGGGGAAATCATCCGTGAGCTGGCCCATGCCGGTGGCAGCCAGGCCCTGATTGCCGGCCAAGTGGCCGACATCGAAAATGAGGGCAGTGAAATCACCCTGCCCCAGCTGCGCTACATCCACAAAAATAAAACCGCCGCTCTGATCGCATCTTCCATCCGGCTCGGCGCCATGTCCGCCAATGCCACCCGTCGGCAATTGGAGGCTCTCACCGACTTCGGTCAATCCCTGGGACTGGCCTTCCAGGTCATGGATGACATCCTCGATATTACCCAAACCAGTGAGCAATTGGGAAAAAGTGCGGGTAAGGATATCAAGGCCCTCAAAGCCACTTACCCGGCACTGATGGGAATCGATAAGGCCAAAGCCGAAGCCCGCCGTCTGACCACACGGGCGGACCGGGCACTCGATCTCCTCGGTTCACGCGCGATCCGGCTGCGGGAAATCGCTGCTATCATGCTCGACCGGCAGAATTAGGACGTTAGGGGACGGAGTATTAAGCCGATCATCGCCGCATCAGTGCCTGTTCTGAGGCTCGCTTAATACTCCGTCCCCTAAGAGGCTGTCTAAAAAGTGGGGGAAGTGCGGATGCGCAGGGTGAAGAACCAGGCGGCAAAAATCCCCACCGCCACGTGCAGGCCCAGGACCATCAGACACCAATCGTAAGGGGCGATGAATGTCTCAGTGGACTGATTGACGATATCATAGTGGCTCGTCTGTTCCAGGGTCTTGAGGTAACCACTCCACCCCCAGTAGGCGGCGATAAAGGGGCGGCAGATCAACGAGAGCCACTCCGGCAGCGCGAGGGCGGCGCCGGACAGGGGCAGTTGGAATCCGACCAGGTAAATGGCGAGCAAGGAGGCCCGCTCGGGCGATGGCGTGGCGGCGGAAATGGCCAGGCAGGTTGTGCTCATGGCCAGGATGGTGGCGAAAAGGATGAGGAATTGCGCGGCCAATTCACCCGGAAAACCGCAAATGGTCTTTACAAACCAGGTCATCCAGAGTGCCTGAATGGCGCAGAAAAAAACCAACTGCAAGAATTTGGTAAAAACATAGGCGGCGGACGACAGGCCGGCCCGCAATTCTTTTCCCAGGATGGCGCGCTCCTTGGCGATTTCGCGAGCACCGTTATTGGCCCCGATCAGGGTTAGAAGCACGACCTGGAACATGGTTAGTCCCGATACCAGGGAGGAGGCTGAAAACGACTCACTGAGATACTTGAGCTTCTCCGCCAGGGTCTGGACGATGTTGGTCTCGAGGGCGAGGGTGAGTTGGCGTACTTGCGGCAGCCCTTCATAAGCAAAGACAGCCACCAGAGCGGGAAAGGTCAGAATCAGAATAACCTGAAGAATGATTTGACCATAGTCTCTGAGGAGCAGTCTCACCTGCCTGCTCATGAGGGTGGGTAACTGGGCCAGCCCTCCCGGTGGCCTGGCTGTTTTCAGGGACTGAGGAGCGATATCCGCCTCATCATTCCCGTAAACCGGCCCCAGGGAGGTCGCATCCGAATGATATAGCTGAAACAGATCACTGACCGACCCGACCCCATGAACTTCGAGCAATTCCCGGTAGGGGGCATATTGCACCTGACATCCGCTATGGAGGAAAAGCACCGAGTCGCAATAATCCAGGTGGTAGGTAGCGTGGGTCACGAGGATGATGGTTTTTCCATGCTGGTGGGCCAATTGGTGCAACCAGGCCATCATTTCGCGATCGGAAAATTCGTCCAGCCCGCTGGTCAGCTCATCGAGGAGGAGAAAGGCCGGATCCCCGAGCAGTTCCTCGGCCAGCGCCATCCGCCGCATCTGTCCGCCCGACAGAGTACGGTAAGGTTGATCGAGGAGATCATCCAACCCGGAGAGATGGATGATCTGCTGCATCCATTCCGATCGCACCTTGGGCTTCACACTTCCAGGCAAACGTAAATTGAGCGAGTTCTGCAAATTTTCCCTGACAGTCAGATCCGGGTGAAAGGCTCCGAATTGGGGAAGGTAGGCGATGGCGAGCGGATATTGATCCTTGATTTCCATGACCGGGTGACCGGCGAAGAGCACTCTCCCGCCCGATGCTGGCATCATCCCGGCCAGAGTGCGAATGAGCGTACTTTTACCGCATCCGGAAGCACCGATAACGGCGATGAATTGACCAGGCGCGACGTCGAAGGTGATTCCCTTGAGCAGATTGACCGGGTGCCCTCCCCCGTTGACGGAAACCACCAGATTGGAAACGTGGACGGCTGACTGCTGTGGGGATTCGTCAGGTGATGGGGAAATGGGCATGGTGGCGAGCCAAGGTCTAGAGGGAGGCCTGCGCCATGACTTCGCCGGAGACTCGTTTGATCCCGTCATTAGCCAACTGACTGGCAGGATAGTGGCGCTGGGCGATCGCATACCAGGTCAGGCTGTAGCCCAGCATCCCCTGCGCTTCCGCATCCCGGGCCTTGTTGATAGCGGCGACAAAGACAGCGGCCTTTCCGGAAAGATCCGCCAGCATGGTGTTGAGTTTGATGTCCTCGGGAAATTCCTGGATCGCCTGGTGGATCGTTTCCCAGGCTCCAAAAACATCCTGGTTGGCACTCATGAGGGTGGCTTTCTCAATCGCCATCTCAGCATCCCGAATTTTCTCCAGTGCATGTTTCAATTGTTCCTGACGGGTGGGATCATCTTTCATGGCCGGGGCAAAAAGGAGCTGTTTCTCAACCAGCCCCCGGTAGTTTTCATCCTGCACCAGGCGGTCGAATTCGGCCAGTGATTGATTCTGGATATCATTGGCGCTGAAAAAGTCCATGGCGTTGTTCTGAAGGTCGGGATTTCCGGGCCAGGCCTCGGCAGCTGCCTGAAATTCTTCCATCGCCACCTGGAGGTTGCCCTGCTGGGCCGCGAGGCGCGCCTTCCCCAGACGCATCTGACTCTCCAGCTTAACCGCCTGCACAATGGCCAGCGGTTTGGTCTTATCGAAGTCCGGCGCGATGGCTTGCATTTCATCAAGCGTCTTTTCCAATTGGGCAAAGTCACGTGCTTCAAGCATGTTCTGCATCCGGCTCAGCATCCGGGTAAAAGCCTCTACCTTTTTCTTATCCTCACGCGTGATGGACAGGACGGCGGGGTGGTTTTCACTGAGCATGAACGCCTCCTGGAGGCGGTCGGTGGCTGAGGCTATTTCATTGATTTCGACGCGGTGCTCGAAGACTTCGACGGTATTAAAGACATCCTGATAGAGTTCCAGGCAGGCGTTGACCTGCTGGGCCATGGAAACCGGGTAATCCCCTTCGTCAAAAATACGTCTCCAGAAATCAGCCGCGATGAGGACGTGCCGCGGGCGTCCGCTCTTGTAGAGAGTGGTGATGTAATCGGCAAAATCGCTCTTGGCCTTATCAAAAAGATTTTCCGCTTTGAGCTGATTCATCTTGATGCGGGCCTTGAGTTCGAGTGATTTTAGGTATTCCTCGGTGAGTTCCAGCTTACCCATGACCGAATCCAGAGAAGGAGCATTGGTCATGTTGCCCGTTTCGACGTCCACTTGGGGCACCGTGTTTCCGTTGGAGTTGCCGTTGGAGTTGCCGCCGCCGGTACTCGCCCGGGCACCGCTCACTCCGCTCTTGGCTGCCTTGCGCTGGTAATCGAGTTCTTTTTCGCGGATGCCATCCGAAATGATGTCGGCGGTGCGGTTGGTCGTATCCAATTCGCGTTTCAACTGGCGGTTTTGGGTATCCAGCCACCAGCCGGTCCGGTCGGCGCTCCAGATCGATTCGATACGGTTGGCCAGCTCCCAGCTTACTCCGGCATCGATCTGGCGAAATTTGGCCAGAGCGACCAGTTGTTCCCAAGCCTCCACTTTCTTTCCATCGCGGAGAAAGAGCATGACCACATCAATTTGCTGATTGTAGGCCTCTATCTGGTCTGCGGGCACGGCGGACATGCCGAGGAATTTCTCGAAGCGCTCACGCATGCGCTCATCTTCGATACGAACATCCCCGAGGGCATCGCGGGCCATGAGCCGGGTTTTGGCCTCCGACTGAGAGGCGAAAATTTCTTTAGCCGCAGTCCCCTCGCCCGGCTTCCGGTTGTAGAGGTAATCGAGAACGGCACGGGTGCTGTTATTGGCCTCCTCATTAGCGGCGGAAACTTCTGAATTATCTCCTGACGCGGGGGCTGGTGCCGGGGCTGAATTTTCCGGGCTTGCCTCCTGAGCCACCAATCCCTGTGGCCAACAGATTCCGAGTGCGGCAACCGCCATCAGACCGGATTTAATTTTTCTTACATGAGTTCGCATAGATCAATCCTCCCTCCTTGACTTCCAATTCCGCAATATAGCTCTGACCTTTGGTAAAGTAAATATCCTGCCCTACCACCTCCGGCACCATCACGGCCAGGGGCCGGGAATCCTTGAGGCCGGAAAATAGCATCAGCCTCCCGACCCCCTCCTTATAATCCAGATCCGCTTCCACCCGCAATTCCGCCTTGAACTTACTCCCGGCCAGCGAGCGGGGACTATCGAGAAATTTCTCCACCGGGAAGTCTTCCATAGTCCGGTAGGGATCATTCAGGTAACCATTAAGGACGACACCACCCACCGCCCCGGCCACCAGCAGGAGCAATATAATGCCGACAATGAGGATGGTCCGGCTGCGGTCGCGTTTGGGTTGAGGGACTTGCCCCTCGACTTCGGAGAAAGGAGAGACAATATTGTCTGGAGAGTTACTGTCCGGTGTTTGTTCAGCTCCCATGAATATCAACTCTGAACGTTAGCTTATAAGTCGCAAGCGGAAAAAATTGTATTCAGCATGAAAGCATCACATATCACCGCCCTCACTCTGGGTTTGGTTGTAATCATAGGCCTGTCCGGATGGATGTTGCTCCACCAGGTGGTGAAGGTGTCATTGGAAAAGGCGTTGGCCACCCAATTGGAAGCCCAGACCCGCTTCACCGGCATTCGACTCAACCTGATGCGAGGGCGCTTGTCCGTGGGGCGCATCGACTGTCTCTCGAATGACCCGGAGTCAGCCTCCTGGAAAACCGTGGTCCTGGAAAAAGTGGAATGGGACTTTGAACTCCACCGCCTCCTCTCGGGAGAAACCCCCGCTGATCTGCGTATCGATTCGTTTCAGGTGGAGCGGGTGCCGGGTTCCTACACCTGGATCAGCCCGCTGCTAGTTCCCATCACCGGGCAATCCCTCCATTCCCAGTGGCCCCGCTGGAAAATTCGCAGTCTGGTTATCCGCCAAGGCAATATTTCCTCCCCTGCCGACACCATTGAATTGAAGAATTTTGAATGGCAAAGCTACGAGCTGACTATGACGTCCATCCGCTACGGAGAATTTGTCTTCGACAATACCCTGCTGACCTTTCACTGGGAGGCCCCGCAATTCCGGATTGATCATTTCATCACGCATTACGAGGACGGTACGATCACCGCCCGCGGCCGATGGGTCACTGGCCCAGATGATGATCTGCGGATTGAATACCAACTGGAAAACGTGCCTGCGCGCGTCTTTCTCTCGGACCACTGGAAGGTGCTTTTTACCGGCATGGTTTCCGGTCAAGGCAACTACACCGGCCCGCTGCTCACCTGGCAAGACGGTGAGTCCAAAGGCACTTTTTCCGCCACCGAGGCCAGGCTGCAGGCCCTTCCGGTTCTGGAAAACCTTTCTCTACTCACCGGCATGGCCGGATTGACCCGCGTCCCCATCGACACCGCCCGGGCCGACCTTCACTACCATCAGGAAAGATTTGATTTCTCCTCTATCATCATAGAAAAAAATAACCGCCTGCGCTGGGAAGGTTCCCTTTCAGTGCTCCCCGATCAGACGCTGGAGGGTGATACCGTCCTGGGTGTGAACATCGGGGCCGCCGACTTGCTTCCCCAGCTGAGGGAATCGATATTCACTGAGCGGCGCGAGGGCTACGATTGGACCCCGGTAAAAATATCCGGTGATATCCACCAGCCCCGCGAGGACTTAACCCCGCGACTCAAGCAACAACTCCAGAACGAGGCGGAAAAAAACCTCAAAGAAAGCGGAGACCTGATCGAAAAAGGCCTTGAAAGGGCGAAAGAATTCATCGATGGATGGATGAAGGAACGGCCGGAATAAAGCCTCAGGATGTTAGGGGAAGGAGTGTTAAGCAGATCGCTACAACATCAACACTTATCCTACAGGCCGCTTAATACTCCGTCCCCTAACCTACGTGCTACGCATTGAATGGTGCGAGCAGGGGGATTGGGACTGTTCGATTTTTCCGATAAATCAAAAAATCAGAGTCAGTGGTGCAGACAGAAGATCCATCATAAATCTCCGCCAAACGCGTCACGCAAGCATCGGCAAAGTCCATTGGAACGTCAGCGTAACGTTTTACCAAGGTTCTGAGACTGTGGAATTCATCATTTAGCGTCTCAACGCGGAATCCTCCCTCGATTACGAAATCGACAACCTTAGCACATGCAATGCCTTCTTTGCTGGCAAGGTGGCAGACTTCGGTAAGCACCGCTTCGCAGATGACACCCGAGACACGAATTTCGCTAAAGGCTTGTAACGACCACTCATGGTATTGATCACGAGGGCAGAGCCATGCAACAAGTGGGCCAGCATCTAAGATAACAGGCTTCATTGCCCAAGGTCAGCAAGATGCGCCTTGTTGGTGGAGAGATCGGTGTGTTCCCCGCTACCGATCCCCTTGAAGCGTCGAAGCCGGTCTGCCCATGACCCTTGCGAATCCGCATCGGTTAAAGGAAGGTCCCGATCGACGATGGTCAGTAGCGCACGCGCCTTCGCTGGAAGGGTTTCCGTTCCCCGAGCGCGCACCGTCCCATTTTCCAAATCCACTTCAACCGTTTGATAATTCATAGATAAAATTTACGAAGAGATATTGGATTCGCAAGCCGATTTCATAGGAACTATGCCAGGCGTCTTTGTCCTCTGGGTTGTTCATTGTCATTCTTAAATAGAAGAAGGGCTTGCCCGGCGTAGTCCTCCGAGGCCTCTGGCGAGGGAGGACGAAGACGGGTGACCGACGGGGCTCGAACCCGCGACAGCCAGAACCACAATCTGGAGCTCTACCTACTGAGCTACGGCCACCATTAAGTTATAAAGATAGTATCGTTTCCGAGTTAAGGGCAATGAAAATTTAGAGTATCTTCAGGAGGACGATGATGAGGATGGCCAGGATTAGGAGGGCGGCAATGACGCGATTGCGGGCTACACGTTGCTGGGCGCGAAGGCGTCGGCGGTTTCGGGTCGGCACATGACCCACGCGTTCGGAGAGCGATTCATGCAGGATACGGGCACCCCGGTTGATTTCACGCTCTTCCTGAAGGATGGGGTGGGCCATTTCCTCTTCGAGGATTTCTGCCTGCCGTTCGAGAGTCTTCTTCTCACGCTCGAGGCGCTTGATTTCCTGCGCGAGGGGATCCGGTTCTTTTCCCGACCACATCATGGTGGTGCTCAGCTTTTGATGAAAATGAGGAAGGCAATGACACTCAGCAGAATAATCAATGGGAGTGTTAATGCGAAGCCGCGACGGAGGAGTTCTGAAAAGGGCAGGTCACCGGGATCCGCCCCGTCCTCATAGTCTTCATCCACCTGATCCAGATCATGATCACTGAGGGCATCCAAACGCGCACGGGCCTGGCTGTAAATCGACTGGGCATGATCAATTTTAGAGAGGGCGCGGGTTAGTTCATCATCCACTTCATTCGGTCCCCATTCTTTGGGGTTGATAGCATCGATGATGTCAAAGTGCTCGGCAAAAGATTCCCGAGTCTGTCGGATCTGCTCAATCTCGCGCTGGGTGTCCAATTCAGCCCGTTCGAGAACGGTGAGGGCGCGGGAGAATTTTTCCCGCATGGTTTTCTGACCTGAGGATAGTTCCACGCGCCGACGGGAGAGATCTTCCAATTCCAGCTTACGGGCTTCGACTTCCTCCTGCTGACGTTTGAGGTGGAGCAGGCGTTCCTGCTGTTCAGCCAATTCGTGGGCTAAATCTTCGACAGGCTGATCGTCTGCTCTAACAGAGCTTTTTCCGGGGGGCGATAAGAGATCCGGCTCTTTATCGTCATTATTCTGTGGAGGGTAAAGATTCATAGATTGCACGGAGTCCTGTGAGTTAAGGAATGTTCAAGACATCGCCCAATTTCAGATTTTGAGGATTGGATGCTTTATCAGGGTTGGCGGTTTTAATTTTTTCTATCCCTCCGGCGACGTCGTCCGGGTAAAATTGAGAAGAAATTTTCCAGAGGCTATCGCCTTTTTGGATAGTATAAGATTTGTTTTCGACAGGAACAGCGGCAGGGGCGCTGGTGGACGTGCTCACACTGATCTCGTTCGAGCCCAGAGAGAGACGTGCTCCATCGGTGTCGGCCTCGAGCCCGACCGTCTGATCGGTTACTGAACTCTGAGCGGTAGCAGCGGCATCTCCGGCGGAGGTGCGAAGCCGTGCGATATCATCTTCTTTCCGTGAGAGTTCAGTCTGGGCCTGGGCCAGAGCCTGCTTGAGATCGACGTTCTCACGGTTGATACGGGCGATTTCCTCGGCATTCTGGGCGGGTGAATTGGGCAGCGTGATGGCAAAATCAATCTTAGCCTTATCGAGGTAGGATTGAACTTTTTCACGGTCGGGGGCATTGGGGCGGGCATTCAAATATTTCTGGTAGTGATAAATCGCACTGATGGGATCCCCTAATTTCTCGTTGTAGAGCACCCCCATTTGAACATGGGCTTTGGAAACCATGGGGTTGGCAATCAGCGCTTTTTCATATTCTTGAATGGCTGAGTAGTAATTCTGATCCGTCTCATAATTCATGGCCCGGCGGAAATAGGGGTTGGTTGAGTCTTCGGAATCGGTTCCCGTCTGGGCCTGCTGGCAGGCTCCGAGAACAGCGGTGATCACTGCTAGTAACAATACGTGTATCTTGGTCATCTATACCACACTAGAGAAGTTAACCGGCACTGCAAGCGTCATTCATAGGGGCATGCATCGCATACTGACCCTGCGTCTCGACCGCATGAAAAAAGACCTGATCGACTGGCAGAAATCCGTCATAGGCAGTCTCAATGGAGACGACTATTCACAGAAATAGTGCTCACGTTATCGCAAAGGGTTGGTTGAGAGGGTATCCGGTTTCGGCTTTTTTCTTGGTGAGATTAATGCTATCTTCCTTAGATGTCAGATTCAGGAGATTTACGAATTGCCCTTATCAGTCTTCATGGGCTCATCCGCGGGGTAAATCCGGAACTGGGGCGCGATGAAGATACCGGCGGGCAGACACGCTATGTAATCGAACTGGCCCGGACACTGGCACAGCAACCGGAAGTCGGAAAAGTCGAACTCATTACCCGCCAGATTATCGACAGCCGGGTCTCGGATGATTACGCGCGTCTCGATGAACGCATTGGTGATGATGCCTATATCGTCCGCATCCCCTTCGGCCCGAAACGCTACTTAAGCAAGACCAAGCTCTGGCCCTATCTCGATGTATTTGTCGATGAATGTCTGAACTATTTTAAGCGCACGCAACGCGTCCCCGACATTATCCACGGGCATTACGCGGACGCCGGGTATGGAGGGGGTCAAATCGCCCGTCTCCTCGGCGTGCCCTTTGTCTTTACCGGACATTCACTGGGGAGAATTAAAAAAGAGCGTCTTATCGAGTCCGGTGCCAGCGAGGGAAAGATCGAGAAAAATTACAACCTCTCCACCCGCATCGAGGCGGAGGAATTCGCCCTCGATACCTGCTCCCTGATCGTCACCAGCACCCACCAGGAGGTGAAAGAGCAATACGAGCGCTATGAACAGTACCTGCCGGAGCGGATGGAAGTTATCCCTCCCGGGGTGGATCTGACCTCGTTCCATCCCCCCAGAGAGGAGGAGGAAAATCCCCAACTTCTTCAGGAAATCAGGCGCTTTCTCGATGATCCGGACAAGCCAATGATCGTGGCCATGGCCCGTCCGGATGAGCGGAAGAACCTGGAAATGCTGGTCAAAACGTATGGGGAGTCGCACGAACTCCAGCGTCTGGCCAACCTGGTTCTGATTATGGGTTGCCGCGATGACATCCGCATCATGCCCTCTGGTCAGCGAACCGTTCTGACCAACACCCTGACCCTGATCGATGTGCACAACCTTTACGGAAAAGTCGCCTATCCCAAGCAACACCAGCCGGATGAAGTTCCTGCACTCTACCGGGCCATCACCCGCTCACGAGGTATCTTTATTAACCCGGCCATGACCGAGCCCTTTGGCCTCACCCTTCTGGAAGCAGCCGCTAGCGGTGTCCCGATCGTGGCCACCAACGACGGCGGCCCCAATGACATCATCGCCAACTGCCGGAATGGCATTCTGGTCAATCCCTTCGACCCCAGGGAAATCGAAAAAGCACTGGTCCACATCCTCATCGAGCCTGGCGCCTGGGAATCCTTCTCAGCCAGCGGACTCGAAAACGTGCACCGCCACTACTCCTGGGAGCGGCACTGCCAACGCTATCTGCGCGATATCCTGGAAATTGTCGAGAAGGCAGACAATCCCATGCCCGTGACCGCCTCCCGGCGGATGCGCCGCCTGCACCATGTCGACCGCCTGATCATTGCCGATATCGACAACACCCTGACCGGAGACGATGAGGCCATGAAACAATTTTTCGATCTTATCAGCCAGACCGAGGAGCATGTAGGGTTCGGCATCGCCACAGGGCGCCGCTTTGAAACCGTCAAAGCCCTCATGGACGACTACGATATGCCTCAGCCGGAAGTGCTCATCACGGCAGTCGGAACTGAAATCTACTATGGGAAGAACATCACCCTCGACCGCAGTTGGCAGAACCACATCGGCTATGGCTGGAACCGGGAGAAAACCAAGAATGTTCTCGACGGACTAGACGGCCTCTACTACCCGGAAGATGAGGATCAGTCCTTTTTCAAACTCAGCTACAAGATCGATCTGGAAAAGGCTCCCAATCAGTCACAAATCAAACGCCTCCTCCGTCAGCATAAATTAAAGGTAAAAACCGTACTTTCTCACGATATGTACCTGGACATCATTCCCTCCCGGGCCGGAAGCGGGTTGAGTATCCGTCATATTGCCTTCAAGTGGGATATCCCCATGGGACAAATCCTCATCGCCGGGGATTCCGGAAATGATGCCGGAATGCTCTCAGGAAACACCCTGGGCGTGGTGGTCGGAAATTACAGTCAGGAGCTGGAAATGCTGAGAGGATATCCGCGCGTCTATTTCGCCGAAGCGTGCCATGCGGCCGGGATTATTGAAGGCATTCACTACTACAACTTCCTCGACCACATCACCATACCGAATGACAAGTCGGAAGAACCGGATGACTGAATTCGATCTGCCCTTTGAGGCGGAACGCTCACTTAAGAAGCTTGTCCCGCGTATCCTGTCCAGAATACAGGCCACCGGACGTCCAGAGCCTGAGATCGAGATGCTCGGGGAAACGATTGAAGCCCGTTTGCAGGAGCACTGGATGAAGCTCTTCGGATTGCTGCACCGTCTCTACGGACATCACTATGATTTCTTCTATTATCTGGAAAATATTCTCCTCACCGCCATCGACTGCTGGCTGGAGCGTCCGCCGGAGCTGCTCGAACTGGATCGGCGCCGTGAAAACAATCCGAACTGGTATCTATCCGAGCGCATGATCGGCGGCTCGCTTTACGTCCGTCTTTTTTCCGGTGATCTCCCCACCCTCCGAACCCGGGTTCCCTACCTGAAGGAACTCGGTCTCACCTACCTGCACCTCATGCCCCCTTTTTCCACCCCGGAGGGAAACAACGATGGCGGCTACGCCATCAGTGACTACCGGACGATCGACCCCCGTCTCGGCACCATGGATGACCTGCGAGCCCTCTCCCATGATCTCCGTGAGGCCGGCATTTCCCTGGTCCTCGATTTTGTTTTCAACCACACCTCGGATGAGCATTCCTGGGCCATCCGGGCTCAGGAGGGAGACCGGGAATACCTGAATTACTACCGCACCTTCCCCGACCGGACCCTGCCGGATCGGTATGAAATTTACCTCCGGGAAATTTTTCCTGCCGTGCGGCGGGGTAGCTTCACCTGGCATAATGGCATGCAACGCTGGGTTTGGACCACGTTTAATTCATTTCAGTGGGACCTCAATTACGACAACCCGGAAGTGTTCCGGGCCATGGCCTCCGAAATGCTTTTCCTGGCCAATACCGGTGTGGAAATGCTCAGGCTGGATGCGGTCGCTTTCACCTGGAAGCAACTGGGGACGGTCTGCGAAAACCTCCCGGAGGCCCACCTGCTCATACGCGCCTTCAATGCGGTCTGCCGAATTGCCGCTCCCGGGCTGGTCTTTAAGTCGGAGGCCATCGTCCACCCCGATGAAGTCTCCCGCTACATTTCCCGGGAAGAATGCCAGATTTCCTATAACCCGACCCTGATGGCACTGCTCTGGGAAAGTATCGCCACCCGGAAAGTGGCCCTGCTCGAGAGGTCGCTACAGCGGCACTTCAATCTCAGCGAGGGAACCAGTTGGGTCAACTACCTGCGCGGGCATGATGACATCGGGTGGTCCTTCGACGATGCCGATTGCTGGGCTACCGGCACCAACCCTCAGGATCACCGGCATTTCCTTAACCAATTTTTCACCGGCGCATTCTCCGGCTCCTTCGCTGTCGGTCTCCCCTTCCAGCATAATCCGGACACCGGTGACATGCGGATCAGTGGAACGATGGCCTCGCTCGCGGGGCTCGAAGACGCGATCCAAAAAGAGGATAACCAACTCATTGATCTAGCCATCCTGAGAATCCGTATGCTCTACGGGGTGCTCTGCAGCATCGGAGGCATACCGATTATATTTCTGGGCGAAGAATTCGGTGCCCTCAATGATTATTCCTTCCAGAAAAACCCGGATCAGATGGACGACTCACGCTGGGTTCATCGCCCCCGCATGGAGTGGGATCAGCTCGACGAACTTCTGGACCCTCACTCCGTCCGCGGGCGGGTCTATCAACAGTTGAAAAGTATTTTTGCCATGCGGAAAGACACCCACGCCATTGCCGGTAATATCATGACTCTGCTCCCCGCCGCCAATGAGCATGTCCTTGCGTTTCTTCGTAAACACGACGGGTTGATGCTCATCGTGCTGGCCAATTTTTCTGAATTTCCCCAGGACGTGGATCTCCGGGAATTCCGGGTTCTGGGCCTGGCCCACTATCTAAAGGATCGATTTACAGGAGAAATCATCTCGACTGGAGGCATCCATACCCTCCAGCCCTATGCACTGCATTGGCTCGATGAGGATTAACCTCAGGCGGAGGATATGGAGGGCAGAGTGCCGTCTCTGCCGGGTTCGGGCGGAGGATGCGGCCTGTCCGCCGAAGCCTTGGCGTAGGAGGAAGATCCTCCCTCCACGTGGCAGGGTGAAAAGACGTGGAGGGCAGAGCGCCGTCTCTGCCGGGTTCGAGCAGAGAAGATGGACTTGTCCATCGCTTCACTTCCTCAGCCACATTTTCGAGGAGCGCAGGAAATGATCCAGGTGGGGCGTGAAGAGTTCGGGCTCGAGCAGGAAGGAATCGTGTCCTTTTTCCGAGTGGACGGTTATCCGCATCACAGAGACCCCGGCTTGTTTGAGATAATCTTCCAGTGCCTGCTGCTCTTCCGGGTAAAAACAGAAATCCGAATCGATTGAAAAAATGAGATACTGCTGTTCCTGTACCCGGCAGGGGGCAAACACGTCAACCGGATCCTGCTTACCCGCATCAGCGACGGGGTCGTAGCTGCTCCAGAGGTCGCAGATCCGCAGGTAGGTATTGGCATCAAAGCGGTCGACGAATTTCTTGCCCTGATAAATCATGTAGGACTGAACGCTGTCGCGAATTTTGAACCAGGCGAAATTGTCCTCCTGCTGCTTCACCATCCGGCTGGAGCGCTGCTCGATGGCGTCGAGGTGAATGAAGGTCTTATGAGAAATCATACGGGCTAGGGCCATGCCGTAGGAGGGCTGCCCGGATTCGTAGTAGTCACCGCTCTGGAATTGGGGGTCATTTTCTATGGCGAGAATCTGCTCGAAAAGCAGCAACCGGTTCAGGACCGATGTCTTGAATCCTCCCGCGATGGGCACAACCAATTTAACCCGGTTTGGGAAAAGGGTGGAAAAACTCACGGCCAGCAGGGCACCCACACTGACTCCAATAACGGCATGACATTTCTCCACCCCGAGCCGGTCCAGCAGTGCCGCTTGAGCCGTGACCTGGTCTTCCGCCAGCACCCTCGGAAAGCGGCTGCCGTAGGGCTTTCCGGTGGCCGGGTCGATATCCGAGGGACCGGTGGATCCATAGCAACCGCCAAGGTAGTTCATGCAGATCACGTAATACCGATCCGTATCCAGCGCCTTGCCCGGGCCAATAAAGTCGTCCCACCAGCCGTGGTGCACTTCCTCGGTCCAGCGGGAGCCAGCCCGGTCATTACGGGTGCAGGTTCCGGCTGCGTGAGAACTTCCTGACAAGGCGTGAAAGAGGACGATGGCGTTGTCCTTCTGCTCGTTTAGTTGACCATACTCGTTGTAGGCCAACGTCACCGGTCCAGGTAACTTCCCGTCGCGGAGAGTGAGTGTTTCCCCCTCGGGAACGAGTTCAATGAATTTGACTGTCGATTCCACGTCGTTTTATCGCCTTTTCCTCTTTCCACCACTCCAGCACTTCCGCCCACTCCCTCCTGAATGAGAGTAGCGGTAGGAATAACTTTAACTACCTGCCAGTGCTTGATCCAGGTCGGCAATGATGTCGTCGATGTGCTCGATTCCTACAGAAAGACGAACCAGTTCCGGCTTAATGCCTCCGGCATTCTGCTGATCCTCGGTCATCTGCGAATGGGTGGTGGTTGCCGGATGAATAGCCAGGCTCTTGGCATCCCCGACGTTAGCGAGGTGCGAGAAGAGCTTGAGCGATTCAATAAATTTCGATCCGGCCTCTTTGCCACCTTTAATTCCGAAAACAACCATCGCGCCGCCCTTGCCATCAAGATACTTATCGCACTTCTCCTTGTCATCCAAGAGCGGGTAGCGGACCCACTCGACGGCGGCATGGCTCTTCAAGTGCCGGGCAACCGCGAGGGCGTTGTCACAGTGACGTTCCATCCGCACCGGCAGGGTCTCGATTCCCTGCAGGAACATCCAGGCATTATCAGGGCTGATACAGGCTCCAAGATTGCGGAGCGGGATGACCCGCATGCGGAGGATGTAAGCGATCGGCGCGAGCATGTCTGGTAGGTCATGGGCCCAGCGGATGCCATGGTAGCTGGCTTCAGGTTCATTCATGAGAGGGAATTTATCGCCCTTCCAATTGAACTTTCCGGAATCAACCACTACTCCACCAATGCCGATGCCGTGTCCACCCAGCCATTTGGTCAGGGAGTAAACAACCACGTCGGCCCCGTGCTCGATCGGACGACAGAGGAATGGCGTGGTAAAAGTTCCATCGACAATAAGCGGGATGCCATTCTCGTGGGCAATGGCGGAGATCGCTTCCAGATCGGCAACATCCAGGCCCGGATTGCTGACCGTCTCACAGAAGAGGGCCTTGGTCTTTGGAGTGATGGCCTTGCGGAAATTTTCCGGGTCATTGGGATCGACCATGTGCACCCGGATGCCGAACTGGGGCATGATGTCGTTGAATTGGGTGAAGGTGCCTCCGTAAAGATTATTAGCGGAAACGATTTCGTCACCCTGCTGGCAAATATTGATGATGGCATAGAAGGCTCCGCTGGTTCCGGACGCGACGGCCAGTGCGGCCGCACCACCGTCGAGTTGAGCCATGCGCTTTTCGAGGACATCATGCGTGGGATTCATGAGCCGGGTGTAAATATTACCCAGTTCCTTGAGGCCAAAGAGGTTGGCAGCATGTTCAGTGTCCTTGAAGACATAGGAACTGGTGCGGTAAAGCGGCACCGCCCGTGAATGAGTCACCGGATCGGGTTCCTGGCCGCCATGAAGACAAATCGTTTCTAATTTCATTGATGATATCCTTATATGTTATTTGTGGTTTGAGATAGACCTACCACATTAGCCTCGCAGGGCCGCATGGAAAGAAAAATGTCTGGGCTTAACCCGGACGGGAACTATTTCTCGTGGGCGGAGATAACCCCCAGGCCTACCGCAATCAGTAGAAACCCGATCAACAGCAGGGGCCAGATGATAAAGGTGCTGGGCCAGTCATCAAAAAATCGGATGCCTTCAATAAAAGTAAACGTGCCGACCAAACCGGCACCCTTCAGGGCCATCAGGGCTCCCATGACTTGATTGCGACTCATGCACTTAAGTTCCCGTAAATCCCGCAAGAGTCAACCCCGCAACTGGGGCTTACACATGATGATAACGCACCGCAATTAAGGGACAGTGAGCGAATTCCTACGTTACCACTGACA